>NZ_CP037953.1:914281-1219042 GCF_009756665.1 Permianibacter aggregans
TCGGGTTTTCACCACAGGCCATTTTCAAGCCATGCGGCGCATCGGGAAATTTCATTTCCATGACACTGCGTGCCGGCACGTTCTTGATGGTCACGGAACGGCCACCAAACAAATTCGCCGAGCCCGGCAAAACATGCAAGGTCGTGACTCCACCGGCGAGCGCCAGCGGGAATTGCGGATCCTGTGGCCAAATCGCGTGTTCGGCCCAGGCGTAGGCGGTGTCGGGATTGACCATTTCGTTGCCATCTTCGCTCGACTCGATGCCCGGGCTTGGGTAAACCCCGAGGTGCGAATGAGCATCGATAATGCCAGGCGTCACCCATTTGCCGCTGGCATCAATCACCGTGGCGTTTTCCGGCGCGTCAACATTGGTGCCAACGGCGTTGATTTTGCCGTCAACCAGCAGCAACTGACCATTATCGATGCGCTCGCCATTGCCGAGCAGCAGCGTCGCGTTTTTGATCAGTGTTGGGGTTGAGGGTAAGGGTTGGTACTGGGAAGCGAACGGTTCGGCTTGCTCAGCCGTTTTGGAAGAATCGGGGGAATCTGCACAGCTGACACACAGCAGCGCCAGCGCCGCCGCGGTTGCGGTCGGTTGCCACCAAGGTCGCATCATCGGGAGTCTCCATTGGAAAGGAACGGGCCAGTCAACTGGCTCTACGACAAACTCCGATGGAAACATAGACTGACGTTCGATGACAAGCCGCTTGGATGGCCAGGACAATGGCTGTTACATATTCCCGCCGCTTCAGGTCAGGAATTAACCGCCGACGATGGCCATTCGGAAAAATTTCAGCAGATCGACTTTGAATTGCTCGGGTTTGACGCTGGCTTCAATTTCATCGGCATGACGGCTGTCGGACAGATCGACGTCGACCACCGGCACATGCTGACGCAGCTTGGCGTTGTAGAACACTTTGACGACCGGCCGCAGCGGTTGCGCCAGATTGCTCTTGATGATGACGCCGAGCCGCTGACTCTTCAGCTTGACCATGGTGCCGACCGGATGCACACCGATAGCGCGAATGAAGTCGGTAACCAGTTCGCCATCGAAATGGGTGCCGCTGTCCTGACGCAGAATTTTGAACGCGACGACACTCTGCGAACTGTCCTTGTAAACACGGGTCGCGGTAATGGCGTCATAACAATCTACGATGCCAGCCATGCGGCCCTCGCGGGAAATGTTCTCACCGGCCAGGCCATACGGATAGCCACTGCCATTGAAGCGCTCATGATGCTCGGCCACAACGCGCAACATCATTGGCGTCACACCCGGTGTCGACTTCAACACCTCGATACCGTATTCGACATGACGTTTCATTTCGGTGAACTCATCGTCGCTCAAACGACCCGGCTTGCTCAGCACCGCATCCGGCACTTTGATTTTGCCGATGTCGTGCATCATCGCACCGGTGGCGAGCTCATGGATTTCGGCTTCGTTGAATCCGAGATAACGAGCAAATATCGTCATCAGAATGGAAACGTTGATCGAGTGCTCAAGCAGATAAGCGTCTTTATCGCGCATACGGGAAACGCAGAGCAACGCATCCTTGTTGCGAAATACCGACTGCATGATGCCGCTGGTCAGTTGCTGCATCGGGCCGACTTCAATCGGCCTACCGGCCTGCAAATTACGAAACGCTTTCGACTGCAAATCGCGAGCTTCACCATAGAGCTTTGAGGCATGACCAATTTCGGCTTCGAAGCTGACTTTGGGCGCCAAGCGTGACAAGGGATCATCGGTTAGTGTTGTTGCTGGCGTTGGTTCAGCAGCGGAGGCAGGTTGCGCAGGGGTCATATCGACACTGCGGGCCGGATCAACCATCACTTCCAACACGCCCTTGCGGCGCAGATGTTCCAGGGCTTGAGGCGTGCGCACCAAGCCTTCGTTGGCGAGAATCGTATCGCCGGTTTGGCGCAAGACTCCGACCACGTACATACCCAACTGCAAGTCTTCGATTTTTACCGGCTTCAACATCTTTGCTATGACTTTCCGCGCACGAACCCGAATAACCTTAGCAAAGAATCGGCAAAATGCTGGTCAGGCGAATCAAAAAAACGGCGCCGAAGCGCCGTTTTTTTTTCTTGGAACCGCTTTTTAGGACAATTTGTCCAGTTCGCTCGAAAGCTCCGGAATCACCTTGAACAAATCGCCAACGAGACCGTAATCGGCCACCGAGAAAATCGGCGCCTCTTCGTCCTTGTTGATGGCAACGATGACTTTCGAATCTTTCATACCGGCCAAATGCTGAATGGCGCCGGAAATACCGACAGCGATATAGAGCTCTGGCGCAACGATTTTGCCGGTCTGGCCGACCTGGTAATCGTTCGGTACAAAACCGGCATCGACGGCCGCACGCGAAGCGCCGACAGCGGCGCCGAGCTTGTCGGCCAACGCTTCCAGCATCTTGAAGTTCTCGCCATTCTGCATACCACGGCCACCGGAGATGATCACTCGGGCCGAGGTCAATTCCGGGCGCTCGGAAACGGTCAATTCCTGAGCGACGAACTCGACGCCTTTGGCGCTAACGCTGGCACTGACGGCTTCCACCGCTGCCGATCCGCCTTCTGCGGTCACCGCGTCAAAGCCGGTGCTGCGCACGGTGATGACCTTGATGGCATCGCTGCTCTGCACGGTGGCAACGGCATTGCCGGCGTAAATCGGGCGCTGGAAGGTATCGGCAGAGACCACCGCCTGAATATCGGAAATCATCTGAACATCAAGCAGTGCCGCGATGCGGGGAGCCAGATTTTTTCCAAACGTTGTCGAGGGCGCCAGCACATGGCCATAGTTTTTCGCCAGCTCAACGACAACCGGGCTCAGGGCCTCAGCGGTAACGTGTTCCAGCGCGGCATCATCGAGCACCAGCACTTTGGCAACGGCTGGCACCTGTTTGGCGGCCTCGGTCACGGCGCTCAATTCCTTGCCGGCGACCAGCAAATGAATATCGCCGCCAATTTTTTCTGCTGCCGCCAGTGTGTTCAGTGTCGAAGCAGCGAGTTTACCTTTGCCGTGTTCGGCAATAACCAATACGCTCATTTAGATCACCTTCGCTTCGTTGTGCAGCTTGTTGACCAGCTCCTGTACCGAAGCCACTTTGACGCCTGCCTGACGCGCTGCGGGCGGTTCTACTTTCAGGGTTTTCACACGCGGCGCGATATCGACGCCGAGATCGGCAACCGATAGCTTGTCGAGCTTTTTCTGCTTGGCTTTCATAATGTTCGGCAGCGAAGCGAAACGCGGCTCATTCAGGCGCAAATCGGTGGTGATGACCGCTGGCAAATCCAGCTTCAGCGTTTCCAAACCACCATCAATTTCACGGACAACGGTCGCTTTGCCGCCTTCGATAGCCACTTTCGACAGGAACGTGCCCTGCGGCCAACCCAGCAGGCCCGCGAGCATCTGCCCTGTCTGATTGTTGTCACCATCGATCGATTGTTTGCCGAGCAGCACCAGTTGCGGCTGCTCTTTTTCGACAATCGCTTTCAGCAGCTTAGCGACGGCCAGCGGCTCCAATTCGCTTGCTTCTTCGATATGAATGGCTCGGTCGGCGCCGAGCGCCAACGCCGTGCGTAACGTCTCCTGGCTGGTGGCCGGGCCCGCTGACACCACAATGATTTCGCTGGCGGCGCCTTTTTCTTTCAAACGCACCGCTTCTTCCACGGCGATTTCGCAGAACGGGTTCATCGCCATCTTCACGTTCGCGGTTTCCACACCACTGCCATCAGCCTTGACTCGGGCCTTGACGTTGGCATCGATTACCCGCTTGACCGCTACTAGAATTTTCATGCCTTACCTCGTAGCTTTATAATCGACCGTTTCCAATCGTGCTTGCTTCATGCAAATGAGGGTCGCGATCTTCCATGACCTGTACGCTGGGGTCAATGTTAGTGGTCAAGAAAACCATCTCCGGAGCAGAAAATGACAAGAGAAAGTATGGAATTTGATGTCGTCATCGTTGGCGGCGGCCCCGCAGGCCTCGCCTCGGCGATACGTCTGCGCCAGTTAAGTGAGCAGCATGGCCAGGACATCAGCGTCTGCGTCGTCGAAAAAGGCTCCGAAATCGGCGCGCATATTCTGTCCGGCGCAGTATTCGAACCGCGCGCGCTGAATGAATTGCTGCCTAATTGGAAAGAACTCGGCGCACCACTGAATACGCCGGTTTCCGATGAGGAGTTTCTGTTTTTGTCAGAAAAGAGCTCCTGGTCGTGGCCGACCTCGTTGCTGATTCCACAGCAGCGCAATCATGGCAATTACATCATCAGCCTTGGCAATCTCTGCCGCTGGCTCGGTCAACAGGCCGAAGCGATGGGCGTCAACGTGTTTCCGGGCTTCGCGGCCAGCGAAGTGCTTTACCATGACGATGGTTCGGTTGCCGGCATCGCCACCGGCGACATGGGTGTCGCTCGCGATGGCACACACAAGAGCACCTATCAACCGGGTTATGAATTACGCGCCAAATACACGCTGTTCGCCGAAGGTTGTCACGGCCATCTTGGCAAACACTTGATCAAAAAATTCAATCTGCGCGAAGGCAAAGATCCGCAGCATTACGGCATCGGCCTGAAAGAACTCTGGGAGGTGCCAGCTGAGCAACACAAACCGGGACTGGTCGTGCACAGCGCCGGCTGGCCGCTGGATAGCGGCACCTATGGCGGCTCGTTTCTTTATCATCTGGAAAACAATCAAATCGCGGTCGGTTTTGTCATTGGCCTTGGTTATACCAATCCGTACCTGTCGCCATACGACGAATTCCAACGCTTCAAGACTCACCCGGCAATTGCCAAACATCTGCAAGGCGGCACACGTATTTCTTACGGCGCCCGGGCCTTGAACGAAGGTGGCTTGCAATCGCTGCCGAAATTGTCATTCCCAGGCGGTTTACTGATTGGTTGTGATGCCGGCTTTTTGAACCTGCCGAAGATCAAGGGCAGTCACACCGCGATGAAATCCGGTATGCTCGGCGCCGAAGTGGTGTTCAACGCACTGAAAGCCGACAAGCAGCACGCCGATCTGACCGAAATGCAAACTGCATTCGAACAGAGCTGGGTCCATGAGGAATTGTATCGGGCCCGCAATACCTACCCAGCGTTCCATAAATGGGGACTTTTGGGCGGCGTCATGTTTACCGGCATCGATCAGCTGTTGTTCCGGGGCAAACTGCCGTTTACCTTGCGCGTGCCGAAACCGGATCATGAAATGCTGACGCTGGCCTCGCGCGCGAAAAAAATCGTTTACCCAAAACCGGACGGCGTGCTGACCTTCGACAAACTGTCGTCGGTGTATATCTCCAACACCAATCACGAGGAAGATCAGCCTTGCCACCTGCAGCTGAAAGATCCATCGATTCCGATCGATCACAACCTGGCGTTATACGATGAACCCGCGCAACGCTACTGCCCAGCAGGCGTGTATGAAGTGGTGCGTGAAGAAGGCAAAGCGCCACGCTTCCAGATCAACGCACAAAACTGCGTACACTGCAAAACCTGCGATATCAAAGATCCGAAACAGAATATCCAATGGGTAACACCGGAAGGCACCGGTGGACCGAATTACCCGAACATGTAAAACAAAAAGGGCGCCGCTGGCGCCCTTTTTGTTACTTCGATTCGTTCAAATTTTACGTCGACGCCAGAACAGCATCGGCAGGGCCAACAACGCGGTAAACCCGCTAACGCTTCCGGCTTCGTTTTTGTCTTCAAACGGCGGTGGCTCCGGGCAGGCAACTGGCGGTGTCGTGTCGCTGCTTGGACGCAGTAAAAATGCACGGGTCAAATTGCCTTTGGTACCATAGCCGACAATCTCGCCGTTTTCGTTGACGGACTGGGCACTGACCAGATGCCAGCGCTGTGACACATCAGCATTGCAATCAATCAGATCGTTGAGATTTTGCATCACTGGCGTCGACGCATTCAATTCATAAAGAAAGGCGCTGTGGGTAGAGCCCGTTGTCGCGGAACGCGCTGTACCAACCACCTGACCCAGGTTATTGATGTCGTAAGCAGCACTGGAATTAAAGCGCTCGACCAGTTGCCCAAGATCGACAACGGGATTGGACGAATCACCTGGTTGAAACACCACGGCGTTGATCTTGGTGTTATCGGCGTTCCAGGAGTATCCGGCAATTTGACTGTGGTCGTTCACCGCGTATGCCTGGGCCTGAATGCCGCCAAGACTGGTTAATTCAATGGCGACTGTTGGGTCAGCCAAATTAACCATTAGTGGCCGCGATGTGCTGGCATCAAACTGGTTGAAACCTACTGCTTTACCCGCCACCGAGTTGACTCCACGCAGGACCAAGCCCTGACCACCGCTGAGCGCATTGACCAGAACTGGTTCGCTAGCGCCGGCCGGTAAAATGTATCCACGAGTAATTTGCGCGTTATCGATTGTTACATCAACGGCGCCGACGATGGTTTCGTCCAGCGCGATGTCATAAGCGCGCATATTCTGGGTTGGCAGCGCTGGTGTTGGCAGCATCTCCATTGCCGATCCTGGTACGACTTTGAAGCCACGTTCAAGAATGGTTTCGACACCGGTTTCGGAAGTTGCCGTTACTTTGTTTGCGTAGCCGACCACCAAACCACTGTCGCTGATCGCTCGAGCATAGGAACCATCCTTGCCGAGATTGCCCAAATCACTAATCATCGGCGTGGCATTGCCATTCCAAATAAAGGCGTGATTGGAAAATTGCCGAACATTATCAACTACTGGACCTTGGGCATTCCCGACAGCATGTCCTTGATTGTTCAAACCAAATGCGAACGCGTAGTCGCCGCCCAAAGTACCCAAATCGATCACATCATATTTTGTTGCCGCATGGCATGAAGCACCAGCCACCAAAGCCGCCAAAGCGGTGATACGTAACAGCATTTATCAAATTCCGATCATTATTCTGCGTCAGGCTGGCGGGACGGATGCGCATCGGCAAACGCCGCCAGGGCATTACAGGTTTCGAATACGCGCATCAGGTGCGGATAAGGACTCATATCACAGTTGAATCGCTGCGCATTGAATACCTGGGGTATCAAACAGACATCGGCCAACGTCAGTGGTTCCCCGAAGCAATACGGGCCACTGGGCTGACGGCGGGCGATATCGGCTTCCAGCGCCGAAAAGCCTTCGGCGATCCAGTGCTGATACCAGGCAAGCTTGGCATCCTCGCTTAAACCGGCGCTGCCGGTCAAATACTGCAGCACCCGCAGATTGTTCAGCGGATGGATTTCGCAGACGATATGCAGCGCAAACGCTCGCACTTGCGCGCGCAACAGAGGATCGGCCGGCAATAATGCCGGCTTCGGATGGGTTTCTTCCAGGTATTCGAGAATGGCCAAAGATTGACCAATGACGGCGCCATCGACTTCCAATGCTGGCACCAAACCCTGCGGGTTGGCGTCTTTATAGGTGGCTTGCCGGTGCTGACCGCCATCCTTGACCAGATGGACGCCAAACGTTTCGTACGGCAGGCCTTTCAGGTTCAGTGCAATGCGAACCCGGTAGGCCGCCGACGAGCGAAAATAACTGTAGAGTTTCAATGCGGGATTCCGGCCTGATTGAATCAGGCCGGATTATACGCTTTAACCACTTGATCGATGGTGCCGAAAATCGACTGGCCATCGGCATCATGCATTTCGATACGCACCCGCTCACCAAAACGCAGGAACGGCGATTTTGCCTGGCCCTGCAGAATGGTTTCAACGGTGCGCACTTCGGCGATGCAGGAATAACCCAAGCCTCCTTCGCTGACCGGTTTGCCAGGGCCGCCTTCCGGATCCCTGTTCGACACCGTGCCGGAACCGATGATGCAGCCCGCCCCCAATGGCCGGGTTTTCGCGGCGTGAGCAATCAGCGTCGGGAAATTGAAGGTCATGTCGACGCCGGCATTCGGCTTGCCCATCAGTTCATCATTGCGATAAGTCAGCAAAGGCAAATGCAATTTTCCATCGCGCCAGGCATCACCAAGTTCATCCGGCGTCACCGCCACCGGCGAGAACGCGCTTGACGGCTTGCTCTGGAAAAAGCCGAAACCTTTGGCGAGTTCAGCTGGAATCAAACCGCGCAGCGACACGTCATTGACCAACATGATCAAACGAATGTGCTTCGCGGCCTGTTCGGCACTGACCCCCATCGGTACATCCGAAGTGACAACAGTAATTTCCGATTCCATATCGATGCCGTAGTCTTCGGAAGCCATGACGATCGGATCCCGTGGCGCCAGGAAGGTATCGGAGCCGCCCTGGTAAATCAGCGGATCGGTCCAGAATGACGGTGGCATTTCCGCACCGCGTGCTTTGCGCACCAGTTCAACGTGATTGACGTACGCCGAACCGTCCGCCCATTGATAGGCACGCGGCAACGGCGAATGGCAGTGGCTCTGATCAAACTTTTGCGCATCGCTGCGTTTGCCAGCATTCAACTCGTCTGAAACGACGCGCACTTTTTCAATCAGCGCATCCCAGTTGTCGAGCAAGGCTTGCAGTGTCGGCGCGATTTGTGGAATCGCAACGCATTGGCTCAACTGCCGATTGACGACGACCAACTGACCGTCACGGGTACCGTTTTTTAGGGTGGCAAATTTCATTAAGGTCTTCTCTCAATATCCGCTAGTTGCATTAATCTTCACGACTTTCATCGAAGCTATTAGGCAATCAGACTGCGTTTTACCATACACATGTTCGGCAAGCTCTTTCCTCAGTCGATTAAAGAGCATGTGTTGCCCATCAACGTATTCGACTCGCCCCACATTTCCCAGCGAGTCTGAAAAATGCAGTTTGACGGACAACTCTTGCTCTTTGTAAACGTCCGAACTGAGCGCCAGCTTTGTATTGGCAAACTCAACTTTTGTCGGCGCTCCGTCACAGGTGAAGTAGCGAATCGCAACCGTCGTATCGTCATGCAGACAGGCCAGTGATGGCCCTGCCAGCATGCTCAGAATAACGACTACGACTGACTTCATCACGCTTTGGTTTTCCAGCTATCGGCGTAAGCTTTCTGCTCAACACTGTTGGCGATTTCGCCTACCATCAGTGGGTCGCGGGTATCGACCATGACTGCGACTTCATCGGTTTCCTTGCGGGAAAACTTCTGCGCGGTCTGAAACGCTTTCGGGTGAGGGCCGTGAGTGAATCCACTCGGATGGAAGGTAATCATCTGCGGGCCGATATTGTCACGGCTGAAGAAATCTCCCATGTGATAGAAAATCACTTCATCGAAATCATCGTTGTTGTGATAGAACGGCACTTTCAACGCCCCCGGATCGCTTTCAATCGGGCGCGGCACAAAGGTGCAGACGACAAAACGGCCAGCCACCCAGGTGGTGTGTGCTGACGGCGGCAGGTGGTAACGGTGGCTCATCAACGGCCGGATATGACGCCAGTTGATGCGCACAACGGCCAAGTCGCCATGCCAGCCAATGGCATCGAGCGGGCTGTGCGGATAGGTCACCGTCGACACTTCATCGAGGCGCTTGATCAATACTTTCCAGCTACGGCTGTCGTTTTGCTGGGCCAGGAATGGTTCGTCAATGGCCGGTACATCGAGCATCGCCGGGTCGAAAATTGCCTGCGGGCCGACCAGACCTTTTTCCGGTAATTGGTAGGAGTCATTGGTCGCTTCGACCATCAGCATCGTGATTGGGCTTTTCACTTCCAGGCGCCACATGCAGCCGCGTGGAATGATCACGTAATCACCTTCGCCTATCGTCAAACGACCGTAATCGGTGAACAGATCCGCTTCACCGGCGTGGACGAAAAACAGATCATCGCCATCACCATTACGGGCGAGGAAATCCATGTCCTTGTCGCAGCGCCAGTAACGCATTTTGCAGCTGGCGTTGTGCAGGAACAGCGGCGCCTGCCATGGACTTTCGGTGTTGATCGTCAGCTGCTTCAAATCAAACGCACGCGGACGCAATGGGCCTTCCCAGGAAGTCCATGCGGTCGGCGGATTCTTGTGATGAAAATGCGCCGTCGGGCCGAAAAAACCAGAGCGGCCGGCTTCCCGCTCATAAATCGCCTGCTCGGGAAAATCGGCATGGGCCTGACGCGAAATCGTGCCTTCACGATGTGGAAACTGAATCCACTTGCGCATGGTGTTAACTCCTTTGGAGATTGCGGACGCCGGACCGAATGCCCAGCATCAAAGCGCGGCGCTGGAAACTACGCTGAGTCGCCAGCGCCATGCAGAAAATCGGTTTAGCTGGCCATCTTTTCGCTGTCTTTCGGCGGGAACTTCGGTGCATGTAAACCGAGCGCTTTCGCCTCTTCGACTTTGGCCATGATGTCGGAATGGGCAACATCAAACAGTTGATGCAGCGATTCGATTTCGAAATACACCGGTTGCATGATGTCGATGCGATACGGCGTGCGCAGCACATCAACGACATCGAACGGACGGAATTCCGGCTTGTCGCTCATCGCGTATTCGGTTTCGCCAATCGACGAGATGATGCCGCCGCCATAGAGACGACGCCCTTGTGCGGTTCGCATCAAACCAAACTCGACGGTGAACCAATAAAGCCGCGCCAGGAAAACCCGGTCCTCTTTCGAGGCACTGAAGCCCAAGCGGCCATAAGTGTGGGTGAACTCGGCGAAATAGGGATTGGTCAGCATGGCGCAGTGGCCGAAAATCTCGTGGAAAATATCCGGCTCTTGCAGATAGTTCATTTCCTCACGGGTGCGGATGAACGTCGCACACGGGAATTTCTTTTGCTGTAGCAAATCAAAAAACGTCGAAAAATTAATCAGCGCTGGTACCCAAGCCACCTCCCAGCCGGTTTCCTTTTTCAGCACTTTCGACACTTCGTGCAGCTGCGGAATGCGGTCGTGCGGCAGATTCAGCAGCTCCAGACCATGCAGGTACTCGTCGCAAACCTTGCCCTTGATGGCCGGCAGCTGGCGGGTGATCAACTCATTCCAAATCTGGTTTTCTTCGTCGGTCCAGTGAATGATGCCTTGCTCATCCATGGGTTTGGCAACGTACTTCGTACCTTTGCTCATGACACGCTCCGCGGCTGTTCCGTCAGCAAAAAAAAGCAGCGTTTTCGCCTTGGCCGACGGGATATTTGCACCTATTATCAAGTTTGGGTGCGAGCAGCGTAAAGGACAAACTTTCGAAGATGATGATTGGATATTTTTATCAAATCATCAAAACTCGATAGCTTTATTCGATAGTCTGCCCGCGCCAGTGGTATTAGTCAGAGTTGTGCCGGGGTTCCGAAGTTTCACCATGAAATCACTGATCGTACTGTTCTGCTGCAGTCTGGTCGCGTTTGTTGCAAACGCCGGTTCGCCCTCGCCAGAGCAGAATGAAGCCCAGCGCAAGCTGTTCCGGCAACTGGAAGCGAAAATCGACAGCCAGCCGCAAGCGCTCGCTGAGCACAGCGGCCAGCTTCAGAATTACCCGCTGCTACCCTATCTGGAAGCCGCCGTTCTCAGTCAGCGCCTGCATCGAACCTCGCCCGAAGAGCTGGCGAGTTTTATCGCCAATCACCAACCTGCACCATTTGCCGAGCAATTGCGGCTGCAATGGCTGCGCTCGCTGAAAGCCCGCCAACTCGATGACACGTTTCTTGAGCACTATCAACCGACTCGTGACGACAGCCTGCGCTGCCACTACCTGAATCTGGCCGGCAAACGCTCTGCCACGCGCAGCAAAGCCTTGCAGGAATTCCATGAATGGTGGTTGTCAGGCGAAGACATGCCGGCCGATTGCCGTCCGATTGAAAAGCTCTGGCAGGAATTCGGCGGTAAAACACCTGAGCTGCTCTGGCAACGTATTGAGCAAGCGATACGCCACGGCAAACCGGCGACCGCGCTGGCGCTAAAAAAAGACCTGCCGAAAATCGAGCAGGCTGCAGTCGACTACTGGCTGCAGGTGCGGCAAAACCCTGGCCTGATTGCCCGCCCGCACAAACACAGCTACCCGGACGAACTGGAATATCGCATCAAAGCGTACGGGCTTGAACGCCTCGCCTGGCGAGACCGCGACGTGGCGTTGAACCATTACCAGCAAGTCGCCACCGATGAGCAATTCCCGAATCCGCTGCGCGTCCAGGTACAGAAAACTTATGCGCTGGCATTAGCGAGCGCCGCCCACCCGGCCGGCACCGGCTTTCTGGCGGCGATACCACAGGATGCACGCGATGAGCGCATCGATAGCTGGCGCATTGTCGATGCCCTGCGCCGATTGAATTGGGACGATACCGATTACTGGCTGAGCCAGCTTGACGCGAAAACCGCCGAGCAGGCCCGCTGGCGTTATTTCTCCGGCAAGAGCGCTGCCGCCCAGGGCCGTAGCGGACATGCCAGCGCCGTCTGGCAACCGCTGGCATCAGAATCTTCTTACTACGGCTTTCTGGCCCGCGCCCAGATTGGTTTGAATGGCAAGCCGACCGCGCCAGCGCTAGAGGTTTCTGCAAAAACGCTGGCGGCGATGCGCGAGCACTCCTCGATTCGGCGTGCCCAGGAATTGCTGGCGCTGTCGCGCACGATTCAGGCCCGGCGCGAATGGCAGGCGATGCTGCCGACATTGCAACCGAGCGAAGCGCAAGCTGCTGCCATGATCGCGCACGAATGGGGCTGGGATGACCGGGCCATTTTCTCGCTGGCAAAAGCGCCGGTTGAGGGCGCTTGGGATGTGCGTTTCCCGCTGCAGCATCGCGATCGCATCGCGCTGGAAACGGAAAAACATGCATTGGACCCGACCTGGGCCTTTGCCATTACCCGTCAGGAATCCGCGTTCATGAGCGATGCCAAATCACCGGCCGGCGCCATGGGTCTAATGCAATTGATGCCAGCGACCGCTCAGATGACGGCAAAAAAACACCGTATTGCCTATCGTGGCCAGCATGACCTGATTCAACCGCACCAGAACATCCGGCTCGGCGTCGCTCACCTTGCGGATTTAATCGATCGCAACGAAGGCAATTTTGTTTACGCGACGGCGGCATATAACGCTGGCCAGGGCCGGGTCAATCGCTGGCGCGAGCAGTTCGGCGAGCTGCCGCTCGATATCTGGATTGAAACGATTCCGTACAACGAAACCCAGCAGTATGTAAAAAACGTCATGGCCTATTCGCTGATTTATTCTGGCCGCCTGGAACAACCCACCTCCGCCTTCGATTATCTGATCAGCCAGATTGGCGCACCGACCGCAACGATAAGCCCGGCGATCAATATCACGCCTTGATCGTTGCAAAGCTTGAAATCCCGAACAAAATCCCGTGAACTTGCCGGATGAATCTGGACAAGTTACTGGAACAACAGGTTTTGAACGACAAACACTGGCAGACGGCGCTGGCCGGCGAAAAAGAACAACCCTACTTTCAGCAGTTGATGCAGTTTTTGCAGCAGGAAAGACAGCAGGGACAAACTGTTTTCCCTCCAAAAGAGCGGATTTTTGCGGCGCTGCAAACCACGCCAATTGATGGCGTCAAAGTCGTCATTCTCGGACAAGACCCCTACCACGGAGCTGGCCAAGCCAATGGCCTGTGTTTCTCGGTCCATCGCGATATCGCCATTCCACCATCGCTGCAAAACATCTACAAAGAGTTGCAATCGGACTTGGGGTTAGCGCATCCCGGCCATGGCGACCTGTCAGCCTGGGCCGAACAGGGTGTGCTGCTGCTGAACACGGTGCTGACAGTGCGCGCTGGCCAGCCGCAATCGCACCAGAATCGTGGTTGGGAGACATTTACCAACCGGGTCATCAGCGCCGTCAACGAACGCTGCGAACACGTCGTGTTCATGCTCTGGGGCAAACCGGCACAAAGCAAAATGTCGATGATCGACAGCCGCCGTCATACCGTGCTGACGGCACCGCATCCTTCGCCGCTGTCGGCTCATAGAGGCTTTCTCGGCTGCAGGCATTTTTCTAAAGCCAACGCCGCACTGCAAAAGCACGGCCAAGCCCCAATCAACTGGGATTTGCGATGAAGCCCATGCTGTCGACAACAAAGCATCGACAGTCGCCTGGGTTTCGTTGATTATCGGAACCAGAAAGCGCGTTGAATGGCGCCAGACGGATGGGAGGCAGTAACGTTGGCGGGAGCAAGGCAGATCGGGACATGGATGGCGGCATGCTTGTGCATTCTGTGGCCAATGTTCAGCCATGCCAAATCCATCGCGCTGGTCTACAACAAAGAGCAAGCGGTTTTCGTCCAGTTTGCCGAAGCGCTTGCCGAGCCGCTTGCCACCCAAGGCCACACGCTAACGCTCATTCACCTGACCGATTACCTGCCGGCCACTAGCGACCGGAAACAGGCTTTCGATCTGACGCTGATTGCAGGCAATGAAGCGCTGCAAGTCGTGCGAGCAATGCCGCCGAATACGCCGATCTGGGCGATGCTGGTCAGTCGCGAAGCCTATCAGCAAAGCTTGCAAGCCTTGCAACGCGGTCATGCTCAAGTTTCGGCTATCTATCATGACCCGCCGCCGTTTCGGCAACTGGCGCTGGCCCAAAGACTGCAGCCCGGCATCCGCCAGGTCGGCTACTTGTACGGCCCTGCCCACGCTGACGAAGCGCAAATGCTGAGCCAGGCCGCCGAGAAACTGGGGCTGAGCGTCGTTGCGATGCCGGTCAGCACCACAGCAGATTTGCCGGCGACACTGATCTCGGTGCTGCAACGTTCCGATGTGCTGCTGGCCAATGCCGACCCGCAGATCTACAACAGCCAAACGATCAAAACCATTCTGACCGCGGCGTATCGTCAGGACAAAACCTTGATTGGCAGCTCACCGGCCTTTGTCAAAGCCGGCAGCCTGGCGACCACTTACACCCCCATTCATCAGATCGTCGACGAAGTGCTGCGGTTTACCAGCCGCTGGCAGAATGGTCACGCAGTGCAATTGCCACTGGCGCATTATCCAAGTGATTTCGAAGTGTTGGTCAAAACCGATGTTGCCCATTCACTGGGCTTGAATACACCCGGCGTCGATGAGCTGAAAAGACAGATTCAATTGATTGAACAACAAAATCGTTTCAACGCCGGAGCACAACCATGAACACCGGCCTGATCCGCACCCGCACCGCCATTCTCGGTTTGGTACCGACCATTGCAACGTTCCTGTTGCTGACATTTTATTTCGTTAACGCCCGGATCACCGATGTTGCCGATCAGCTGCAGCGTCGCGGTGAATTGATGGTCAAGCAATTGGCGCCAGCCGCCGAGTTTGGTGTCGTCATTGGCGATGCACAATTGCTGTCGCATCTGGTCGAGTCGGTGATTGCCGAAGAAGACGTCAACTTTGTCCGCATTGACAACGCCAGCGGCGTCACGCTGGTGTTCCGGCAGAAATCCTCGACCAGTCAATCAAGCGAAGGCCTGACGTTCAGCGCACCGATTCTGCAGCAGGAAATTCCGCTCGATACCTTTAATGATGCGTTAGCGATCGCTGGCAATCGCGCCGTGACGCGCCAGAAAGTCGGCGAGATCACCATTGGTCTGTCGCAAAAACAAACACAGGAACGTCAGCAAGCGATTATTCGGGTCGCGTTTATTCTGGGCTGCGTGGCGCTATTGATTTCCTCGCTGATTGCACAGTTCATCTCGCGTTCGATTTCGCGGCCCATTCAACGGCTGTCGAAAGCGCTGCGTCGCATCAGTGCTGGCGAATTTTCGGTGCGCGTGCCGACGGATTCCGGTGGTGAGCTAGGCATGCTGGAAAACGACGTCAACAAGATGACCGAGAACCTGCAAAAAGCGCAAGCGCTGGAACAGGAACACCGGGAAAGCCTGGAACGTTCACGCCAAGCCGCTGAATCAGCGAACCGGGCGAAAAGCCAGTTCCTCGCCAACGTCAGCCATGAATTGCGTACGCCAATGAACGGCACGCTCGGCATGTTGCAGTTGTTACAAGAAACACCGCTGACACCGTATCAGTCCGAGTTTGTCAGTACCGCCAACGAATCGACCGAGCACCTGCTGCGCATCATCAATGACATTCTCGATTTCTCGAAAATCGAAGACGGCAAACTGGTGCTGGAATCGATTTGGTTCAATCCGGAGCAACTGGTCAAACGCGCCATGAACGCCTTCCGCAGCGAAGCCCGTCTGCGCGAAATCGATTTGTTGTTTGAAAGCGCCGGCAACACCAAAGACACCGAGTTGCTCGGCGACCCGACCCGCTTGCGGCAAGTGATCGTCAATTTGATTGGCAATGCTGTCAAATTCACCGAGCAAGGTCATGTCCGGGTGCGCATTGTGCAGGAAAACATGGACCAGCATATGCAGATGTTCTCGGCCTATGTCGAAGACACCGGCATTGGTATTCCAGAAGAAAAGCTGGCGATCATTTTCGAAGCCTTTACTCAGGCCGATGGCTCAACCACTCGCAAACACGGCGGCACCGGTTTGGGTTTGTCGATTTGCAAGCAATTGGTCGCAATGATGAACGGTGAAGTGCGAGTCAAGAGCCGGCCCGGTGTCGGCTCGGTATTCTCGATACACATACCGATGCGCTATCGCGCCGCTACCGAATCGTCGCAACAAAAACCGGAAATCGACAAAGCACTGAAGCTCGAAGGCCGGGTGCTGTTGGTCGAAGACAATATCGTCAACCAAGCCGTTACGCGTGGCATGCTTAAACTACTCGGCCTGGAAGTCGATGCCGCCAACGATGGCGAAGCAGCGCTGTCGCTGCTGGCACGCAATCATTACGATTTGATTTTGATGGATTGCCAGATGCCGGGCATGGATGGTTTTGAAGCAACACGGCAATGGCGAATAACCGAGAAAGCCGAACAGCGCTACACGCCGATTATCGCGTTAACGGCCAACGCGATGCAGGGAGATAAGGAGCGCTGCCTCGCGGCCGGCATGGATGATTATCTGGCAAAACCCATTAACCGCGAGCAACTGAATCAAACCGTTGCTCGCTGGTTTGGTCGTTTCAGCGCAATGGACGTTGCATCGGCAGATAACGCAGCCCGTCATTGATTTGCCAGGTATCGCTAGGCTCAAAGCCATGGCGACGATAAAACGTTTCCGCCCTCACCGAGGAATTGACGGTAATCACCGACTGCGGCATTTGTTCGAATAATGCCTGTAACAGCACCGTTCCGATTCCGCTACCAACCTGTTCTGCCGCCACATACAAACTGAAAAGATGCGTCGGTGGCCGCAACATCAGAAAACCCGCCACACGGTCCTGCTGCTCAACGACAATTCCGAGCCAACCTTGCTGCAAGCGCGAAAGAAACTGCTGCGCGGTATGTTGCGTGCGCAAACGTTCCCGTGCCGGAGACCCGGCATCTGTTACCATTTGTTCAAGATGCGACAAAAAGATCCGCTCGAATACTGGCGCATCGGAAAACGTCGCGGAACGCAGCATAAGACTCATGCTTGCAACAGGACTTTCAATGTTGATTGATAACGTTGCCAGGCGGTTTCTTCATCGGCATGGCGGCCATCCGCAACAACTCGCTTGCCGGCAACAAACACATCGCGGACTCGAGCCGAATGACCAACGAACAACCAGTGATCCAGATGACGCGCATTCGGCACTGGCGAATCGCTGAGCTCTGATTCCTGCAATACAACAAAATCCGCCGAATGCCCGACCGCGATTGCGCCGGTTTTTCGCCCGGAAGCCAACGCGCCACCGCGCACCGCCCGACTATACAAATACTGACCGACGCTCTCCTCGGTGTTTGATAACACCGCCCGGCGCTGTGCCTGCAAACGGGCACCGTATTCCAACCAGCGCAATTCCTCAACCAATGAAACGGAAACATTGGAATCACTGCCGACACCAAAGGCGCCGCCTTCCTGACAGTAATTCGCGATAGGAAAAAGCCCATCGCCAAGATTGGCTTCGGTTGTTGTGCAAATGCCGGCCACGGCACCGGAACGGGCCAACGTTTGGCGCTCTTCTTCGTTGATATGCGTCGCATGCACCAAGCACCAGCGCCGGTTGACATCGAAACGGCGCTGTAACCATTGCACCGGCCGCTCGCCGCTGAACTGCAAACAATCCTGCACTTCCTGTTGTTGTTCGGCGATATGGATATGTACCGGCGCATTGTTGTCGAGCGCATCAATCATCGCCAACGCCTCGCGCAAGCTGTCTTCATCGACGGCACGCAAACTATGCGGCGCAATGCCGAGTTGGTGATGACTGTTGCGCACAGTTTTTTGCAGCGACTCCAGCAGTCGCTGATAACATTCCAGATCGTGAATGAATCGCTTTTGGCCCGGCTTGGGCGCTTGCTGGCCAAATCCTGCGTAGCGATACAACACCGGCAAATGCGTCAATGCGATACCGGACGCATTGGCGGCATTGACGATGCGTTGCGACATCTCGGCCGGGTCGGTAAACGCGTTGCCGTCGCGATCATGATGCAGATAGTGAAATTCGCAAACGCCAGTAAAACCGGCTTTCAACATCTCGATGTAAAGCCAGTGGGCAATGTGCTGCAATTGTTCTGGCGTGATGTTGGCGGCAAAGCGATACATCAGTTCACGCCAACTCCAGAAACTGTCCTGCTCGTGCTGTCTATACTCCGTCAAACCGGCCATCGCGCGCTGAAACGCGTGCGAATGCAGATTGGTCATGCCCGGTAGCAACACACCATCCAGCACTTGCGCACCATCAGCACTGCTGTTGCATTGCACTCCGTCGATCACGCCTTCGGCATTGACCTCAATGACGACATCACGTGCCCAGCCTTGCGGCAACAACGCGAGTTTGGCAAAAACTTTCATGGCAAGGATTCCTGTTAGAATGGCGATATTCTAATCGCAAATCGTTTATCGCATGCAGCTAACTCGCTACGTCAACGGTCGTTTTTGCACGATGCAAGGCAAAGACTATGGTCTCGTCGAAAACGGCGAAATGCAGGTCGCCGATGGCCGCATTCAGTATATTGGCGCAGCCAAAATGGCACCGGACAACGGCGGCGAACGCATTGATTTGCAAGGCGCACTGATCACACCCGGGTTGATCGATTGCCATACCCATCTGGTCTACGGCGGTCATCGCGCCAATGAGTTCGAAATGCGCCTGAATGGCGCCAGCTACGCCGACATTGCCAAAGCCGGAGGCGGCATTGTCTCCACCGTTGCCGCCACCCGTGCCGCCAGCGTCGAGATCTTGTTCGAGCAAGCCAGCAAACGCCTGAAGCACTGGCTGGCCGAAGGCGTCACGACGATTGAAATCAAAAGCGGTTATGGCCTCGATTTGGCCAGTGAACGAAAAATGCTGCAGGTGGCTACGCGACTTGGTGAGCAACATCCAATCAGCGTGCGCCGCACGTTTCTTGGCGCCCATGCGGTGCCACCGGAGTTTGCTGGCAAAGCCGATCAATACCTCGATTATTTGATTGATGAAGTATTACCGACACTACACCAAGAACGACTTGTTGATGCCGTCGATGTATTCTGCGAATCGATTGGTTTTAGTTGGGCGCAGAGTGAACGAATGCTGGAAGCAGCGCGGCGCCTTTCACTGCCGATAAAAATTCATGCCGAACAACTATCGAATCTGCAAGGAGCGAAAAAAGCCGCTGAAATGGACGCATTGTCTGCCGATCATCTGGAGTTTCTCAACCCGGTCGATGTGCCAACGTTGGCCAAACACGGTACCGTCGCTGTGCTGTTACCTGCCGCATTTTATTTTCTGCGTGAAACCAAACTGCCGCCGATGGAAGCACTGCGTCAGCACAAGGTACCAATCGCTTTGGCCTCCGACTCCAATCCCGGCTCGTCGCCGGCCGAATCGCTGCTGCTGATGTTGAATATGGCCTGCACGCTGTTCCGGATGACGCCACTCGAAGCGCTGCAAGGCGTCACCATTCATGCCGCAAAAGCGCTCGGTGCTGCAAATGAAATCGGCAGTCTGGAGCGCGGAAAGTTTGCCGATTTTGCTGTGTTCGATTGCCAACATCCGGCCGAGCTTAGCTATCGCATTGGCGCCAATTCCTGCATTGGCCGCGGCTATCGAGGCGCGTTTTCCTGGCGCTGACGGGTTTGCTCCTGACACTGACGCGTTCGCTCCTGGCGCTGATCTACTTGCTCAGCGCCGGATTGCCGACCAATAACAGCGCTTCGACGATTCGCTGCAACACCGGCATGATTTTGCTGGCGTTATTGTCATGCCACTGCAGTGTCTTTTCGTCAAGATAAGTAATCTGCGATAACTCCAGTTGCAAGGCGTGCACATTACGCTCCGGCTGGCCGTAATGACGAGTGATGTAACCGCCTTTGAAGCGGCCATTCAGCACCTGTGTGTAGGGCGCGTAATCAATGTGCGCTAGCGGTTTGACCAGCGATTCCAGACAACTTTTGCCATCAGCATTACCGAAATTGATATCCGGTAAACGGCCTTGAAAAAACCGCGGCACTTCCGAGCGAATCGTGTGGGCTTCGAACAACAGCGCATAACCATGCTGCGCTTTGATGCGCGCCAGTTCATCAATAATCGCCTGATGGTAAGACTGCCAATACTTGCCGACACGCTCGGCGATTTCCGTTTCATCCGGCTGTTCACCGGGCTGGTAAATTGGCTCTTCGGCAAAAGTGCTGGTTGGGCATAGCTCGGTATTGTTGGCACCGGCATAAAGGATCTGGCCATCGGGCGCCCGGTTCAAATCGATGACGTAACGGGAGTAGCGCGGGTTCAGCATGCTGCAGCCGAGGTCTTTGGCAAATCCATACAATCGGTCGAGAAACCAGTCGGTATCGGCAACCCGGTGCGCGGCAGGCGTCATTCGCGCTTTCAGTTCGGCCGGGATCTCGGTGCCGTTATGTGGCATTGAAATCAACATCGGCACACTGCCCTGATGCAACGAGTAAATCGGATTCATGCATAGACCCCGTTGAGCTTTCGTTCGCCCTAGTATATCTTGTATATACAAGCATTCAAGGGCGAGGTTTCCGGTGTCGCAAAAACGCTATCAGTCAGTTATTCAGTACTTGAGCGACGGCATTGCCGCCGGCACCTGGCCCGTTGATGCGCAAGTGCCATCGGAGAACGAACTGGTCGCGATTTGCGGGGTATCGAGGATGACTGCCCGACGGGCACTGGAAGAATTGACCGAAGACGGCGTGTTGTACCGGGTTCAAGGCAAAGGCACGTTCGTGGCGCCGCCGAAAATGCAGGCCTCGTTCGTGCAGGTGCGCAATATCGCCGACGAGGTACGGGCGCTCGGCCAGTCCTATGCCAATCAAATCAAGCTGCTGCAGGCCGAAGTACCGCCGGCACAGGTCCGTGAATTGTTCCAACTGGAAGAACGGGCGCCTGCCTTCCATTCGATCATCCTGCACCTGGAAAACAAGCTGCCGGTGCAGCTCGAAGATCGTTGGGTGCACCCGAACGCGGTGCCGGAATACCTGCGCCAGGATTTTCAGCGCGAGACACCGAATGTCTACCTTTCCCGTGTAGCGCCGCTGACCGCCGCCGAGCACGTTATCGAAGCCCATTTGCCTGATTTGAAGTTGAAACGCGTGCTACAGCTTTCCGAGCTGGAAGCCTGCCTGGTCGTGCGCCGGACCACCTGGTCCGGACCGCAGGTGATCAGCTACGCGACCCTTTATCACCCGGGAACCCGTTACCGGCTGGCCGGTCGGATCGGCGTCTCCCCTAGCCAATCCACGATTCTGGAGGACATCCACGTATGACCGATCCCCGTTTCGACGCCAGCCGCGTCATCCGCGCCCCGCGCGGCAACGAGAAAACCTGCAAAAGTTGGCTGACCGAAGCTGCGCTGCGGATGCTGATGAATAATCTTGATCCAGACGTCGCCGAAAATTCGCAAGGTCTGGTCGTTTATGGCGGTATTGGCCGCGCGGCACGCAACTGGCAGTGCTACGACAAGATCATCGAGAGTCTGAGAAAACTCGGCGATGACCAGACGCTGCTGATCCAGTCCGGAAAGCCGGTCGGTATTTTCCCGACTCATAAAGACGCACCGCGGGTGCTACTGGCCAACTCGAATCTGGTGCCGAAATGGGCCAACTGGGAGCATTTCCACGATCTCGATAAAAAAGGCCTGATGATGTACGGCCAGATGACCGCCGGTTCCTGGATTTACATCGGCTCGCAGGGGATCGTCCAGGGCACCTACGAAACCTTCGTCGCGATGGGCAAGAAACATTTCGGTGGTGAACTCAAGGGTAAGTGGATACTCACTGGCGGTCTTGGAGGCATGGGCGGCGCCCAACCGTTGGCCGCGACCATGGCTGGTGCCTCGATGCTGGCAGTCGAATGCGATGAGTCACGCATCGACATGCGCCTGCGCACCCGCTACCTAGACCATAAATGCACCAGTCTCGACGAAGCGCTGAAGCTGATTCAAGAGGCCTGCAAGGCTGGAAAAGCCATTTCGGTCGGCCTGCTCGGCAACGCCGGAGAAGTCTTCCCGGAGCTGGTCAAGCGCGGCATCAAGCCGGATATGGTCACCGACCAGACTTCTGCCCACGACCCGTTGAATGGTTACCTGCCAATCGGCTGGTCGCTGGCCAAAGCCAAGGATCTGCGTCAAACCGATCCGGAAACGGTGATTCGCGAAGCCAAGAAATCGATGGCGATTCAGGTCGAAGCGATGCTGGCGTTCTCGAAACAAAACATCCCGGTCGTCGATTACGGCAACAATATCCGTCAGGTCGCGTACGATGAAGGCGTCAAAAACGCTTTCGATTTTCCGGGGTTTGTGCCGGCCTATATTCGACCGCTGTTCTGCCAGGGCATCGGCCCATTCCGCTGGGTGGCGCTGTCGGGCGACCCGGAAGATATCTACAAGACCGATCAGAAAGTCAAAGAGCTGATCCCCGACAACCCGCACCTGCATAACTGGCTCGATATGGCGCGCGAGCGCATCGCGTTCCAGGGTTTGCCGGCGCGTATCTGCTGGGTCGGACTCGGCGATCGCCATCGCCTGGCCCTGGCCTTCAACGAAATGGTCCGCAACGGCGAGCTGAAAGCGCCTATCGTTATTGGTCGCGACCACCTCGATTCCGGCTCGGTCGCTTCGCCGAACCGTGAAACCGAAAGCATGCAGGATGGCTCCGACGCGGTTTCCGACTGGCCACTGCTGAACGCGTTGCTGAACACCGCCGGCGGTGCCACCTGGGTGTCGCTGCATCATGGCGGCGGCGTCGGCATGGGTTATTCGCAACACTCTGGAGTCGTCATCGTTTGCGATGGCACTGAGGACGCCGACAAACGTCTGGCGCGGGTGCTGTGGAATGACCCGGGCACCGGCGTCATGCGTCATGCCGATGCCGGTTACGACATTGCTTTGGCCTGCGCGAAAGACAAAGGCCTGGATTTGCCGGCAATTCTGGATTGAAGCATTGGTGGTCGGTGAGCGATTACTTTCTCCACCGGCCCGTTAAAAATCAACTAGCGATTCGAGCAAACATGAGCAAAAAACTTTTCACGCTGCGCCCAGGCCAGATGACGCTGGTAGAACTGCGCGCCAATTATCAGCACGCCCAGGTAATCGAGATGGACCCGGCGTTCTGGCCGGCCATTGAGGCCTCGGCGGCCACCGTCGATAAAGTCATCAAGGATGGTCGCACCGTTTATGGCATCAATACCGGTTTCGGTTTGTTGGCCTCGACCCGGATTCCGACGGATAAGCTGAAACAACTTCAGCAGTCGCTGGTGCTCTCGCATGCCGTTGGTGTCGGCAAACTGCTCAGCGACGATGTCGTGCGTCTGTTGATGGTGTTGAAAGCTTCATCCCTGGGTCGCGGCCATTCCGGTGTGCAACGCGCGACGCTGCAATTGCTGCTCGATATGATCAACGCCGAGATCTATCCGTGTATTCCGGAGAAAGGCTCCGTCGGCGCCTCTGGAGATTTGGCGCCGCTGGCGCATATGAGCTGCGCGATGATTGGCGTCGGCAAAGTTCGGGTCAATGGCGAAACCTTGGATGCCGAAACCGCATTGAAAAATGCTGGCTTGAAACCGGTTGAGCTTGGACCGAAGGAAGGTTTGGCGTTGTTGAACGGAACCCAGTGCTCAACGGCCTTGGCGCTGGCCGGTTTGTTTGCCACCGAAGACTTGTTTGCGTCAGCTGTCGTGTGCGGTGCAATGTCAGTCGATGCTGCACTTGGCTCCGATGCACCATTCGATGATCGCATTCACGCCGTGCGCGGTCATCAAGGCCAACGCGATGTTGCCGCTGCTTATCGCGAATTATTGAAAGATTCCGAGATTCGCCAGTCCCATACTGGCTGCAGCAAAGTACAAGATCCCTACTCGCTACGTTGTCAGCCCCAGGTCATGGGCGCCTGCCTGGATCAACTGCGTTTTTCTGCTTCGGTGCTGCTAACCGAAGCCAACGCCGTTTCCGATAACCCATTGGTATTCAGCGAAGAAGGCGACATCATTTCTGGCGGAAACTTCCACGCCGAACCGGTGGCGATGGCCGCCGATGTGCTGGCCATCGTCCTGGCCGAAATCGGCGCCTTAAGCGAACGCCGTATCGCGCTGTTGATGGATAAACACCTGTCGCAATTGCCACCATTTCTGGTCAAGGATGGCGGTGTCAATTCCGGTTTCATGATTGCACAGGTAACAGCAGCCGCGCTCGCCAGCGAAAACAAATCACTGGCGCATCCCGCCTCAGTCGACAGCCTGCCAACCTCTGCCAATCAGGAAGACCATGTGTCGATGGCAACCTTCGCTGCCCGGCGTTTGAGAGACATGGCAGAAAATACTGCCGGCGTCATCGCTGTCGAATACCTGTCTGCCGCGCAAGGCATCGACTTCCGAGCGCCGCTGAAAACATCGCCGAAACTGCTGCAGGCGCATCAGTTGTTGCGCGAACACGTCAAACATTATGAGCAGGATCGTTATTTCGCTACCGACATCGAAGCCGCAACAAATATGGTCAACGGACAACTGTCCGATCTCGTAAAATTGGTTTTACCGTCGACACCAGGCTGATTATCGCAACTCGCGAGTTCGCCAGTCTATATTGGACAAGTGGCGCAATAGACAGAAATAAAAAAGGCCGTTAAACGGCCTTTTTTAATACTGGTTACAACTACGCTTAACGAGCAGCGATTTTCATATTGATGAACTGAATCCACTGCGCAGCATGACCGCGAGTTTTTTCATACTTCGTTGCTTTCTCCAGCGTACTCAGCGCGGCATTGGTATTGCCAGAATTATACTGAGCAATGCCAAGATTCAGATAAACACGACCTGGATCTTTTAGGCCCCCTTTATCCAGTGCGCTGTTGAATGCTGTGGAAGCCTCTTTCCAGTTTTCCAGTTCCGAATGAATTTCACCTTGATACTGGAAATAAGTGCCGTCATTGGCAAACTTGGCTGCTTCGCCGTAGGCTTCAATGGCTTTACGGTACTCACGCGCCAAACTCCAATTCTGACCGATTTGTTTCCAAATCTTTTCATCAGCTTTGACTTTGCCTTCCTTAACGGCTTGTTGAAGCGTTTCGGCAGACTTGTAAGGAGCTTCAAACTGACTGTACAGAGCGGAAAGATTTTTAAACTCGCTTTCCTTCTCCAACATGCCTTGTTTGTCAGCAAGCTCCATAATGGCCAGAGCTTCCGTATCGCGACTCAAGCGCAATAGCAACTGCGGCAATTGCTGCCAATAAATCTTCGTGTCAGGATACTTTGGTAAAGCCTCCATTAAAACTGTCGTTGCCCCTTCGAAATCCTGAAGCTCTGCATGTAAAGAATAGAAAAAGTCGTACCAAGACTTTTTCACATCCTTCGACATGTTAATCGCCTGATGCAAAGGACATACGGCTTCGCGTTTCTTGCCCGCTTCAAAATAGACGCTAGCAAGAAGCGCCAAATTATCCGCCGTTGGCGAGGGTGCATACTTGAAATATTCCAAGGCTGCTTCCAGCGCTTTTGCATAATTCTCGGCCGCCAGATAGAAATACATCATGTTATTTCTGATCTGCAGCTCCTGAGTCGCCGACAGAATATTTTTTGACAAGGCGGCACGAGAATGCTCAATCGCTTTGTTCCACTGCTTCTTGCTGGCGTAGATGAACGACACCTGCGTGCGCACCCAAGCATTGTCATAAGCACGATCTTCATTGCGCTCAATGACCGGCAACAAAATGGCCAGTGCTTCGTCATAAGCCTCACGACCGATTGGGTCCTGCGCCTTTTGCATCGCCTTATAGGTCGACTCCTGCGGCAACTGGATTTTCCGTTCAATCTTGGAAATATCGATCTCCGGTTTTACCGGCTTGCAGGACGCGGAAAGTTTGGTGTCCAGCGCCATCGCGGGCGCCGCAGAAAGCGCCAGGCCACATAGACCGAGGCAAGCGCTTTTCCACATTACGTTAACCTTTCTCATAACTTGTGTGTCTCGCTTAACCCTGTTCCAGTTTGAAGTCCAGGCAGTACTTTTTCAGCTCAGACTTGACCGGTTTGCCATCTTCCACGCTTGGCTTGAATTTCCATTTGGAAATAGCACGGCGCGCTTCTGAATCGAAAACCCGACGCGGTTTGGCATCGTAGATCGACAGATCCGTTACCGAACCGTCCGGCTCAACGTAAAAGTTGAAGCAAACATAACCTTCGATACCATCACGAGCCGCCTCGACCGGATAACGCGGGGGGAGTGTAGCCACCGGAATCGCTTCGCCATCACCCGTGCCGGTAGTGAAAGACGCAACGCCCCCGACTACTCCACCGAGGCTTAAACCTTCTCCTAATCCAAGGGCAGACGTATCCATCCGCAAATCCAACATTTGTGCTACGGGCTTTTCATTGGATTTGACCCGCTCAGCGGTGGGCGGAGGAGGTGTCTTAGGTGGTTCTGGCTTCTTGGGCGGCTTGCGCTCTTTGGTCTTCGTTTCGTCGTCCGGTTTGACATCGAAAAATCGATGTCCACCCGTTCAGCCGTATTCAACTTTACTTCGCCGACCGAAACCAGAAATGCCATAAATACAAACAGCGCAAACGCAGCAGCCAAGCCGCCAATAATGCCAACCAAAATACGAATCATGGCTTACTCCACTTCCGTCGCGACGGAGACGTCTTCACCCCCGGCTGCCTTGATGGCGTCCAGCGCCGCAATGACGGTGCCTACGTCGGACTGTTTATCAGCCTGAATCACGACAGCGCCGCCCGGGTTCTCGGCACGCAGGCTTTCAATGACCTGGCGCAGTACCGGTGCTTCAACCTGACGCTTGTCGACCCATATCTTGTTATCGGCCCCGACCGCGACAAAAACGTTTGCCTCCGGCTTTTTGATCGCCATATTGGCTTCGGGGCTTTGCACTTCGATACCGGCTTCGCGCACAAACGAAGCGGTCGTGATGAAGAAGATCAGCATGATGAACACGACGTCCAGCATTGGCGTCATGTCGATCTGCGCTTCTTCCTGTTGCCCTCTCGAACTCTTGGACATTCGCTCAATCGCTCTTCAAATCAATGGTGCGGCAGACTGTCGGCAAGCTGTTCGGCACGATTGCGCGCCAACGCTTCCAGACGAGCCGCGACAAACAGACCCGAAATTGCAGCCACCATTCCCGCCATCGTCGGCATGGTCGCCATCGAAATACCATTCGCCATCAGACGTGCGTTGCCGGAGCCCTGTGAGGACATCGCCTCAAACACGTTGATCATGCCCCAGACCGTGCCCAAAAGGCCGATCAAAGGGCAAATTGCCACGAGTGTCTTGATTAGGACAATCCGGGTATTCAGGCGTTCCGTCGCTTGCGACAACCACGCCTGGCGAATATGGCGGGCCTGCCAGGACGAGGTGTCCTGGCGGGCGTGCCAGCTGGCAATCAGGGTCCGCGCTTCTTTCGGATATTCAAACTGCAGGTACAGCCAGCGTTCGATGATCAGAGCCCACAGTACGAACAGTACGAAGGCAATAATCCACATCACCGGGCCACCGGTTTCCATAAACCGGTTGACGAATTCCCACAGATTAGTAAGCGCGGTCATTAATTACGCCCCTTTTTTCTCTGCGTGCTGGGCAATGATGCCGGTGCTCTGCTCTTCCAGAATGTGGATCAGCGACTTGCTGCGACCCGAGATCAGGCTGTGCAGGAAGACCAGCGGAATTGCCGTGACGATACCTTGTACCGTGGTAACCAGCGCGGTGGAAATACCGCTTGCCATCAGTTTCGGATCACCGGCACCGAACATCGTGATGACCTGGAAGGTCTCGATCATACCGGTAACGGTACCGAGCAGACCCAGCAACGGAGCCAACGCGGCGAACACTTTGACCATTGCGATACCGCGCTCCAGGCGTGGCACTTCTTTCATGATCGCTTCGTCAAGCTTCAGCTCGAGGTTATCAGTATCGGCATCTTTGTTGGCCAGATAGACCGACATGACACGACCCAACGGATTGTTGCCCGGCGTGGCGGATTTCAGCTGCGAGCGAATCTGGCCGCCGACAATAGTCAACGTGATCAGGCGCTCAAGCACGATCAGGATACCGACGAAGAACACACCAGTAATGACGTAACCAACCACACCGCCCTGATGATATTTCTCCATCAGATCTGGGGCTTGAACAACCAACTGCAACAGTCCGCCACGGGTTGGATCGACATATAGCGGCTCAAAACCGGAGCTGTTGCTCTCGAAATCATCAACCAAGCTGACAACGCGGGCAACTGGCTGGCGAGCCAGTTCCTGAATCTGGTTGGTTTCCGGACTGTAAATATAGTACTCACCGTCACTGACCAGGTTGAATGCACCAACACGAACCAGCTCACGCTCTACTTGAGTACCGTCGCCAAGAACAACCGGAGCGGTGAAGCGGCTTATTTTGCCCTGTTCGGTCATTTCCTGCTGCATCGAAACCCACAGGTTACGCAACGCTTCGATTTTCGGCAGTGCTTTCGACTGCGCCATGTCCTCAAGGAACTTGGCGCGGCCCGGGATTTCAGCCGATACATAAGAACGGTTGATACGAGCAGCCATGTCGCCCGCAGCCTGACGCACTACACCGAACATTTCGCCGAGGTTACCGACGCGAACGGTTTTCTGCTCTTCCAGAACGGCCAACTCTTTCTCATTGGCATCGAACGCCGCTTTCAAGCGATCGCTTTCACGCTCCAGTTCAGCCAACTCAGCTTTGGCCTGATTCAGCAGCGCCGCTTGTTGGTCACGGGCCTGCTTGAATTGGGCTTCACGCTGGCGGTTAAGCTCGCTCTCAGCGGTTTGGGCTTTGCGAACCATGTCCAGCAGCTGGTCCAGCGACTGGGCTTTCGGCGCATCGGCGGCAAATACGACACTCGATGCCGCAATTGTGCTCGCGAGAAGAGTGAGAATTAAACGCTTCATTATTTGGACTCCGCTGCGAATACAGGCAATTTGACCAGGTCTTTCGGGGCTTGGTTACGCGTCATCGCGATCGCTGTACGAATGCCGGACAGATAGTCGGCAGCCAGCGGCTCCCACGATTTCTCATTGTGGTTCCACACAAACGCCTTGTTGCCATCCAGCGTACTGTAAATCAGCGCAATACGGCCAAAACGCAGGAAGTTGACGGTCAGATCGCCAGCGTCGCCCGCAACCGCACCTTGGTAAGATTCAAAGGAATTACCGTAGTCGACTTCAATCTGGTAAGCCTCAAGGATTTGACGATATTTCTCGGACAGAGAAATGTCAGCACGCTGCATATTGGTACGCAGACGGGCAATGCGCTTTTCACGCTCTTCCGGCAGGAACGGCACATCCAGAGCGACAAATTGCTCCAGCGTATCGATCATTTGCTGCATCAACGGAACCAAACCTTTTTCGGTATCGTCAACGCTCTCGATTTCCTGCTTGATGGAAACCTTTTCGGCTTCCTGGCTCTTGACCAGCTCACGCACCTGGGCGTTGTAGGCCTTCAAACTGTCAATGCGCTGCAGAGTCGCTTTGTACTCAGCCGACAGGTCCAGCTTTTGATCAGCCAGTTTGTCAATTCGTTCTTGACTCTCGGCGGCGGCACGAGTGATTTGCTTCTCAATTTGCACAGCTGTATCAAAAGGCCCTGCCGCCTGTACAGCTCCGATGGTCAGACTCAATGCTGCTGCGGCGCAGGATGCACGAAGCCAACCGGATTGATTTTGAATAGGCATATTCATTTCCGACAGTTAGTTAATAAATCAGACTGGATCTACCAGTGGATCTATGAGCTCGGCACAAAGCTGAGCAAAAATCAAACAGATATACAGTCTGCGGGTCCCACAAACCGACGCCAGACTATAAGGGCGTAAGCAATTGTAAGTCAATGTAACGGAGTTTCTATTTTCCCACGGCCTACAGGGAAATATTCACAGCTTTTGGGCTCCGTGACTTCAGAGCAATTACCACGACGGTAAGAAGTGTTGTTTTAATGGTATTGCCCCATTGAACCATAGTTGTCGCTCCATTTGTTGAACGACTTTTTTAACCTTCGAAGGGCCGTTGACACAGGAGCTGCCAGTAGAACAAAACATGTTCAGCCGAACGTTACGCACCAGCCAATGCTCAGGCCGTCGGGCGTCTTTAGCTGAACCAACTTCTCCAACTTGCGCCCCAATATATGGGCAAAATTCCGAATTTGTTGTTCGTTACGAGCGCAGGCGACCAATGCTTTCTGACGCACCAACATATCCTGATATGCCTGCTGAAGATCACGCAGTTTTGTTTCGCCTATGGATGCATCCGCTCGTTGTCTGGAATCATTCAGACCAGACATTGTGGCATCCAGCAGTTCGTATATTAGCTCAGAATATTTTCCAGTTTTTGCCCGATTTTGCGCCGCTGACAGCAATTGATTGAACGTTATTCGGGATTGTATTGCGCCTTCATCCTGCGACAAAGCCTTTCGGCCTGACTCCGTACCGGCTTTGGCCATTAGCTGACACATCATCAGTGTGTGATTGAAAAAGTGTTGTTCGAAAAACCATTCAAGGTGCTGAAGCTCTTCCTTTGCTCGCGCGACAATCAACGAATGTTGATCATGAATCACAAATGCAATTCTACCGTCAGGTTTGAGTACTCTGGCAATCTCCGTTAAAGACCGCTCCACATCCGAATATTCAACGCCAAACTGACTAATTACCCAATCGAAACTGGCATCAGGAAAAGGCAATTGCTCCACCAACACTTCGTCATGGAAGCGCAGCGCAATTGATGCTGACCAACCTCCTTGCTCGAGCCAAGTCGGATTGATCTGTGCGATATCTACGGCATCGAAGGTCATCTCAGCTATTGGAGAAGTCGACAGAAACAGCCGAGGCAAGAATCCGTTTCCCGTGGCCACATCCAATACGGACTGACAGGATTTGAATCGGGCAAAGATTTCGTGCCAAAACGTCAACAACGCCGCTGACTGCTGACTTTCCCCACCTAGGCACGCTTCTACCGCGCCAGTCGCCCAATAGTTACTCCAGATTTTTCTGGTTTGTTCTATCGACTTGGATTGTTCGCTCATTAACCGTTCTCCAACGCGTCGCGCATTGGCTCAAGGTATTGTTGATAGTGCTGCCATACGCGAGCCCGATCCTTGCGAATGCCATCACGAATCATCACGCTACTTGCAGTTGCCACCGCATCTCGATTTGCGACATTTATCATGCCCGGCTCAAAGTTTATCCCACAAAAATTCGCCATTCGAGTGGCAAGTAACTCTGGTTCTTCCACCAACTGCTGATAGTCAACCTCCAGTATTCGATCTGAGAATATGTCCTTCCAGCTATTGGTCAAACGAAGGAACTGCTTATAGTAATGCGCAAAATCCAGCTGATCATAAGAATAAGGGCAGGCATGACTGAACAGTGTTCTCAAACTGGAAAAGCCTACATCCATGGGGTCACGACGCAACAAGATAAATTTCGCCTGCGGCAAGGCACGTGCAATAAACCCGACGTTGAAATAATTCGACGGCAACTTGTCCGTTACGATTGGTCTGCCGTTCGCCCGCCAACGCATGCCATTCAAGTAGCTTCGACCAAGCTTTAAGTAGTCCAACTCAGCACGCCGTGTGATGACTCGCGAATCAATTTCACCGGAGAAATGAACACCGGTCAACTGGCGCAGCCTCGCTCGAATGTCATAAGTTTCGCCGCCGGAACTCACCTGACTGTTGCCGGCAAGTATCTGCTCGGCCAAAGTAGTACCCGATCGGTGCAGGCCAATAACGAATACCGGGCGCAATGACGCATCGGAATACCCCTGCACATCAGGGAACTTAGTCGCCGACCAATTTTGTAAATGAGAAAAGAGCGAATCGTAGTGATCACGGGAATATCCCAACTGAGCTCGCTTAACCGCGCACCCGTCCATCAGCGCACGCCAGGAGGCCTCGTAGTCTTTTGTCTCATGAAGCTCGTTGTGTAAAGCAAAAGCAAACCAAATCTTGGCATCCTCGGTTTTTGCGCATGCGAGGAAATCACGGAGCTTGTCTATTCGTTCACCGGCGTTTGGCAATCGCAACCTCGACAATAACCAGTGAGAGCCGGGATCATCAGGAATCCATTTCAAGCACTGTTCGGTATGTTGGGTAGCGGCTGCCAAATCACCATGCATCAACTCAAGAGTTGCCAGCATATAAAGACCGGGGGGATAGTTCGGATCGGCGGCCACTGCTGCCTGAGCAAATCTGAGCGCCAACGCATTAATGCCCGCTAGGCTCAATTGTTGTGAAACCATGGTCAACATATACGCAGACCCCCATTTTTCCGGGGACAGCTCTCTGCATATATCGATCATCAGTTGAGATTCGCTGAGCGCTCCCAAGGTGCTCAACAAACTGAGCCCGGTGGAGGGTGAGTCCATGACGTTCTTGATCGCCTGCGACACCAGCGAGCGTGCCTTGATATTGTCTTCGATATCCAAATACAGATCGGCCAAATGCAGCTTCGGTGCGGCCAGTTCGGGATGGGACTGAACCATGACAATCAACGCATTCATGGCAGCCTGCTTGTCGCCCATCTCCAGGTAGCGGTTTATCGAGCGCAAACGCCGGGAAATACCGGAAGCAGTACTGTCATGGAACTGTTGATTCATCATGGAAAATCCGTAGAAAAGTAAATGGCAAAGAAATCGAGATAAGGTCGTTCGACGCTTGCTCCAAAAAGTAGCTGATAGACCGCGCGCCCGACGGACTCCATCGCAACCCAAGGTTACCAATTACTCACTGTCCGAAGTAAGTCGAGGTATTCAGGCTGCAGACCTTAATGATAATTCTCGATTGCATCAACAAAAAAAAAAGCGAGGCCGAAGCCTCGCTTTTCCTTGTTATGACCAAACTTAGAAAGTCTGGGTGTAGCGGACGTACGGTACGCGACCATAACCATCATACAGGTTGAAGTCGAAACCGCGGCCGGTCGGATCGAACGGATCCAGAACCGGATCTTCGTCGGTCAGGTTATTGACACCAACCGTCAAACGACCATTCCACGGGGTATTCCAGTTGACCTGGAGGTTGTGGGTGGTCCAAGACGGGAGGGTGTGCGAGTAACCGTAGTCGTTATTACCAGCACGAGCTTCGGTACCAGCAGTCGACAGTGTGCCATCGATGTAGTTGATGTTCCAGACGACGGAGAAGTCGCTGATCACCCACTCGTTCGCCAGAATCGCACGGATTTCCGGAGCACTCGGGTCACCAACAATGTTGGCGCCGCCGTCAACACTGAACTCATCCATATAGGTGATGGTCAGCATGTTCTTCAAACGACCAGCTTCAGCGAAATCGAAGTTGGTTTCGAAGTTCAGGTCAAGACCGCTGGACTCCAGCGTACCCAGGTTGACCGAACCGCGCTGCGCGTAAAGCACTTCGCCAGCAGAACCGAACGCGACACCCAGACCGTTCGACGGAACTGGCGGGTTGACGTTGGTCGGAAGCAGAGAAAGACCCGACGGGCAGTTCGAAGAAGCACCGCTCAAGCACGAAATCAGACGACCGGTGGAGATGGCCGCAACACGACCCTCAACTTCGATATTGAAGTAGTCCAAGGTCATGTTCAGCCACTCAGTCGGCTGCCAAGCCAGACCTGCGGAGAACTGATCCGACTGTTCAGAAGTCAGGTTCGGGTTAGCCAACGCGTAAGCAGTAACCTGAACCGAGCAGGTCGGGGCCAGACCAAATGCGATACAGGTAGGAGCGTGAGTGACGGTGTCAGCCGAGAAAGCTGGTTGAGCGGTCACGTCGGACAGCGCCGGAGCACGGAAGCCCTGACCAAATGAAGCACGCAGGGTCAGTTCATCAATTGGCTGGTAACGGAAGGAGATCTTCGGAGAAGTATCGCTACCGTAGTCGCTGTAGCTGTCGTAACGAGCCGCAATGCTGGTTTCGAAGCCATCGAAGAATGGCAACAGCATTTCGAAGTAGAACGCATCAACAGTACGGCCACCGAATGAAGAGTTACCGGCGGAACCGACGATCTGGCCAGAAGACTGCAGCGTATCGTAGATGTCTTCATAGACTTCTTTACGTGTCTCGGCACCGACTGCCATGCTGGCTACACCACCGCCAAGCTCGAACAGGTCGAAGCTGGCATTGGCGTAGTATTCGGTGATACGAGAAACGGAGTCACGGGTAATCGTGGCAATCATCGAATCCAGGATGTCACGATCAACGTTGAACGGGTCGTAAACGTTATAGGTGCCATTAGAAATCAGCTGTTGAGCCAGGCCGCCGACAACATAGTTACGACCCAGTTCGTAGAACTTGGCTTCAGTCAAACGGGCGCCAACATCAACCGTCACATCACCGATCATGCCTTCGAAACCGATCAGTGTGTCGTAGGTGTTTTTATCAGTGGTGGTATCACGCGGACCCAATGCTGCAAAACGGTGGCGCATGAAGTAAGGCACAGTCGGATCATAGCCAGCACCCGGAGCGACCACCGCTGGGTGGTTCGGAGAACCAACCGGCAGGAAGATCGAACCGCCCGGCCAAGGCGAAGAAGGAACCGGAGCATAACGACCAAACGATTCGGCGCGGCTGACCGTAGCAGTCATGTAAGCAGTCCAATCGTCATTGATTTCGTACTCACCACGGGTAAACAGCGAGCTGGTTTCGATGTTGGCCTCGTCAGCGGCTTGCGCGGTGAAGTCATAGAAGCAGCGCTGCGAAGAGCCCGAACCACTGATAAAGAAATCAGGGAAAGCAGCCCCCGAGCAAGTGCCCGGCAGTACTGAACCATAAGTTGGGTTGGCAACGAAACCGCCAGCGCGGAAGCCGTACAACGTGCCCGGCGCAGCAATGGCTGTGAACAGGTTGTTCGAGAAGGTAGACGCACCACCAGTCGACCATGGACGGTCACGCTGGAACACGATTTCACGCTCGTTTGACGAGAAGCCGACGATCAGGCTGCCTTTGTCGCCAGCGGCGCCCATCAACACGTGCATTTCGTCAGTGTCACCGCCTTCACGGCTTGGACGGCTTTCGCCGTACTTCAGCTCAACGCCGCTGAAATCTTTACGAGTGATGACGTTGACAACGCCACCGATAGCGTCGGTACCATAGATAGCGGAAGCACCGTCACTCAGGATTTCGATGCGCTCAACGGCACCCAGCGGAATGGCGTTCAAATCCTGCGCGCTGCCGGTGTCCGGAGAAACCGGCGCACGACGACCGTCGATCAGGATCAGAGTACGACCACCACCCAGGCCACGCAGGCTCAACTCAGAGAATGACTGAGCAGACGAACCGGACTGTGGGCGGAAAGAACCGAAAGAGTTGAAAGTGGTATTACGCAGCAGGTCCGAAACCGAAGTGTAACCCGAAGTATCAATTTGCTCGCGGTCGATAACGGTAACCGGCAGAGCACCTTCGACATCGGAGCGCTTGATGCGCGAACCGGTGACTTCGATACGCTGGGCTTTTTCTTCGCCTTCGCCTTCTTCCGCTGCGTATGCCGGAACAGCGGCTGCGATCGCTGCACCGCCGATCAGCGCGAAGCGAACAGCTTTGGCAATTAGGGTATTACGTTGAGTACTCAATGTCGTTCTCCCTGGTTGTTTTGAGGGTTCACAGGCGCTGCCGACTTTATGTTTATTCGTCATAAATGTCGGATACGCCATTAATGGCCCGGGATGGGCCTGATCTGTCCGGGGTCGATACTAACTAGGTTGTTTCAGATTGGTCAACAGTTTTTCAGATTAAATAAATGGTCGTTTTTTCAGCATTTTTGTTGGTTTTTCTGGTGCGTGCAGCGCGCCGTTGGTGCATCAAGAAGTCGTTACTGGCCGTCGCATTTTGGTTTTAGAAACGGCAGGTGATGAGAATGTCGCATTGCACCAAATTATTTGTTAGTGTCTGGGCATTCATGTCGATACAGCACCGAATTGGCGCGCATCAATTCAATGCAAATATCATGCGCGCTGCTATAGATGAGTTCTATGCGCTATAAGTTGCTGATATATTTCCCGTTTGCCAAGCATCTTGCGTGGCCTGGCGAGACCGATAAGCGATGATCAATCCCAAACCCGGAGCGGCTTCTTGAACGTACGATGGCTACGCACGGCATTGGTCGCGGCGTCAGCGGCGACGCTTTCTGCCTGCTCACCAACGGCCTCGGATACCCGCTTGGCCAGCTTGGTATTCTGTTCGGAAGGCAATCCGGAGTCCTTCAATCCGCAGCTTGCGACCTCGGGCACCACGTTTGATGCCACGGCCCGGACGGTTTATGATGCACTGGTCAGGTTCAACTCGGAAACGGTCACCGTCGATCCAGCGCTGGCACGAAGTTGGAACAATCTGGATCAAGGCAAGCGCTGGCGCTTTCAGCTTCGTGATGATGTCTGGTTCCATCGCACTGAAGAGTTTCAGCCCAGCAGACCGTTTAATGCTGATGATGTGGTATTCAGTTTCAAGCGTCAGCTTGATGACAACCATCCGTTCCATGACATTGGTGGTGGCACTTACCCCTACTTTCAGATTACCGGTTTAAGCGACAAGCTGTTGGATGTGCGCGCCATTGACCGTTACACCGTTGAGTTCTTGCTGCGGGAAAAAGAGCCTCGGTTCCTGGAAATGCTGTCAATGGAGTTCGCCTCGATCTTGTCAGCCGAATACGCTGACTGGCTGACCGCACGACAACGACCGGAACAAATTGATCAGCATCCGATTGGTACGGGCCCATTCCAGTTTGTCAGCTATCGCCCCAATCGTGATATTCGCTTCAAACGCTTCGATCATTATTTTCTTGGCGCAGCAAAGCTGAGGGATCTGATTTTCGCCATTACGCCCAACACCAGCCTGCGCCTATCGCGCTTGCGTGCTGGCGAATGCGATGTCATGGCCCAGCCTTCGCCGGCGCAGCATCAGTTTATCCGTCAGATACCGGAGCTGCGCCTGATTCAGCAGCGAGGCCTGAATATCAGTTATTGGGCGTTCAACACCCAGAAGCCTCCGTTCCAGGATGTCCGGGTTCGGCAAGCGTTCAACTTTGCCATCAACCGACAGCCGATTATCGATACCGTGTATTTCTCGTCGGCAGAACTCGCGGTCAGTCCGGTACCGCCATCGCTGTTGCCTCATGAGCAGCAGATTCCGATTTATCGTTTTGATCCGTTGTATGCGCGCGAGTTGTTGCAGCAGGCCAATTTCCCTTTTGAGCAAACCATCGAAATCTGGGCGATGCCCGTTTCCCGCCCTTACAATCCCAATGCGCGCAAGATGGCAGAACTCATTCAGGAGGATTTGCGCCACATTGGCGTCAAGGCACGTATCGTCAGCTACGAATGGCGCGAGTTTTTACGCCGGGTTTCGCTTGGTGAGGCGCAATCGGTATTGATGGGTTGGTCAGCGGATTTGCCCAGCCCGGATAATTTTCTGTCGCCACTGTTATCCTGCGCCGCCATGCAAGTCGGTTCAAATAGAGCTTTTTGGTGCGATCAGGAGTTTGACGCACTGTTACAGCGGGCACTGGAAGCCAATGACCCGACCACGCGCCAGCAGATCTATCTGGACGCCTTGCGCATGTTCAAACATCAAGCTCCCTGGCTGACCATTGCTCACGGCTCGCAGTCAATCGCCACTCGCGCCAATGTCAAGTTTGTGGATTTGAATTTCTCCGGTGGCGTCAATTTTCTGCGCACGGAGAAATCACTATGACCGCCAGCGTGTTGCGCCAAGTGGTGCTGATGCTTGGCAATATCATCGGCGTCATTGTGCTGTGTTTCCTGTTTCATCAGTTTCTTGAGCATCAACAACAGTTGCCATGGTGGCAGTCGCTTTGGCAGTTCGTCCGCACCATTGTCAGCGGCGAACTTGGTATGACCCAGGATGGGGCTCCAATCGTTCAGGAGTTTTTTCGCCGCTTGCCGGCAACCATTGAACTGTGGGTAAGCGCCATTGTGCTGGCGTTCTTGATCGGCATTCCTGCTGGCGTCATGGCCGCGACCCAACGTCTGCGTTGGCCGGACCGGGTGGTCGAGATCTTTGCGCTGATAGGTTTTTCGCTACCGGTGTTCTGGTGGGCACTGTTGCTGGTGCTATGGTTTTCGCTGGAACTGGAAATTACGCCGGTATCCGAGCGGATTGGTTTTTTTTATGACATTGAACCGGTCACGGGTTTTATTCTGATTGACTCGCTGCTGGCACATGAAAAATATGGCATTGAGGCGTTCCTTAACGCACTGCTGCACTTGTTGCTGCCGGTTGCCGTATTAGCGATATTGCCGACTGCACTCGTTACCCGCGTCACCAAGACTTATTTGGTAAGTGTATTGTCCAGCGATTACATCCGGATGGCGCGCGGACAAGGCTTCAGCGAACGTCGTCTGGTGTGGAAACATGGCTTGGCGAATATTGCTGCGCCGATATTACAGATTTTCAGCTTGCAATTGTCATCGCTGTTTACCGGCGTATTTCTGATTGAAGCGATCTTCTCCTGGCCCGGAGTCAGTGCCTGGTTGTTGGAACGGGTGCAGGTTGGCGATTACGACACGGTGATCATGGGCGGATTTCTGCTGGCCAGCTTGTTGGTCGTTGTCAATGCGCTGATGGATAGCATCAGTACGCTGGCCGAGCCCCGTCGCCGGAGGGCCCGCTGATGTACGTCAGCCTCTGGAGTCGATTCGCCAACAAACCGTTTGCGTTGCCATCGCTGTTCTTGTTGTTGGCTATCACCTTATTGGCCGTGCTCGGTCGCTGGCTGGCACCGTTCGACCCGACACTCGTTCATGAAAACGCGGTGCTGTTGCCACCGTTCTGGATGGAGTCCGGACAAACCAGTTTTGTGCTCGGTACTGACGATCTCGGTCGCGATATGCTGTCACGACTGATTCATGGCGCCCGCTTGACGATGGGCTCTGCCAGCATTGCTGTGCTGGCCGCCGGACTGGTTGGCTGGCTGCTAGGCAGCATCGCGGCATTTCTGCCGAATTGGGTGGTTGTGCTGCCAAACCGCTTTATGGACACACTGTTGGCGTTACCTTCCTTGCTGCTCGCGGTACTGATGGCCGTCGCGTTCGGCACCAGCATTTTCACCGGCATAGCGGCTGTCGCACTGGCCTTGGCGCCACACTTCTATCGCGTCACCTATCAGTCAATAAAAAATGAATCGTCACGCGAATATGTTGCTGCGGCGCGACTCGATGGCGCCGATGGATTTTCAATTTATTTTCAAACCCTGATGCCGAATATCGCTGTTCCCCTGATCGTGCAATTGACGCTGGCCTTTTCCGCGGCGATTCTCGATATCGCCGCACTCGGTTTCCTCGGACTCGCGGCCACTGGCGCCATTCCGGAATGGGGTAATCTACTTTCTTCTGCGCACGACTTCATCCAGATTGCGCCATGGACGGTGGCGCTACCTGGCCTGGCCATTTTGTTGACGGTGCTCTGCGTTAACATTGTCGGCGGCGCTTTGCGTGCCAGCCTCGATCCAAAAGGCGTTCAACGATGAGTCTGTTACGGGTCGATAATTTCTCGGTGGAATTTCCGTCGCTGTACGGCGATGTACGCGTGGTCGATAATTTCTCGATTCAAATGGGCGTCGGTGAAATCCACGGCCTGGTCGGCGAATCCGGCTCCGGCAAAAGTCTGGCCGTGCTCGGCATGCTCGACTTGCTCGACAGCAGCGAAGCGAAAACCCGTGTTGACCATTTGAGTTTGAATGATAAAGATCTGCTACGCTGTTCCAGCGTTGAGCGCAGGCGCTGGTTGGCCAAACACGCGTCGATTATTTTTCAGGACGCACACAGCAGCCTGAATCCGGCGTTCACCATTGGCGCCCAGCTTGACGAAGTCATTCGCACCCACCATGAGATCGGCAAAGCTGAACGCAAAGAACGCGCCGCCGAATTGCTGCACCAGGTCGGCATTCACAATATTGCACCGACACTGAAAAGTTATCCGCACCAGTTTTCCGGCAGCATGCATCAGCGCATCATCATTGCCTTGGCGCTGGCCTGTGAACCGGCGCTGCTGATTGCCGACGAACCGACCACCGGCCAGGACGTGACCGTACAGGCGCAAATTCTGGAATTGCTGTTTGAACTGAACGCCAGCCGAGGCATGGGCTTGTTATTGGTCACACATGACATCGCACTGTTAAACGAGCATTTCAACAACATCACGGTGATGTACTGCGGCCAGGTTGCCGAAAGCGGCCCAGCCGCAGCGGTACTGAACCGGCCACATCATCCGTACACCCAAGCCCTGCTCGACAGCTTGCCGAATCTGCATCATCGCAGTCGGCGCATGTGGTCACTGCGAGGCGCGACACCGAGCATGCTGCATCTACCGGTCGGTTGCTATTTCGGTCCCCGTTGCCCGCGCGCCGAGCGTGAATGCGTCAACGTCGTCGCGCTGAATACCGAAACCGATCATCATTATCGCTGCCTGTTCCCGCTGCATGTCGAGGAGCAAGAATGACCGGGCCGTTACTGTCCTTGAATCACGTTTCACACCGCTTCGCGGTACAGCGTGACTGGCCGGCCCGTGCCAGGCAAAAAACCGCGCTACATGATATTTCGTTCACGCTGGATCGTGGCCGAACTCTGGCCGTAGTCGGTGAAGGCGGTTCCGGCAAAAGCACACTGGCGCGTGTTATTGCCGGCTTGCTGAAACCGAGCGAAGGCGAAGTGCGCTTCAATGGCATCGACATGTATACCCGCGAGCGCGAACTGCAATTGCAACTACGCCGTCATGTGCGGATGGTGTTCCAGAATCCGAATGCTTCGCTGAATCCGCGCACAACCATTGGTCAGCAACTGGAGTTGGCACTGCAACACCTGACTCAGCTTGGACCACGGCAACGCATTGAGCGCATCAATGAAGCGCTGAGCAAGGTGGGCCTGCAGGCCGATCACAAGGACCATTACCCGCACCAATTCTCCACCGGTCAGCGCCAGCGTGTTGCCATTGCCCGCGCCATCATGCTGAACCCGCAGTTGATTGTCGCTGACGAACCGATCTCGACACTCGATGCATCAGTACAGGCACAGATCATGAACCTGATGCTGGATCTGCAGGACACGCTCAGCCTCAGTTATGTATTGATTTCCAATGATCTGGCCATTGCCAAAGTCATGAGTGATCAGATCATGGTCATGTATGCCGGCGAAATCATGGAATACGGCCCGGTTGAAACCGTTTACGAAACGCCGCTGCACCCCTACACCCGGGCACTGTTCGCCGCCAGCCCGAGCATACGTGACGTGATGAAAGTCTCTTCGACACCGCTTCGTGGTGAGCTCGGCAGCGCCGGCATGGCCGCTGTCGGTTGTCCATTGTCGCGGCGCTGCCCGTTTGCCGATGAACATTGCAAAACGGCCCGGCCGGAACGGCGCTTGATGGAACAACAACTGGTGTTCTGTCACAAAGCCGGTGAGGTTTAAGCGAGAGTCAGCGGACCAGTCGAAGCGCAAGCGTCTAATCGGCCTGTGGTAAAATCCGGCCCCCACTAAACATAAGGGTGTTACTCATGGGTTTTTTGAGCGGAAAACGCGCACTGATCGTCGGATTGGCCAGTGACCGGTCCATCGCACACGGCGTCGCCGAAGCCATGCATCGCGAAGGTGCCGAGTTGGCGTTCAATTATCAAAATGAAAAACTGAAAGACCGCGTGATCAACATGGCCGGCGAGCTCGGCTCATCGATTGCCTATGAATGCGATGTCGCCTCCGATGACAGCATCACGGCCTTTTTCGACAACATCAAAAAGCATTGGGACAAGTTCGACATTCTGGTGCACTCGGTCGCTTATGCGCCAGGCGGCCAGCTTGAGGGCGATTATCTCGATTGTGTGACCCGCGACGGTTTCCGCATTGCTCACGATATTTCCTCGTACAGCTTTGCCGCGATGGCGAAAGTCGCACGCGAGATGATGAATCCAAACGGCGCGATGGTGACCATGACCTATCTTGGCGCCGAACGCGCGCTGCCGAATTACAACGTCATGGGTGTCGCCAAAGCCAGCCTTGAGGCAAACGTGCGTTACATGGCCGCCAGCCTTGGTCCGCGCGGCATTCGCGTCAACGCCGTGTCGGCGGGTCCGATCCGCACCCTGGCTGCCTCCGGCGTCAAAAACTTCCGCAAGATGCTGTCCTATTATGAAAAGGCCTGCCCTCTTCGTCGTAACGTCACGACCGAAGACGTTGGCAATGTCACCGCATTCCTGTGCTCGGATTTATCCTCAGCAGTGACCGGCGAAGTGATTCATGTCGACAACGGTTATCACTTTGTCAGCATGCCGGAACTCGAATCTGCCGGCGAATAAGCGTCAGCTTGAATAAACGCCAGAAAAAAAGACCGGCTAAAAGCCGGTCTTTTTTTCCAGAAGCATCAGATGCTGATGCGGATCATGACTTTGGCGCCAGACTCTCATCCACATACGTGACCTTGGCGCGTTTTTTCAGCGATTCAACATAAGCCATGTACTCGGCTTCACCGCTGAAACGGGCCAGTTGATCTTTATTCGGCTGCCATTGTTCTTCGCTCAAGGCGTCGGCGTCAGGCAGACTGGCCGCGGTCAATTCGACCAGCAGATAGCTGCCGTCGGTCAAAGTGGTGCCGCTGATGCTGGCTTTCTCTTCCGGACGCGCGGCTTCGAACAATTGCTGGCGTACCATCGGTTCCGGCGCGGCCGCTTGACGGGTGATTTGTTCAAAGCTCTGCCAATTACTGTTTTTCTCTGCCAGCAAAGCACCAACATCCTCGCCCGCTTGCACTTTGCTCAGTAATTCAGCACCGAAATCCGCAACGTTTTTCTGTGCCTTGCGGTCGTTGATAGCGGTCGTGATCTGGGCCTGCACATCCGCCAGCGGCTTATGGCTGGCCGCCTGATAATCTTTCACACGCACCATCACGGCGCGCAGTTCGCTGAGCTGAATCAGCGCGCTGTTACGACGCTGCTGCAACACCTCATCCGTTGTCACCGCTTCCATGACCGAGGGCTCACGAGCGATGCTCAGTGGGCTGGTGCGCGGGAACAAACCGGTTTCTTTGACTTCCAGACCGGCTGCCGCGGCCACTTCCTGCAAGGAATCCGGTGTTTCAAACCCTTTTTCATTCAGGATGTTTTGCTTCTCGGCAAACAAATCATAGAGCTTGGTGGTACGCACCGACTCTTCAATGGCGGCTTTGACATCATCAAAGGCTTGGACATCACCACCGCTAACACTAATCAGCTTGATCAGGTGATAACCGAATTCGGAACGGACCAATTCGGACACCTGCTCCGGCGCCGATAATGCAAATACCGCGTCATCGAATGCCGGGTCCTGGAAGCCTTTCTCAATTGGCTCCAACTGGCCACCCTGCTCTTTGCTGGCGATGTCATCAGAATATTGTTGCGCCAACTCAGCGAACGACGCACCGGCTTGCAATTCGGCCTGAGCTTTTTCCGCTGCGGCTTTCGCTTCGGCATCGCTGGTGTCGTCGTCAACGGCAAACAGGATATGCGCTACGGTGCGGCGTTCAGCACCGGTGTATTGCTCCTTGTTGCTTTCGTAATAGGCTTTCAGCTCGTCTTCGGTGACGCTGATTTGCGGCTTCAGCGCTTCACCGTCGATTTCCAAATAGGCGAGATTGAATTGCTCGGGTACCGCGAACTGGGCCAGGTTCTCGTTGTAATACTGTTCGATTTCGGCCACAGTCGGTGCTTCGCTCGGCATAAATGAAGTGGGCGCCAAACGGGCAAAGCGACCGCTCAAGGTTTCATTTTGCAGGCGATAAAAGCGCTTGGCTTCATTTGGCAAGGCAAAGGCGGTATCAGACAGACCACGCAGCATTTGCATGCTCAGCAGATCTTTTTCCAACTGGGCGCGGAAACGCTCTTTGGTGAAGCCATTTTGCATCAGCACCATTTCCAGCGTCGCTTCGTCATATTTGCCGTCACGCTGGAACGCTTCCATCGACTGGATTTGATCCCTCAGCGTTGCCGGGCTGATGCGCAGATTCAGATCGTTGATCGACTGATTCAGGGCAGTCGTGGCGATCAGGTTCTGCAATACCGAGCGGCGGAAATCCTGCTCTTTTTCCTCGGTATTGAAAATCTGGTTATACATTTCGCCATAACGAGCACGCGCGCGCTGATAAGCCTGCTCGAACTCCATCCGGGTGATTTTCTCGCCATCGACCTTGGCGACCGCATCGGCATCGCCGGAGACAAAGAAATTGCCGACGCCGGTGAACACAAAGGCGATAAATACTAGGGCGAGCAGAACCCAGGCCAACGGCCCATTCATCCCCTCGCGAAAACGATCCATCATGGCGTTTTGCTCTCTCGTTGTATGGCTACCCACCCGAATCCCGGGCGAAACAATAAAAAACGCCCGCTACCTGTCAGGGCCCGGGCGTTATTCGATGACGATGCAATTCAGGCGTAAAGGTTGGCGGAGCGGACGGGACTTGAACCCGCGACCCCCGGCGTGACAGGCCGGTATTCTAACCAACTGAACTACCGCTCCAAAACCTGGTGGGCGCTAAGGGACTTGAACCCCTGACCCCCTCCATGTGACGGAGATGCTCTACCAGCTGAGCTAAGCGCCCACTATTCGCTTGAATTACGTGCTGCGATTAACGCAGCACGCTCAATTACTCGTTTACCGCGTCTTTTAACGCTTTGCCCGGCTTGAAGCCTGGCACTTTGGCCGCCGCAATTTTGATTTCCTGGCCGGTTTGCGGATTGCGACCGGTGCGGGCAGCGCGCTCTTTGACGGCAAATGTGCCAAAGCCAACCAGAGCCACTTGGTCACCTTTACGCAGCGCGTCGGTGACGGCATCCAGCACGGCGTCCAGCGCGCGAGCTGCAGAAGCTTTGGAAATGTCCGCGCCTACCGCGATTGCGTCGACCAGTTCAGTCTTATTCATGTTTTCCCCTTGCGAAATGCAATGCCCTAAGGCGTAAAAAAGGTGAATGTAATCGTGCCGCCCGTTTAGGGGGTCGCTTTTATACCAACGGTTAAAAAGTAGTGTCAAGCGAGCGAAGAAGGCTTTCTTCGCTGCACCGTGTCACATTCACCACCGATGATTTGCCCGGTATCGAACGATACCGGGCCGCAAAAAATAATGCGTTAGTGTGCCTGCAGATCGCTTCCGGCGCTACTGTCTTTCGTGCCAGAAGCAGAAATTTCCGCAGATTCTTTGGCAGGAACCGGCATGCTAACCAGCGCGATGTTCAAAACTTCATCAATCCATTGCACGCAATGAACTTCAAGGTCTTTTAGCACTTGTTTCGGTATCTCTTTGAGATCCCGACGATTATCCTTCGGAATGATCACATGACGAATACCACCGCGATGGGCTGCCAGCAGTTTTTCTTTCAAACCACCAATCGACAGCACTTCACCACGTAAAGTGATTTCACCGGTCATCGCGACATCACGACGCACGGCGATGCCGGTCAGACTGGAGACCAAAGCGGTGCACATCGCAATACCGGCGCTCGGGCCATCTTTCGGTGTCGCGCCTTCCGGCACGTGCACATGCAGATCGATTTTCTCGTAGAAATCCGGTGCGATATTCAAGGTTTGTGATCGGCTGCGCACAACCGTCATTGCGGCTTTGATCGACTCCTGCATGACATCGCCGAGGCTACCAGTGAAGGTAGTTTTACCTTTACCGGGTACTGTTACCGCTTCAATCGACAGCAACTCACCGCCAACTTCGGTCCAGGCCAGTCCTGTGACTTCACCAATGTGATCACTGTCACTGGCTTTGCCATAGTCGAAGCGGGCCACACCCAGATATTTTTCCAGCAGTTTTTCCGTTACCTGCAATTTGCTCTTGCTCGGTTTCATCGTCAGCTGTTTACCGACTTTACGGCAAATTTTGGCGATTTCACGCTCAAGATTACGAACACCGGCTTCACGGGTGTAATAACGGATGACGTCACGAATGGCATGCGTGGTCAAACTGAATTCGTCTTCTGACAAGCCATTGGCTTCTTTCTGCTTTGGCAGCAGATAGCGCTCAGCGATATTGATCTTTTCGTCCTCGGTATAACCGGGAATCCGAATCACTTCCATGCGATCGAGCAGTGGCGCTGGTATACGCATTGAGTTCGCGGTGCAGACGAACATGATCTCGGACAGATCGTAATCGACCTCAAGATAGTGATCGTTGAACGTATGGTTCTGCTCAGGATCCAACACTTCCAAAAGCGCTGAGGCCGGGTCGCCACGGAAATCCTGGGCCATCTTGTCGATTTCATCGAGCAGGAACAGCGGGTTCTTGACGCCGGCCTTGGCCAGCTTTTGAATCACACGCCCCGGCAGCGAACCGATATAGGTACGACGATGGCCGCGGATCTCGGCTTCGTCACGCACACCGCCCAAGGCGACGCGCAGGAACTCGCGACCCGTGGCGCGGGCAATCGATTGGCCAAGGGAGGTTTTACCGACACCCGGAGGGCCAACCAAACACAATACCGGACCTTTGATTTTCTTCACGCGCTGTTGCACCGCGAGGTATTCGAGAATGCGCTCCTTGATGTCATCAAGACCATAATGATCCTCATCAAGAATTTTCTGCGCACGCACCAAGTCATGCGAGACCTTGCTGCGTTTTTTCCATGGCACCTGCAGCATCCACTCCAGATAGCTGCGTACGACCGTGGCCTCGGCCGACATCGGTGACATCATTTTCAGTTTTTTCAGCTCGGCTTCGCATTTGGCTTTCGCCTCTTTGCTCATACCGGCTTTTTCAATCTTGTTGGTCAGATCTTCTAGCTCGCTGGCGCCTTCTTCGCCTTCGCCGAGTTCTTTCTGAATCGCTTTCATCTGCTCATTCAGATAATACTCGCGCTGCGATTTTTCCATCTGACGCTTGACCCGGCCGCGAATGCGTTTTTCGACATTCATCAGCTCGATTTCGCCTTCCATCAACGCCATCAATTGCTCAAGACGCTCGGAGACAACGATCAATTCGAGAATTTGTTGCTTGTCGGAAACCTTCAACGCCAGGTGCGAAGCAATGGTATCGGCCAGACGTGCCGGCTCTTCTAACCCGGATATTGCCTGCATGATTTCTGACGGTACCTTGCGGCCAGTTTTCACGTAGTTATCAAACACCGCAACCGTTGAGCGCATCAGCGCATCTTCTTCTTTCGGGTTCGGATGTTGATCAGCGATCAATTCGGTTTCCGCGAGCATCATGTCAGCGCCATCGACGTAGCGCAGCACTTTCGCGCGCTGAGCGCCTTCGACCAGCACCTTGACGTTGCCGTCCGGCAGCTTCAGCAGTTGCAGAATGGTTGCCACGCAACCGATTTGATAAACATCTTTCGCGGTCGGATGATCGACCGACGCTTCACGCTGGGATACCAGCAAAATCTGTTTGTCGGATTTCATCGCGCTTTCCAGCGCGTGTACCGATTTTTCCCTGCCGACAAAAAGCGGGATGACCATATGCGGAAACACGACAACGTCGCGTAACGGCAGTACCGGTAATTCCAGAACACTAGCGGTAGTCATGTGGATTCCTAAGCAGCGAGAAGTCGAGACAGGTTTGACCTGCCCCGGACAGCGACCGTTCCCAGCAGGAACGGTGCTTATCTGGAGGAGTATATGGGGCTGTTCCGCGGCGTTTCAACCAACCGCGATGCACCATATTATTGATCAGAAGCCGCTTTCGGCAGGGAGTCGTTGCGGTAGATCAGCTTCGGTCTGCTGTCGCCGTTGACCACGGCGCTGTCGACCACGACCTTGCTGACGTTCTCCTCGGACGGGATCTCGTACATCGTTTCGAGCAGCATGTTTTCCAGAATGGAGCGCAGACCACGGGCACCGGTCTTGCGGGCCATCGCCAGCTTGGCGACCGAAGACAGCGCATCGTCGCGAATCTCCAGTTGCACGCCTTCCATGTCGAACAGGCGCTGATACTGCTTGACCAGCGCGTTTTTCGGCTCGGTCAGAATCTTGATCAGCGCCGGCTCGTCCAACTCTTCCAGTGTCGCGATGATCGGCAGACGACCAACGAATTCCGGAATCAGTCCGAAGCGAATCAAATCATCCGGCTCGACGTCTTTCAATACCTCGCCAACGTTCTTCTTCTGATCCTTGCTGCGCACCTCGGCACCAAAGCCGATGCCGCCTTTTTCGGAGCGATCGCGGATGACTTTTTCCAAACCGGCAAACGCACCACCACAGATGAACAGGATATTACGGGTGTCGACCTGCAGGAACTCCTGCTGCGGATGCTTGCGGCCACCTTGCGGTGGTACCGAAGCGATGGTGCCTTCAATCAGTTTCAGCAGTGCTTGTTGTACACCTTCGCCAGAGACATCACGGGTAATCGACGGGTTTTCCGACTTGCGCGAAATCTTGTCGATTTCATCGATGTAAACAATGCCCTGCTGCGCTTTTTCGATGTCGTAATCGCATTTCTGCAACAGTTTTTGAATGATGTTCTCGACGTCTTCACCGACATAGCCGGCTTCAGTCAAGGTCGTCGCATCGGCGATCGTGAACGGCACGTTCAACATCCGCGCCAGTGTTTCGGCCAGCAAGGTTTTGCCGGAACCGGTCGGGCCGACCAACAGGATATTGCTCTTGCCGAGCTCGACTTCGTCGCCTTTCTTGCCGATGCCGGTTTGCAAGCGCTTGTAATGGTTGTAAACGGCAACCGACAGCACTTTTTTCGCGTGTCGCTGGCCGATCACGTACTCATCGAGCGTGTTATTGATTTCTTTCGGGGAAGGAAGACGCGGCTTATCTGAGGTCGGATGGGTTTCCTGAACCTCTTCACGAATGATGTCGTTGCACAGGTCAACGCATTCGTCGCAAATGAACACCGACGGGCCCGCAATCAGCTTACGCACCTCGTGCTGGCTCTTACCGCAGAAGGAGCAATACAGCAGCTTGCCGCCTTCGTCCTTTCCGCCAGACCGTTTGTCAGCCATATCTACCTCTGCCTTACTGGGGCGTGCATCGGGCCCTCTGATGGAATTTTAGCTCGGATTTCCGGATTAGACGCCAAATCGGCCTCAGCGTTTCGTCAGAACCGAATCCACAAGACCGTAGCTTACCGCCTCTTCAGCACTCATGAAACGGTCGCGTTCGGTATCACGGGCAATCGTTTCCAGATCCTGGCCGGTATGCGAGGCAAGCAATTTGTTCAGCGATTCACGCAGCTTCAGGATTTCCCGGGCGTGAATCTCGATATCGCTGGCCTGGCCCTGAGCGCCGCCAGATGGCTGGTGAATCATCACCCGGGCATTCGGCAGGCAGTGGCGCTTGCCTTTGGCGCCACCGGCCAGCAGAAATGCGCCCATTGAGCAGGCCTGACCGACGCACAGCGTCGACACATCCGGCTTGATGAACTGCATCGTGTCGTAAATCGACATGCCGGCGGTGACGACACCGCCGGGCGAGTTGATATACAGACTGATGTCCTTGTCCGGGTTTTCGGCTTCCAGAAACAGCATCTGGGCCACGACCAGGTTCGCCATATGATCTTCTACGGGACCGGTCAGGAAAATGATGCGTTCTTTCAGTAATCGGGAATAAATATCATAAGCGCGCTCGCCACGGGCGGTCTGCTCGACCACCATTGGCACCAGACTGGCCACTTCGGCCATGCGATCACTGTGCATGCGATGTCCTTTCTTCAACTTTTTGAACTTTGACGAAAGCCATAATAGCTGACCCCGATAGCTGTCACCAGCGACCGGGGTCACACTTCATAAGCAGATTATCAGCAATTACTGACGACGATTCATCACTTCGTCAAATTTGGTTTCTTTTTCAGTGACTTGTGCTTTACCAAGCACGAAATCGACAACCTGCTCTTCGAGCACGATGGCTTCCATCTGGGCTAGTTCGCGCTGGTTGCTGTAATACCAGTTGACGACTTCAGACGGCGTTTCGTAAGCCGAAGCCAGTTCCTCGACGGCGGCACGGACCTTGGCGCCATCGGCCTTCAGTTCGTTGGCGCGAATGATTTCGCCAACAATCAGCCCCAGCGATACGCGGCGTTTGGCCTGCTCGGTGAACAGCGAAGCGGGCAGCTCCGGCAGTTCTTTTTTGCGAGTGGCCATGCCGAGTTCGCGGTTGGCTTGCTGGCGCAGGCGCTCAACTTCACCATCGATCAGGGCCTGAGGCACCTGCACTTCGTTCTGCTTCAGCAGACCGTCCATGACCTGAGCCTTGACCTTGTTCTTGATCACCTGGTTCAGCTCACGCTGCATGTTCTTGCGTACTTCGGTACGCAGGGCATCGACACCGCCTTCGCTGATGCCGAACTGGGCAACAAAGGCATCGTCCAGTGCAGGCAGCACTTGCTCGCTGACCGATTTGACGACCACTTTGAACACAGCCGCTTTACCGGCCAGATCAGCATTGCCGTAATCTTCCGGGAACGTGACGTTCAGCTCAACTTCGTTGTTGGCGCTGGCGCCAACCAAGCCTTCTTCGAAGCCAGGAATCATCTGGTTGGAGCCCAGCACGACCTTGACGCCATTGGCTGTGCCGCCTTCAAACGCGACGCCATCGACGGTGCCGACGAAATCGATGGTGACCTGGTCGCCGTCTTTGGCAGCGCGATCAACAACGGTCCAGCTGGCGCGCTGCTTGCGCAGGGTTTCCAGCATGTTGTCCAAATCGGCATCAGTCACTTCGGTTTTCGGCTTTTCGACTTCGATTTTGTCGAGGCCGTGGACGTTGAACTCCGGATAGACTTCAAAGGTCGCGACGTATTCAACGTCCTTGCCGGCTTCCATGGTTTTCGGTTCGATGCGCGGGTTGCCGGCCGGATTCAGGTTTTCTTTGGTGACGGCTTCATAGAACGAACGCTGCATGACGTCGCCCCAGACATCGCGGCGTACGGCGTCGCCCCAGCGCTGTTGGACCACTTTCATCGGCAGTTTGCCCGGACGGAAGCCAGGTAGACGTTGGGTACGCGACAGTTGCTGCAAACGCTTGTCGACTTCGGTCTCGACCTGCTCGGCCGGCACGCCAACGGTAATGCGGCGCTCTAAACCGCTCAGCACTTCGACAGAAACTTGCATGGTTCTACTCCACCTTTTGCACCGGACGTGTCGCCGGTTATTTGCCATCAACGGCTATGCCGCACCCCACCGGCGCGGCATTCTGTATATGGTGCGAAAGGAGAGACTCGAACTCTCACGCCTTGCGGCGCTGGAACCTAAACCCAGTGCGTCTACCAATTCCGCCACTTTCGCGTATTAGCCTCTACCGGGTTGGGCGTGCTGGCGGTCAGGGCCAGTACGCCGCTGGACCGGTGAGAAGAAGGCAAGATACCGCAGTACCCTGCCTTTATAAATATGGTGGGTCGTCCGCGACTCGAACGCGGGACCAACGGATTAAAAGTCCGCTGCTCTACCGACTGAGCTAACGACCCGGTGGTGCCAAGGCAGAACCTTGATACCAAAACTGGGGTGAGTGATGGGACTTGAACCCACGACAACCGGAATCACAATCCGGGGCTCTACCAACTGAGCTACACCCACCATCGTTGTTCGCTTTTGGCGCGCCCGGCAGGACTCGAACCTGCGACCCTCGGCTTAGAAGGCCGATGCTCTATCCAGCTGAGCTACAGGCGCAGATCGTGTGCTGCGGTTGATTTGATTCTTGGCCAGACTCCAAGGTTGGAATCTGGTCGGGGAAGAGGGATTCGAACCCCCGACCCTCTGTACCCAAAACAGATGCGCTACCAGGCTGCGCTATTCCCCGAGAATCAGATTGTGCAACGCCGTTTTCAGCGAGCGCGGCATGATACGGGTTTGCCCCCCGCCCGTCAATTTGCTTGCAAGGACTTTTTCAAGGTAAGCGTATTGATTGAGTTCAGTTGCGCAAACTTGCGACAATACCGCCCCGAAATTCTCTTTTTTATACGAAAACGGTCGAAAAATGAGCGCCAAATTGATCGACGGTAAAGCCGTCGCCGAACGCCTTCACCAGAATCTGGCGAAAGCTGTGCACGAACGTACATCCAAAGGCCTGCGGGCGCCGGGCTTGGCCGTGGTGTTGGTTGGCGAAAACCCGGCATCGCAGGTTTATGTTGGCAGCAAGCGCAAGAAGTGCAAAGAAGCCGGCTTCAAATCATTTGAATACAACCTGCCGGCCGAAACCTTGCAAACCGATTTGCTGCAGCTGATTGATCAGTTGAACGACAATCCGGAAGTCGACGGCATCTTGGTGCAATTACCGCTGCCCAAGCATATCGACAGCAACACTGTGCTGGATCGGATTCGTCCGGACAAAGATGTTGATGGCTTTCATCCTTACAACTTTGGTCTGTTGGCTCAGCGCCGGCCGAAACTGCGGCCCTGCACGCCTTGGGGCTGCATGACCTTGATCAAAGAAACCGGCGTCAATTTACGCGGCCTGAAAGCCTGTGTCGTCGGTGCCTCGAATATCGTCGGTCGACCGGCAGCGCTGGAGTTATTGTTGGCCGATTGCACCGTAACGATCTGCAACAGCAAAACGAAAAATCTCGCCGAAGAAGTCGGCCGCGCCGATCTGGTTGTCGTCGGTGTCGGAATTCCGGAATACGTCAAAGGCGAATGGATCAAGCCAGGCGCGATTGTTATTGATGTCGGCATCAACCGACTCGATAGCGGCAAGCTGGTCGGCGATGTCGAATTTGAAACGGCGAAAGAGCGCGCTGGCTGGATCACGCCGGTGCCGGGTGGCGTTGGTCCGATGACTGTGGCAACGCTGCTTGAAAACGCGCTGTATGCCTGCGAGCAGTTGCACAGTGGTAAATAATCCCGGTCATTGCTAGATGCAAAAAAAGGCTGCCATGTTTGGCAGCCTTTTTTATTGCCTCAGCGCAACACGACCGCCAACATTCGTATTCAATATGCACTTACCGACGATATGCGCAAAATTCACAGTAATTTTGCCCTATCGCTTGGTAATTTGTGGCAGTCTTTAGCTCCCCCCAAAAAGGCAGATGTTCCACTGCCTGAGCCTTTCTGGCCGAAAATCCAATGCAGTGCAGGCACGACGGCATTCGCTGATTATTGCCGACTACGCTACGCTAAGAATAATTCGTTGAGAGAAGAGTACATCCATGTCGATTACGCCACCACGACGCACCAAAATTGTTGCCACACTCGGTCCAGCCAGCAGTCATGAAGACGTACTACGGGAAATGATCCTGGCTGGCGTCGATATTGTTCGAATGAACATGTCGCACGGCTCACCCGAAGACCACGCCAAACGCGTCGATCTGGTGCGCCGGCTGGCCGATGAAGCCAATCGTTTTGTTGCGATTCTGGTGGATTTACAGGGCCCAAAAATCCGCATTTCCCGCTTCAAGAATAAAAAAATCACGCTGAAAAAAGGCGACGCCTTCATTCTCGATGCCGGCCTCGGTATTGAGGATGGCGATCAACAACGGGTCGGCATTGATTACAAAGAGTTGGTTAACGATGTCAGCGCGGGCGACACCTTGCTGCTCGACGATGGCCGCATGGTTTTGACCGTTACCGAGGTCAGCGGTCAGCAGATTCATACCCGGGTCGAAACCGATGGTGAGTTGTCGAACAACAAGGGCATCAATCGCCAAGGCGGTGGACTTTCAGCCAAAGCGCTAACCGACAAAGACAAGGCTGACATCAAAATCGCCGCGCAGTTCGAGGCCGATTATGTTGCGATGAGCTTTCCGCGCTCGGCTGAAGATATTGAAGAGTGCCGGACGCTACTGGCCGAAGCGGGTTCGAATGCCGGCATTGTTGCGAAAATCGAGCGCGTTGAAGCCGTGGAAAATATTGACGAGATTGTTCGTGCTTCCGATGTTGTCATGGTCGCGCGCGGCGATCTGGGTGTCGAAATCGGTGATGCCGAATTGCCGGCTGTACAGAAACATATTGTTACCCAAGCGCGTCACTTGGACCGTGGCGTCATTGTCGCCACCCAGATGATGGAGTCGATGATCGACAGCCCGATTCCGACCCGCGCCGAAGTGTTCGATGTCGCCAATGCCGTGCTCGATGGCACCGATGCCGTCATGCTATCGGCAGAAACCGCCGTTGGCGTCAATCCGCCAAATGTTATTCGCTCAATGGCACGGGTTTGCCAAGGCGCCGAAAAACAACCGCGCTCACGCCTGTCGCGGCACCGGATGGACGATAAATTCGACAACGCCGAAGAAGGCATTGCGATGGCCAGCATGTACTTGGCCAATCATATGCCGGTGAAAGCGATTATCGCGCTGACCGAATCCGGCGGCACACCAATCTGGATGTCACGGATTCGCAGCGGCATTCCGATTTTCGCGGTTAGTCGTCGTTTGAGCACCTGCCGACGGCTGGCGATGTATCGCGGCGTGTTTCCACATTTGTACGATTACGCGGCGGTGCCGGAAGAAGAAGTCAATCGCTCGGTGCTGAATTACCTGCGCGATCATCACTGGCTTGATGATGGCGATTTGGTCATTCTGACCCGCGGCGATCAAATCGGCGAAGGTGGTGGCACCAATGTCCTGAAACTGCTGCGTGTAGGCGCGGTGTTTCAAGCCAACAATAGCTAAGCAGGAACCAATAGAACCAATAATCCCATTACGATACCAGCGAACGGTCGTATGCATTACAATGCGCGCGCCTGTTCGCTGGCGCGCCGATGCGCCAGCCTGTTAATTTCGAGAATTTCCATGCTGAGTTTTCTGCCTGGCCCAATTCGCGGCACCTTAGCCTTGTTACTGCATTCGCTGAATACCCTGCTTTGCTGTGTGCCGCTGTTTACGCTTGCCGTTCTGAAACTGTTGTTGCCGATCCGGCCAGCGCGCAATGTGTTGAACCGTCTGCTCGATGGCATTGCGGTGTTGTGGATTGCGATCAATGGCGGCATACACCGCCTGACCCAGAAGCGGCGCTGGCATATCGAAGGCTTGGAAACCCTGAAAAAACGTGACTGGTATCTGGTGCTGGCCAATCATCAGAGCTGGGCCGATATTTTTGTGCTGCAGAATATTTTCAACAACCGCATTCCGTTCATGAAGTTTTTCCTGAAACAGGAACTGATTTGGGTTCCGGTCATTGGTCTTGCCTGGTGGGCGCTGGATTTCCCGTTCATGCAGCGCTTCAGCAAGAGTTATCTGGCCAAGCACCCAGAAATGAAAGGCAAGGATATGGAAACGACGCGCAAAGCCTGCGCCAAGTTCAAGCATATGCCGGTGTCGATCATGAACTTTGTCGAAGGCACGCGCTTCACGCCCAGCAAACATGCACGTCAGCAATCGCCGTTCAAGCATTTATTGAAGCCGAAAGCCGGTGGTGCCGGCTTTGTCATGACCGCGATGGGCGAACAGATTCATAAAGTGCTCGATGTCACGATTGCCTATCCACAACAGGCGCGCAGTTTCTGGGATTTTCTCTGCGGCAAGATCACCGATGTTCACGTTCATGTGCGCAGCATTCCGGTCACACCGGAATTAATCGGTAACTATGAGGACGATGCTGCCTACCGGGTACGTTTTCAGGCGTGGTTGAATCAGTTATGGCAGGAAAAGGATCTACGGATTGAGCAGATGTTGGCGAAAACGGCAGCCTGAACTTTTCGACGGCTCATCTGATTATTTGACGGCCATTTCCGCCTATCCCGAAATGGCCGTTTTTTCTAGTGCAGTGCGAATCAAACCCGCTTCCAGGTCGTTCCGGTTGCGCTATCTTCAAGCACAATACCGCACTCGCTGAGCTCCTTGCGGATCTCATCAGCACGGGCAAAATTTTTCGCTTTCTTGGCGGCCAGTCGCTCGGCAATCAGCGCCTCAATTTCCTCGGCCTCGTCGTCGCTGCCTTGTTTGAAAAAGCTTTCCGGATCGGATTGGCAGATGCCGAGCACGGCAGCCAAGCGACGGAACATCGCGGCGTGTTCAGCAGCAGCGTGCTCGTCATTGGCGCGTAGCCGGTTGATTTCACGGACCAGATCAAACAGCACGGCAATCGCTTCCGGCACGTTGAAGTCATCGTCCATCGCTTCGCGGAACCGTGTTTCATAGCTCTCGCCAGCCAACTTACTCGTTACCGGCAAACCGCGCAAAGCCGTGTATAAACGCGCCAGCGCATTTTTTGCGGCATCGAGATTATCCTGGCTGTAATTCAACTGACTGCGGTAGTGACCGGACAGCAGGAAAAAACGAATCACCTCAGCGCTATAGGCTTTCAACACATCGCGAATCGTGAAGAAGTTACCGAGCGACTTCGACATCTTGACGGCATCAACCTGCACCATACCGCTGTGCATCCAGTAGCGAACAAATTGGCAACCATTGGCGCCCTCGCTTTGGGCGATTTCATTTTCATGATGCGGAAACTGCAAATCGGAACCGCCGCCATGAATATCAAAGGTGTTGCCGAGGCAGGCTTTCGACATCGCCGAGCATTCGATATGCCAGCCGGGCCGGCCTTTGCCCCATGGCGAATCCCAGCTCGGCTCGTTCGGCTTTGCTGATTTCCATAAGGCGAAATCAAGCGGATTTTCTTTTTGCTCGCCGACTTCGACGCGAGCACCGGACATCAGATCATCAAGGCTCTGACCGCTCAGGCGGCCGTACTCAGGAAATTTTTTGACCCGGTAATAGACATCACCATCAGCAGTCGCGTAAGCCATGTTGCGAGCAATCAATTGCTCGGTAATGGCAATGATGCCTTCGATCGTCGTCGTTGCGCGAGGCTCGACATCGGGCGGCAGAATATCGAGCGCAGCGAAATCATCATGCATCGCTTTGACATAGGTATCGACGATGACCTCGAAACCAACTTGTTGTTCATTGGCGCGCTTGATGATCTTGTCGTCGATATCAGTAATGTTGCGGACAAACAGCACTTGGTAGCCACTGAACCGCAGGTAACGGGCGACAACATCAAACGAAATATAGGTACGGGCATGACCGATATGGCAGTAATCGTAAGTCGTGACACCGCAGACATACATGCCGACTTTGCCCGGTTGCAGCGGTTTGAACTGTTCTTTTTGGCGGGTCAGCGTGTTGTAAATCTGTAACATCGGTTTATCCAACTGGTTTCGGAGATTGGCTAATAATCAGGCCGAGCCGGCTTGGGCCATGGTACCGGCTCCAGACCGAATGACCGGAAATCGGGCCACAAAAACGGGTATCATAGGCGCTTTGCCGGCGGCCATGCTAGCAGGACCGCTGCTTGAACTTTATGAAAAGGTGAAACGATGCTGACACTGCACACGAACATGGGTGATATTACGCTGGAACTGAATGCCGAGAAAGCGCCGATCACGGTCGCCAATTTTCTCGAATACGCCCGCGCCGGTCATTACGACGGTACGATTTTTCACCGGGTGATCAACGGTTTCATGATTCAGGGCGGTGGCTTCGAGCCGGGCATGAATCAAAAGCCAACCAACGAACCGATCAAGAACGAGGCCAACAATGGCCTGAAAAACGAGATTGGCACGATTGCGATGGCACGCACACCGGACCCGCATTCAGCCAGTGCCCAGTTTTTCATCAATGTCGCCAACAATGACTTTCTGAATTTCCAGAACGAAAGCCAGCAAGGCTGGGGTTACTGCGTATTCGGCAAAGTCGTCGATGGCATGGATGTCGTCAATAAAATCAAAGGCGTCAAAACCACCCGCTCCGGCTACCACGCCGATGTGCCGGCTGAAGACGTCGTGATCGAAAAAGTGACGATCAGCGAGTAAGCCATCCGCCGGCACCTCATTCGAGGTACCGGCCTTCTCACCAGTATTTAACGATTCCCGCATGCTGACCTACCTGATCTCAGATTTGCATTTGAGCCCGGAGCATGAATCCGGCACCGCGTTGTTCCAGCAATTCATCAAGCGAGAAGCCGCCCAGGCCGATTGCCTGTATGTGCTCGGCGATTTGTTTGAAGCTTGGGTCGGCGATGACGACGATGACCCCTACTTGCAGCAGATCATCGCGCTATTCCGTGCATTCAGTGATGCCGGCAAGGCGCTGTTTTTCATGCGTGGCAACCGCGACTTTCTGCTCGGCGAACAATTCGCCGAGCGCACCGGCGGCTCGCTGCTGGCCGATGAAGTGGTTGTCGACATGGCCGGGCAACGAACACTGCTGCTGCACGGTGATCAACTCTGCACCGACGACACTGCCTATCAGCAATTCCGGCAAATGGTGCGGCAAAGCGCCTGGCAACAAGCTCTGCTCAGCAAACCACTCGCTGAACGCAAGGCGATTGCTGCCGAAATGCGGCGCAAAAGCCGGGAAAGCCAGCAGAACAAGGCGGAGTACATCATGGACATCAACCAGCAGGCACTGGAACTGACGATGCATCAGCATGATGTCCGGCAGGTCATACACGGCCATACCCATCGCCCGGCCCGGCATGAGTTTTCGCTGGATGGTCAGCCGGCAACGCGCTGGGTATTTGGCGACTGGCACGAAAGCGCTAAAATTCTGCGGGTCGACAGCAAGATTGAATTGTTCGATATTGCATTGAACCCGTAACGGGTTTTGTACTCCAAGCATTCGCGTATTTTTAGCCAACTGAAGAATTGAATTGCCCATGCGAGCCAACGTTCCCAACCGTTTTCTTATTGCTCTCCGTCAACTGGGCCTGATGATATTGCTGTTCGGTGCCGCCGTCGTGCATGCCGCCGAACAGAAAATCATGGTGCTCGGCGATAGCTTAAGTGCCGGCTACGGTATCGATCCGGAACAGGGTTGGGTGATCCTGCTCGACCAGAAACTGCGCAAGCAGTATCCGGGTTGGCAAGTGATCAACAACAGCATCAGTGGCGACACAACCGGTAATGGACTGGCCCGGATTGATGGTTCACTGGCGCTGCATAAACCATCCATTGTCATTATCGAACTCGGCGGCAATGACGCCCTGCGCGGTATGCCATTACCGTTAATCAAACAGCAATTGCGGGAGCTGGTTGAGCGCGCCGAGAAAACTGGCGCTGAAGTTTATTTGATGGAAATGCGCATTCCACCGAACATGGGTAAACGCTACACCGATCAATTCACGGCGCTGTACAGCGAAGTAGCGGCTGAAACCAGCGCAACGCTGATCCCGTTTTTCCTCAATGAAATCGCTGTCGATAAAGCGATGATGCAGGCCGATGGCATTCACCCAACGGCGCAAGCGCAGCCGCTGATGATGAAACTGGTGCTGGAAGCACTGGAGCCGAAGCTGAAAAACAAGACCTGAACGACACGATTTAGCGTTGCAAGGTTTGCCGCCACTCAGCGAGTTTTTGCTCGAACGATAACGACGCATGGGCGGGGCTCGATGATGGCAATAACAAAAACTGCTGTTCGGCCAGCAGCGGCTCAGCGGTACGTCGCCAATGTTTTTTGAATGTCGCTTCCGCCGCGCGGCCATTGAACGCGATACGCTGAATCGAAGGATATTGCCGCAGTAACGCCGGAATATCATTGACGACCACCGAATCGGGGTTGATCGCGCTATCTAGGCTGCCAGGCCGATAACATTCTTCAATGACATCCCACAACGCCAAACCCAAATGCTTCAATAGTGGCAATCGCTGTTGGTAATGCGCTGGCACAGGCTTTCCGGCCATCGTCGCAATCATCGGCCAGAACGCATTACGCGGATTGGCGTAATACTGCTGCGCCTGCAATGACGGCACGCCCGGCATGCTGCCAAGAATCAGCGTATCGGCATTATCGAAAACGACCGGAGCAAAGCTCCGGCTCAGGTTTGCGTTCATATTTTTAGTGTAGTGGTTGTTGATGGCTTTCGCGCCAGCGAGTTTTTGTGCGAATGAATTCACACCTACTGGCTTGTTTCTGCGCGAATGAGTTCGCTCCAATCTGTTTTGAGGATCCGATTCATCCGACGATGTAGGTCCGGATTTATTCGGACACTCTTCCCGGAGGCGATCTGTGCGAATGAATTCGCGCCTACCCAGGTTTGAATTCATTCGCACATCACATCGTCTAACTATCAGCCGTCTTCACGACGCTTTTACGGCGCCAGAATTGTCCGACATTCAGCGCCGACCAGGCATAACGAGTCCAGCGTAGCAGCGCAAAGCTGAGCCAGATCGCCCACAGCAGCATTGCGCCTTTGTACAACCAGAGCGGCACGCTGATCACCCAGAAATCGGGCAGCATCGATGCGCTGAAATCGCTGTACCAGCGCAAGTAGTTGCCATAGGAACCATGACCGGTCAGCAGCATATCCGGCGAACCGAGCAGCGCTGAGGGCACCGAAATAATCAGACTCAGTAACGCAACCAATGACAAGCCAATCAGCAACACTTGTTTGCTGTTGAACCAGCTTTGTGCCGGTAATTGTTCAGCGCGCTTTCGCCATTGCATGACGATCAACCAGCCAAAAACCAGCACGATAATCCACCACGAAACGGTAGACAAACCGATGCCGATCAGCAACGCATCGGTCAGCGACAATGGCAGCAATCGGCTGCGCACCAATGCGACCGCGACCAGTGCAAACACGAGCAGCAAATTCCAGTACAACACCGCTGGTCCTAGCGTTGGTCCGCCAGTAAACAACACCCAGCGATTATCCGGTAGCGTCAATTGCATCTGGATATTGGCTGCTGGTAATTGCAAATCGATGTTCGGTTCTTCACGTAGCAGCGATACCGGCTGATTGCTGCGGTATTGCACGGTCAGCTGATGCGAGCCGGGCAGCACCGGAAACGTCAGCTTGCCTTCTTTCGGTCGCAGCATTTCCGGACGGTTATCATGCAGAATCTGAATGATTTGCCAATCCGCTGGCAAGCTTAACGTATGCTCGCCGCCTTTCGTTGCCCGGTACTGGATGCGCAATTCACCGGTGCCTTGGCGTTCACCATCATTCTGCGACCAATGGACTTCGTCAAATGCCAGCGTTTCACCGCCGATTAATTCCGGTCGAATGATCTCGACTTGCAGCGTTTCACCGGGACGCGGCGCAAAGTTTTGCAACCAGTCTTCACTGTCTTCGGTACTGATTTGTGGCGTGCCACTGGTGCGCAAGCGCCAGAGATTTGATGGCGCCAACACCCAGACCTCAACCCAATTGACGTTTTCTGGCGCTTGCAAGCTCAGCGAGTCAACACGTTGCAAACGCGAATCAAAAAACTCCGAGTCCTGATCAGCGGTCAGCTCGATGCGTACCTTGCCATCTTGAACAACAAACCCTTCGCGGGTGACGGATTCACCGGCCAGTAGCGGCAACCACAAGGTCAGTGCGCCGCGCTCCGGCGCCATTCGCCTTACTGTTGTCATCACATACCATTCGGTATCGAAATGCAGCGTCCGTTCGATACGGAAGAAAGGTTTGATCGCGGCTCGTGTACCCTGCTCGCCGTTTTTGCTGGTCAACTCGACTTTGCGGACGAAGTTGATCGAATTGCGACTCAGCAAATCACCATCGACACCACTGACATCCCAACCATCAGCGGCAACCGATACTTTGGCCGGCTGCAATGGGAATGCCAGCGAGAACCGGTCGGCTTCCGGCGTCACACCCTGAAGCAGAAAACGGTGACGGCCTTCAGGAACACTCAGATGCAAGGAGCGATTGCGCCAGTGACTAAGTACTCTTTGGCCATTGCGCTCAACCGCCAACGGCAACCACTGCTCGGCGTCACCGGGCACCGGTATCGTGGTGGCGGCAAGCGCCTGTACATTGAGTTCAATACGCAAGCCATTCTGGCTCAGTTGAATTTCAGCAGTGTTGATGCTGACGCAGCTTGGCGCGCATTCGGGTGCTTCGGTAAGCCGTTGCTTCAACTCCTTCAACAACTCTGGTGTCGGCAATGTCGCGCTTGCGTCATTACTGTTCAGCAACGATAACGGCAGTAGCAGCAAGGCAAAAACCGATCTCGCGGTGCTTGCTGTCAAGGATTTCGGCAAGCGCGGCCAGCTGTATATCGAGCGCAGTAGCTGCAGCAGCCAAGCGGTAAAGACCAATAGCGATGCCAGAATAATCATTACTCGTATCGGATAACTGATGACCCAAAGCTGCATCATTTCGCCCGTCTGGACCGGATGCTGCCATTGCAGTTGATAGCGATTCCATTGCCAGTTGGGAATACCTTGGCCGGTAGCGCTGACTTGGTTATCCGCGTACCGTGACACCAAGTCAGTTTGCTTGATGCGACTACCCACTACCTCAATTCTTTCTGCTTTCCGCTCGACAGCATCCGCTGCCGATTTAGGCTTTGAAGTCACCATTTCACGCGGCGGCGTACGTATCGGCTGTGGTATCGGTTCTTGCACTTCCATCGTCACCCGCTGCTCGTCTTCAAACGCGACAGCGGCAGCAGGCACCGGTATCTCCGGCGCAAACTCGGCAAAACTATGCTCCAGCTGCGGATGCATCAAGGCGCGCAATTGTTGGGCAGCAAACGGCACAAACGCCAACAGCAGCAACACGACACTGATTGTTCGATAGCGCTGCAACCAGGCACCGAGTTTGCCGCTGGCAAATTTCGCTGCGAATACGGCCAACAATAAATTGATCAACAATGCATGCGGCATATCCGGCTCATGGTAAAGCCAGAAATAGGCGACCAGCATGACACCGGCCCAGACTGGTCCGGACCAGCGGTAAATCAGCACGATGGTGAATACCATCAAAAACACATGCCAGAGCGACCACTGCTCCAGCAAAGCGCCGTAAACGTTTTCAACACCGGTTGCCGTTAACAACCTATAACCCGGTGGCAAGTTCAAATCGATTTGAGCGCTGTCGAAATTGCTGCTCCAACCGAGTATCGGTAACTCGGTTTGTCTTGCCAGCAAACCATTAGCGGTGATGTTCAGATAGCTATTACGTAATTCAACGCCGGGAGCTGGTTGCTCCGGCAAGGTCGACAGCGGATAGCTTTGCTGATAGTCACGCACGGCCTGCAGTTGATAAGGTGTCGGCATCGCCAGGCGCCAGCCATCGCGCATCTGACCGTTGATTTGATCGAGAAAGGCGTAGCGTTCACCGTCGAATCGCAACCACAACTGACGCTGCAAGTGCAGCGAATTGTCGGTCACTTGTCGACCGCGCTGGCGTTCGTCAATCTGCAGCGTATCACCGCGTTTGACGACAAATGCCGGTAGTTGTCGCCATTCATCCGGCATTCCGGTATTGCTTGGGTCGATCGGGCTGACGCCATCGATGCTGGCGGTGCGATACAGACCATTGCTCTGCCAGGACCAGATTTCTTCAGCAGGCCACGGCGCTTCCGATTGCAGCGAAATCGTTGTGGGCCAATCCACCGCGCGAGCGTCGATTTGCAGTTGATAATCACCGGGTTTCAGTTGCACGCGGAGTTGCTGATTATCATCAAGACGGGCATTCAACTCGCCACGTAATGCCGTTGCTTGAAAGCCAGGCGGTAGCGCAATACCAAGTGCTTGTTCGCGCGCTTTGCCCGACACCGATAAATCGATAATGGTGGTCAAGGTCAGCGGAATGCCGTCATCGAGCCGGCGATAGACGTCGATATTGAGCGCCGGTTGTTCGCTCTGTTGCTCACTTTGTTCGGCAAGCAAAACGCCGCCCGATTCAAATGCTGGTTGTGCGATGCGCTTGTTATGGATGCGCAGCTCGACCAAAGCCAGTGCTTCCGGCAGCACTAATTTGTAAGGCTGCTGAGTCCAGGCAAGCTGACCGCTGAGTTGGTATTTACCCGGCGTTAGTGCGAGAAATGGCATGCCCTGATGATCGAGAACCGGAAGCGTACGCAACCCATCGGAAACTTCACGCGGCCAGGCATCACGGCTACCCGGCAAACGCACCAGCGATTCATTGAACACTTCCAGCGGTAACTGGAATTGCCCGCCCTGGCGCGTTACCGACAACTGCAGGCTGCCATACCATGTGCAAGCGAAGTCCGCTTCCGTCGTGCCGCGCTGACCATAGGTCAACGGACATTGCCGAAAACCTTGATCGTGCAATACCCAGGATTGCCAGGGTTTCAACGCATCGGGCACTTTCGGTTCCGCACCGTGCGCGAAAAGGGAAATGAGCAGTAACAAACACGACAACCACTGAATACGCATACCGAATTCCTTGTCTGTTTGGAGGTTTTTATCGGAGAGTGAGCACCACTTTGCCAATCGATTTACCGGAACGCAAATGCTCCAGTGCGGCCGGCGCTTCGTCGAATGAAAAGGATTGGCCGACATACGGCGGCGGCAGCGACAGCGATCCAATTTCGCCTACCAGTTGCTGAAACAAATCCTGCTGTTGCCATAACCAAATCAGGTTGAACGCCAACACCGATTTGTTGTCGCTGATCATCGCCAGCGCATCGTATTTCGGCCGGGTCAGGTATTTCCAGGCCATTTTCAGCCATTGCGGTTTGTGCCGGCCCGGCGCATATTCAGCCGCACCGAACACAACGAGCCTGCCGGTTGGCGCCAACGCGTCGAAGCATGCTTTCTGGATGGTGCCACCAACGGCATCGAGCACGAGCATTAATGGTCGTTGACCGATTGCTTGCTGCAATTTCGCGACAAACTCTTTGTCGCGAATGATAACATCATCGCAACCTTGGCTTTGAGCAAAAGCCAGTTTGCTGCTATCGCCAATCGTGCCTATCACGGGAATATCGAGCGCCTGACAGATTTTCAGCGCTTGCAAACCGACACCACCAGCAACCGATTGAATCAACGTTAGCTGGCCTTTTTTTGCCGCGCCTAGATGATGCAGCGCATACCAAGCGGTAAAGGTTTGCACCAGAAATGCAGCGCCTTGTTCAAACGACCATTGATCGGGCAGCTTTTGCAGCTGCGCTGCCGGCACATCAATAGCGCTGCTGTAGGCGCCGAAACGGATGCAACCGGCAACGCGATCACCTTGCCGGAAATCTTCGGCCTCGCTTTGTTCGACAACCCCGGCAAATTCCAGACCCGGCGTGAACGCGCCTTCCGGCGTTGCCGAATACAATCCGGTCAGCGCAAAGATATCGGCGAAATTCAGGCCAACCGATTTGACTTGAACACGAACTTGTCCGGCCGGTAAATCCGTCAGCGAAAAGCTTTCCTTGCGCAGCGTGCGCAAGTCTCCGGCTTTCGGTTGCCGCCAGCGTTCGGCCTGCATCATTGATGAACGAAAACTTATCGAGCCGGCGGTTCGATGCGTGGACGGTTGGCGCCTTGCCACGGTCCAGGACTTGGTTGGCTGGTATCGCGCTGCTCTTTCTCGGTGTGGTAATGCCACATGCCGCGCGCTTTGTAATTAGCCATCGCCGCCGGGTGATCGAGCGTGCAGGTATGGACCCACACCTTGCTGGCGCCCCAATCGAAGGCTTCCTGAATGCAACGCGTCAGCAACCAACCACCCAGACCAAGACCGTAAGCATCCGGCAGCAAACCGAAGTAACTGATTTCGACATCGGCCTGCGGATGTTTGTGCAACTCAAAATAACCCGCTGGCGTGCCGTCCAGATAACAGATGAATGTCCGATGATTCGGGCCGGAAATCGCGTCCAGCCATTGCTGATAGCTCCAACTCAGGCGATCCGTCCAGTACCAGTCACCACCGACCGCGGCATACAAATAACGATTCAATTCTGGCTGCGGACGCTGCGCTTCGATCAGCTGAACACGGTCTTGATATTTTTCCGGCAGTGCTTTGCTTTTCAGCGTTGCCAGCGAGAGGATTTGCAGATAATGGACATCGACGGAAGTCATGATGGAGATTCTTGTTGGCGCTTTGTGTCGATGCTGAAAGATTTAGCGGCTGCCGTCAATATCGGCACCGACGGAGAGTGCGAGAATTCACAGCACTTAGAAGCCATCTCAAAATTGTCTGGGCGATGGCGAAGTGCGCGAAGAGGAGCGCAGGAACCGCTGTTTACAGGTAGTAAATGAGGATTCCGAGTACCGCATTCGCGCAGATCGTCGAGCTCCAGGCATTTTTGAGATGGCTTCTAGCTGCAGTTGGCAGTATTCACAATAAAATCGCGAATAAGACCGGCCCCCTGCTGATCAACCTGAAATGAGCTCAGTGGCGGCATTCGGAATTGGTCCAGCCGCTGCATACGTTGCCATAGCGTTGAACGCTCTGGCGCGCCCGGTGCCAGAATGCGGGCGTTGGCGATACCGAGATCACCAGCCTGTGGTGGCTGATCGCAGATGCCGGTTGCACTGAGCGCGGTTGCATAGCGCAAATCGATCGCGACACTGGTTGGCCCGCCAGGTTGATGGCAGTGCGCGCAATTACTGTCCAGATACGCCCTGGCACGCTGACTCAAGCTATATTGACCATCACGATAATCCGGCAGCAACTGCTGACGCTGACTGGCGGACAATGGTGATGAGAACAGGGCAATATGCTGCCAGGTGTCGAGCTGATTGGCGTTGATTTGCGTGCTGGGATACAACAATGATTTATTCAACTGCCCCAATGTCAGTCCGAGCGAATCATTGGCGGCGTCAGTATGGCAGGCCTGGCATTGCGCCGCCGAAGGAAACAGCCATTGCTGTCCTTGGACATCGGCAACTAACGCGCTGTCCTGGCGTATTGCATCCAGGCCATCACTTTGCCAGCGATAGCTGTAACCCTGCCAGTGTGAGCCATGGTGCATCAACAAACGCGTTTCAAATACCGTGCCGGCCAGAGAAAAGTTTTTGACCAGTACACTGCCGGCCGGCAACAGCAAATCACCATTGTTCTGCACCGTTATCGTCGTGTTGTTCGGCAATCCAAGATAACGGGTTTTCTCGGCACCATCCGACCAGAACGGGCTGTTGATCGTGTACGGGATCAAACCGCTGGCCGGTTGTTTCGGATCAACAGCGCTGACGCAACCGGTTTCCGATAATTTTTCCGCCGGCGTTACCGATTCACCCGAGCCTGCAGCCACCAGCTTTTTGATCGTACCGTTGTAAATCAGCAGATAGATCTCGCCCTGACTATCTTCGGCAAATGCAGCCGGTGGCCCACCAGCTGGCGCAATCGTGAACCGTTGCCATTGCTGCTGATCATTTTGTTGCAGCCGCCACAGCGTCGCGCTGCAAAAATCGGAGAACAGGTATTGTCCCTGCAAGCCGGCAATCGCAGAGCCGCGATAAACGAAACCACCAGTCACCGAGCAGCCATCGTCGTGGGAATATTCGTAAACCGGTGCTTTCAATCCGGTTTTATCGCAGTTCGGCGTGTAGCAATGATCGCCTTCTGTCAGGTTCCAACCGAGGTTGTCACCGTTCTCGACAATATTGATTTCTTCCCACAGGTTTTGGCCGACATCGGCCAGCCAGAGTCTTCCGGTTGCGCGATCAAAGCTGAAGCGCCAGGGGTTGCGTAAACCGTAGGCGAAAATCTCCGCGCGTCCGCCGCCACTGGCGAATGGATTGTCGACGGGAATTTGATAACTTGTGCCGCCATTACGCACATCGATACGCAAGACTTTGCCCAGCAAGGCATTGAGATTCTGACCGTTTTCATGCGGGTCGCCAGCAAAGCCGCCATCGCCAAGACCGATATACAGGTAGCCATCGGGACCAAAGGCAATTTGCCCGCCGTTGTGATTGCCATAAGGCTGATCAAGCGTTAGCAACACCGTGCGTGATTGCGATTCAACACTGGCGAAATCGCTGCTAGCCGTGTAACGCTCAAGATAACTGGTCAGATCGTCACCGCCGGTGTAGTAAATATAAAACCGGCGATTGTTGGCGTAATCCGGATCGAAAGCCAACCCCAGCAACCCCGATTCACCATCAAAATCGACGCGTTGTGTAACATCCAGAAACACGGTTTTGTTGCTGACATTGGCTTGATTGGCAAAGCGATAAATATGCCCGCTTTGATGAACCGCATAGAACCATTCGCTGCTGTTCGGCGCTTGATACAAACCCACCAAGGCGTTGTTGCTGGGTAGTGACGAGAACACCGTTTGCAGCGCGACGGCATCGCCAGAAGAAACTTTTGCGATACAAGAACTGTTGTTTGGTCGCTCAGCCAAACCCGAAGGCGGTGCGCCATTGCCCGGGTCGGGCGCGGGTGAATTACTGCCGCCGCCCCCGCCACAGGCAGCCAGAACAATACTGAACCAGATCAACGTGAGCTTTGGCATCGCTACCTCCGTATTGAGTGCGACGCAAACGTCGCACGCTATGAACTACGGCCGGTAATCTCGATTCGTGGCCATAGCCAGATGAGCAGCAACAATGTCGGCACCACCGACAAGGCGCTAAACAAAAAGTAGGCCTGATAACTGCTGGCTTCAACAATAAAACCGGAAATACCGCCAACGAATTTACCCGGTAAATTGGCCAGCGATACCAGCAACGCATATTGCGTCGCGGTGAAATGGCGTTGCGTCAGGCTCGACATAAAGGCAATCAGCACGACACCGGCAAAACCTTGTGAAACATTGTCAGCGGTAATCGCAGCGAAGAAAGCCCATTGTTCACTGGGATAATAGGCCATCAACAAAAACGCCAGATTCGACAAGGCTACGGCTATCGCAGCGACCAGCAACAACCAACGTATGCCAAAGGCCGCGACACAAACACCACCGAGGAACGCTCCGGCAATGCCGGCCCAAATGCCGTAAATTTTCGACACCGTGGCGATATCGGCCTTGCTGTAGCCAGAATCCAGATAAAACGGCCCGGCCAACACGCCGATCATCTGATCGGGAAATTTGAACAGCCCGACAAACACCAGCAGCGCCAAAGCCAACGCCCAGCCGTAGTGACTGAAAAAGCTTTTGAACGGTCCAATAAATGCTGTCATGACATCATGGTCACGGTTGACGAACTGTGCGTTGAGTTCGGGTTCGCGACAAAAGAGCACGGCAATCAACGGTAACAACATCGCCAGTGCCATGCACCAGTACGCCGTCGACCAACCAAATAACTCGGCCAAATATAACGCTACAGCACCAGACAGTATCAAACCGAAGCGATAACCGAGTGTATACGTTGCCGCCAACGCGCCTTGCGCTTCCACCGGTGCAATTTCAATCCGGTAGGCATCAACGACGATATCCTGAGTTGCACCAGCCAATGAGGCCAATGCTACCAAGGCCACCAGCATTTCCGTCGATGTATTCGGATTCAGTGTTGCCATGCCGCCAAGCGCTGCAGCGAGTAGCAATTGTGAAACAAACAGCCAACCGCGCCGTCGACCCAGCAGCGGTAGAGCAAACCGGTCAATCAATGGTGCCCATAAAAACTTCAGTACATAAAAAAAACCGGCGTAGCTGATCAAACCAATGACGCCGAGTGACAAACCGGCATCGCGCAACCAGGTCGATAACGTGCCACCTACCAGCAGAAACGGCAGGCCGCTGCCGAAACCGAAAAACAGCATCGTCAGCGCCGATGGTGTCGCAAACGCGCGCCGAATGCCAGCGAGACCGCGGTAAGGTTGTTTGGCTGGTTGATTCATCGGTGTGTGGCCTTGATCACGGTATTCATTGATGACAAGGCGTCGTGAATTCCTGTCGTTGTTGTCATGTTGTTGGAAGCTTTCAATGCAGCCGGCGCAACCGCCATTCCGCCGCAGAGGCAAAAAAATTCGTGTAGGCTTAAGTCATGTCACAGTACTGAACGAGTCGGTGGAACGCAACGTGATCTGGCACATTCTCGGCGCTGGCGCGCAAGGTTTGCTCTGGGCTTATGGTTTGCACCAGTCGCACCAGCACTGCCGGCTGCTGGTGCGCAACTCGATCCCCGGCGCCATGGCGACGTATCAGTCCGGCGATCGTACCGTGCACTTTTCGGTGTCGATGCTGACTGCCGAATTGGTTCAGGAGCCGATCGAATACCTGCTGGTTACCGTCAAAGCCAATCAAGCCAGGCAGGCACTGCAATCGATTCGCAGCGAACTCAGCGATGATGCCATCGTCGTGCTGATGCAGAACGGCATCGGTGTTGAATCGCTGGCGCGTGCCGTGTTGCCGCCGCGCACCCGTTTCTTGCTCGGCAGCAGCACTCATGGCAGTTACCGGCAAAGCGCCAATCATATCGTTCATGCCGGTCAGGGCCAGATGCTGATCGGTGATGATACTGGCCAAATCAGCGCGGACCATCCGGCGATTCAGCTACTTCAGCAAACCCCGTTGAATGTGCGATGGCACGACAATATCCAACGCGTGCTCTGGCATAAACTGGCCGTCAACGCCTGCGCCAATCCGCTGACCGCACTGCTGAACTGTCGCAATGGCGAACTGCGGCAACAGCCGGTGGCGCAAAGCTGGCTGCCGGCCCTGATTGAAGAAACCTGCGCCGTGCTTGCGGCAGAAGGTCATCCGCTTGCAGTCAGTGAGCTACGACAGAAAATTGAGCAGGTGCTGCAGATCACCGCCGCCAATTTCAGTTCAACCCAGCAGGATTATCTGGCCGGGCGCGAAACCGAACTGGCGTTCATCAACGGCACCTTGATTCGCTGCGCCGAAATTCACGGCATTGAGGTGCCGGCGCACCGGGAAATACTGCGCATTGTCGAGCAGCGGGGCAGCTTGGGCGCCTGGCAAGCCTTGTCGAATTCCTGACGCGTCAAGCAACAGCGCCTCACTATCCCACGACATAACTTGACTGTGGTCACACCATTACGGTTTGCCGCTTTCGTTCCGGCAAAAGCTTTCTAAAATGAACTTGGCATTGAGCAAAAACATCGCCTTGACGCGTTCCACGTAACCGATGCTTGGCGTAGCAATGCCATAAGCAGAACACCAACAATGACGCTCTTTTTCAGGCATCATGCGCACGCTGAAAACTGGAAGCCGAATTTGGTGCGTAAGGGAATAATGACGCACGTTTGAACCTGTTTTGTGATCATCGGGAGCACAATGAATTTTCGCATTCCTTTAATTACTGTGATCAGCGCGCTGGCGCTATTAGCCGGCGTCGGGCTGTGGCTGGCAGCGGCGCAGATTGACGCGCTGCAGCAACAAAGCCTGCAGCAACAGCGTCGCGATGCCCAGGTACGTGTTGAACAACAACTGCAGCAACTGCTTGACAATGCCCGTCTGTTGACCCAGAACGCCGCCAAGAGCCAGCGCTGGAAAGACGCCATTCAAAGCGGCACGCAGCCGGCGTTTGCCCGTGATCTCGCCCAGCAGTCGGCCGGCTTCGGCATTGGCGCCGTGCTGATGCACGATCGCGCCTCCGGCATGACCTACCTGAGCGAGGCGCCGACCCGTCCCGGTGAAAGCTGGGGTCAAGGGGAATTCATTCAGAACCAATACCAGGCACCGAACAACCAGCCGCGTTTGACCCAGCTGCGCGAACGACCGGTCGTGCTGTTTGCCGAACCGGTATGGCTCGACAACGAGATCAAGGCGGTCGTCGCCATGGGCGTCTGGCTCGACGAGCAATTGACCGGCTGGCTCAGTAGCCGCACCGGGCTTGAAGTTGACTGGGCTCAGCAGGGCCAGAATTTGCGCATTGGCTGGCCCGGACAGGATGGAGAATGGCCGGCGTTGACGGTCAATCTTGAAGTAGAAGGCGAATCCGCTAGTACCAGCTATCAACTGGCAGCGTTACTGATGTTAATGCTCGCCGCTGGCGGCGGTTTCTGGCTGTGGCAGCTTTACGGTAGCCACGAACGGCAGAAAACGGCGTTCATCAATGCCCTATCGGAGGCCACTGAAGGCAATCTGCGACCACTCAGCCAACTGAAGCAAGGCAATTCGTCGTTCATGCTGGCCGCCGAGCGCATCGAGCATTTGCAGAACCAGTTTCAGGCTCAGGCTCAACATGCCCAAGCCCAGAGCCAGCGACTGCAGCATCAGGTAGAGCAATTGCACGAACAGAACCGGCAATTGCAGAAAGAGCGCGATCAGGCCGTCAACCTGCCGCGGACAAAAAGCGAATTCCTGTCGCGAATGGGTGAGGAAATCACCACACCGATGAACAGCATGATGGGCATGCTCGAACTACTGGAAAAATACCCGATGTCAGCCGAGCCGAAAGAGCTGCTGATCATCGCGATTCGCGCCGGCCGCACGCTGAAAGACAATTTCACCAATATTCTCGATTTCTCCCGTATGGATGCCGGCCTGCACCGGCTGCAGAAACGGGAAGTGGCACTTCGGCCACTGGTCAGCCGCATTGCCAATGAGTTCCAGCATTACGCCGACAGCAAGAATCTGAAGTTGACTCACAGCGTCAATGCCGATGTGCCGGAGCGACTGCTTGGCGACGATGCCCGTATTGCCCAGGTGCTCGGCAATTTACTGGGTAATGCCATTCGCTTTACCAAAGAGGGCGAAATCGGGGTTTATGTCGATATGCTGGAACAAAGCGGCCGCAAGCGAATTCGCTTCTCAATCACCGATACCGGTGCCGGCATTCCGAAAGAAGCACAGGCTGGGCTGTTCGACTCATTGGACAGCCGCAGCAAGCTGACCAATGCCAGTTTTGCCGGTCGCTTACGGTTAATTGTCTCAAAACAATTGGCGGAATTGATGGGTGGAGAAATCGGCGTCAGCTCGGAAATCGGCAAAGGCTCGCGCTTCTGGTTTACCGTTGCTTACGAGCCGGCCACGCAAACGGCCTGAGCGCTGATTGACAAGAAGGTGGCTTACACTTGCTTGGCACTATCGCCAAGCAACTCGGCGACGGCCAATGATAAATCCGTGATCGGTACCGGTTTGGTGAAGACTTTGTCGGCGCCGAGGCCGCGAGCGAATTCCAGGTATTCGTGCGGCTGCATTTTGCCACCGCCTGAATAGGCAATGATGCCAACCGCTGGGCTGATTTCACGGGCTTCAGCGATAAGCTCCAGCCCTTCCTTGTTCGGCATCAGCAGGTCCGTGATGATGACATCAGCCGGCTGGGCGCTAAACAAGCGCATCGCGACCTCGCCGTCCTCGGCCTGCATGACGGTGTGGCCGTCACGTTGCATGACCAGACTGAGCATGCGCAGCACGGTCGGATCGTCATCAACTATCAGTATCAACGCCATTCTGGCTGCGTCTCCATCACAAACTTCGCGTCCATTTTTTCGTTTCGTCCGCTGCAACCGCACAAATCACGGCCATTAGCGACAATTTTCGCCAAAGGCCGCGATTGAAAAGCATAGCGGATGCAACGTCAAGATGCACAAGAAAAAATCACCGCTTCCAATGGTATTACTGGTGCCTGCCGCCAAGCTTCACTACCATCGACGTCGCCAAGAACCCTGACCGCACATGGATATGACCCGTTTTCTGCTCGTTTGCTCCAGCTTTCTGCTGTTTGCCTGCCAATCGACCGACTCGATCGGCGTGTTGAACACCGAACAATTTATACGCGACAACGAGCAGTTCCGGCCGCAGCCGGCTCATAGCGACCAACATAAAACCGCGTTGACGAATGCCCTCAGGCAACATGGTCCGGTGCATTTGGTTATTTATTTCGGTGCCTGGTGCCACGATAGTGAGCGCGAACTACCACGTTTGCTGGCACTATTGCAGGATGTGCCGCCCGCGCTACTGAGCTACGAACTGTATGGACTCGATCATCACAAATCCGACCCAGCCAATCGAGCTCGGGCCCATCGCATTACCCGAACCCCGACGGTAGTGGTGGAAGCTGACAATGCGGAAATCGGCCGAATCGTTGAGCAACCGCAGAAGAACTGGGCTGAAGACCTGAGTGCGGTACTGAAACAGCGCTTGGCCTTGCAGAACTAGCGGCTGCAATTGCCGACCGCGCTGGTTTACAGCCAGCATGCCGCTCGGTCATTATCGTGGCTTTCGCCAATCACCACCCTACTCGTCATGCGCCTACGAACCGGAATTGTTCTGGCCAGCCTACTGACTTTGCTCGCCTGTAGTTCAGCCCAGCCGCCAGTCGCCAAGCCTGCACCAGCGAGCAAACCCGCCCCGGTACAACCCAAGCCCTATCAACCTTGGCATCCCGATTCCCGGCGCTTCGATGCCACGCGCTACCACCTTTATTATGGCCAGCAATCAGCGGTACTGAAGACCATTGGCCAGCAACTGAAAAAACAGGATCTGGTTGTGCTTGACGGTCGGCGTATCAAACAAAGCGTACTGCGGAATCTGTTTTCGCAGGCTCGGCAGAAACAAGCGCGGATCATTGGCTATTTGAGTATTGGTGAACTGGATAGCCGTGAACGCGAGCGTTTCGACCAGTTTGTCCAGCAACTGCCGCCAGCTCAGCATTTACCTTTTGACGAACTGGCGCTGGAGTGGAACGACAAATTCCAGTCCTGGCGGGTTGATGTCTCGCACCCGCTTTGGTCGCTGTGGATCGATCATGAACTGAAGCGACTGCAACAGCAGGATTTTCACGGCGTGTTTCTCGACACCGCCGACACCGTCGACCGCTATATCACCTACCCGCAGTGGTCGCTGGCCCAACGCACCGACAAAGTGCAGGCGATGATTGACTTGATCCGTCGCATCAAAAACCAGAACCCGAAGCAATTCGTGCTGCTGAATCGAGGTCTGAACCTGATTGGCGAGCAAGTCTGGCTCAACGAGGATGGTTCCGACTGGACGCCGGGCCTGGCACTGATGCTTCCGCATGCCGATAACCCGGATGCGGTGCTTTATGAGAATGCCTTTGCCAGCGACGATCCCTGGTCGCAGCGCGTCGAAGCGGATTTGCGTGCCAGCCATCAATCCGGCCGCACTCAGGTACTGGCACTCGGCTATCAGGACGTGCTCAGTGACCGGGCCCAATTCGTTGCCCGCTGCCGGGAAACCGGTTTTATCTGCGCCTGGGCCGAATCGAGCACAACGCTGCACCAATCACCATCAACGCAGCCCTGAACTCTCGGCAACTTTTGTAACGATTCTGAATTCAGTAACCAGTTGGAGCTTTACCTGCCCTCGTGGCAAAATCCGCAACCATGAAACACCTAGCTGACATACGTGCTCTGTTGCCCCGTTGGGGCCGGTTGTCGTTCGTCCTGTGTTTACTGGCCACGCTTTCCCTGCCGGTGCACAGCCTGCAGCATATGCTGGATGAGGGGCTGAACTCGCCCATCAATTGCGAGATCTGCCACCACGCCCAGCAGCTCGACGGTCATGGCGCCGTTGCATCAGCCACGCCACCGTTGCCGGCCGTTTCATTTTCATGTCCAGAATTTCCCACCTCTGACACCATCACCGGCTCATGCTGTCGGCTGCCGCCGGCACGCGCTCCACCTGCCGCTTTTCTCCGCTGATTTCGTACTCACCTTGATTTACTAGCGCTCGGGCACATTGGCCCCGGCGTTTCGCCGTTATTTGGAGAAAAGCATGTTTAGCCGTTTTACCCTGACTCCGGTCAGCCTGGCCCTGCTGGCCAGCCTCAGCCATAGTGCGCAAGCCGCCGACATCACCCTGCGTATTCTTGACCAGAAAAAACAACCGATCGCCAACGCCCGCGTGGTGTTGCTGAATGAAGACCAGCAGTTTCGCAGTAACCAGAACGGCGTGATCTCACTGACCAATCTGGCCCCAGGCCGCTACAGCATCGATATTGAAGCTGGCCACTACGGTCATGTCATTCGCGAGATCGAAGTCGGCGAACAAAACGACACGCTGGCGATTACGCTGGAGCAACGTCCGGAACGCCTGGTCGTCACGGCCAGTCCGACCGATCGCACGGCGCTGGACATGTCGATGCCAGCACAAGTGCTCGCTGACGATGCGCTACTGCGGGTCAAAGGCATCACCATTGGTGAAACCGTGCAGCAGATGCCCGGTGTCTCGTCGTCATCATTCGGCCCCGGTGCGGCCAGACCGGTGATTCGCGGCCAGTCCGGCGCGCGGGTGCAAGTGCTGCAGGATGGCTTGGGCTCGCTCGATGCATCAACAGTTTCTGCTGATCACGCCGTCACCGTTGAGCCGCTAGTGGCTGAACAAGTCGAAGTGCTGCGTGGCCCGGCAACCTTGCTGTACGGTAGTGGCGCCATTGGTGGTGTCGTCAATGTCATCGATCAGCGCATTCCCGATCACGCTGTAGAGGGTCTGCATACCGGTGCCGAGTTGCGCGGGCAAACCGCCAATGGCGAACGCTCCGGCGCGATCAAGCTCGATGGCGGCAACGGCATGTTCGCGTTTCATCTTGACGCCTATGACCGGAAAACCGATGACATCGAGATTCCAGGCGAGGCTGAACGCTTTCCCGAAGAGGAGGAAGAAGACCACGAAGGTGAGGAGTTGGCGCATGGCGTATTGCCAAACAGTGACAGCCGCAGCGACGGTTTTGCCGTTGGCGCCTCATTGATTGGCGATAAAGGCTTCATTGGCCTGTCGTTCACCGAATTCAACAGCAATTATGGCGTGCCAGGCCACCATCATCATGAAGAGGAAGAGGGAGAAGAAGGCGAGGAGCACGAAGAAGAAGCGCACCAGGAAGGCGGTGTGCGCATCGATCTGAAACAGCAGCGCACGGATCTGAAGGCGCGTTGGGATCATCCGATTGCCGGTATCGAGCACGTCAAGCTGCGTTACGGTAAAAACGATTACCAACACGTAGAGCTCGAAGGCGATGAAATTGGCACCCAGTTTGACAATCAGGCGCAGGAAGGCCGCATCGAAATCGCCCATCACCCGCTGGCCGGATTCAGTGGCGTATTCGGACTGCAATGGGGCGATCGCGATTTTGTTGCCATCGGCGAAGAAGCCTTCGTGCCACCGAATCAATCGGAAACCTTTGCCGTGTTCCTCGTGGAAGAAAAAACCATCGGTCAGGTACGCTTCGATGCCGGCATCCGCCACGAGCAAACCGAAATCACCGCTGATGCAGATTTACCAGCTTATGACCGCGATGCGTTCAGTTGGTCATTCGGCGCGGTCTGGTCACTGAGCGATGCCTGGAAGCTGGCGCTCTCCTACACCGATGCCGAGCGTCACCCAACACCAGAAGAACTGTATTCCGAAGGTCCACATATCGCGACGCAAAGTTTCGAACGCGGCGACGTTAATTTACGCACCGAACAGGCACGCAATATTGATCTCGGATTGCGCTATCAAACTGAACAACACAGCCTGTCGCTGTCCTGGTATCGCAACGCCATTGACGATTACATTTTCGCGATGCCCACCGGTGAAATCGAAGATGAACTACCGGTATTTGAATATGTGCAACACGATGCCGAGCTGACTGGCTTTGAATTGGCCTGGGATTGGCGCTTTGTCGAATCCGATAACGGCACGTGGATCAGCCATCTGTTCTACGACGCACCAGAAGGCGAACTGAGTGACGGCACACCACTACCGCGTATACCGGCCAGCCGCATTGGTCTTGGACTCGATTGGGAGAGCGAAAGCTGGTTGATCGGCGCCGAATACACCGAAGTCTCCGATCAAGATGATGTCACCGCTTTTGAAACCACAACCGATGGTTACTCGCTGGTCAACGCGCATCTGATGTATCGCTTCTACACCGGTGATGCCGTGTGGGATGCCTTTATCCGTGCCAGCAACCTGCTCGACGAGGAAATCCGTCTGCATGCGTCGTTCCTGAAGGATATCGCACCGCAACCGGGCCGTTCCTATACCGCGGGCATTCGCGTGCATTTCTGATCGTAACGACAGCAACAAAAAAGGCGACCGATGGTCGCCTTTTTTGATGAGCAAGTTTGCCTAGAAGCGCTTGCGGCGCAGGAACAATCCAAGCAGACCAAATCCCAGCAGTGCGATATAAGCCGGCTCTGCAACATAGGTGATTTGCGCCTGGGTAATCAGACGGCTGAAGCCGGCTGCATACGGTTCACCTGGCTGGCATCCAGCAATACCATCGGCACTGCAAGCTTCAGTCGTGTAAATGGTGAAGGTACCATCACCATTGTCAACAATGGTGGTGCCCGGACCAGCAAAGAACTGGAATGACAGTGTATACATACCACCGTCACCGGCGACCATGAAGTTGAACGAACCCGACAGACCACCGGTCGTGAAAATGTCATCACAATAGGTGCCATTTGGATTCGGGGTTGGGCAATCCTGGGTGTTGAAGGTTTCGAAGAACGAAACGCCATTCGGCGTGCCGAAATCCGGAAGAACACCGAGCGGATCCAGAATCTGGAACAGACCCAGAATATTGACGAAGCCGAGGCTGCCGCCCGCGGCGGTGATCACATGGTTATAGTGATCAAAATAGTTGATGTCTTCCCAGCCGCCGTTGGTGGTCAATGTGCCAAGAATATTGGTGATTTCCAGATAGCTTTGTGCATCTTCCGGATTCGATTCCGTACCCCAGCTCAGGGTGTTGTAGGTACCGTTACCATTCAAGTCAGAAAACGCCAAGCTGCAAGAATTGCTGCCAGCCACATCGCCGTCGCAGCTCCAAGCGCCATCGTCTTCAAAGCCTGTTGTGGTCTGAAAATCCCATTCAGTAACCAGTGGGTCCGCGAGGGCAATGCCGGATCCGGCAAACATCAATCCCGCGACCATTAATTGTTTGAGTCGCATATTCCACTCCTTCCGTGTCATTTAGGTGGTTCAATTCGGCACATGCCTGCTTATTGCATTGCACAGCATGTGCCAAATCATAAAACCCGCTGCATTTCAAACACTTAGCGGAATCGCCAAAACCTTGAGCCGGCGAAACTGTAAATGATATTGACGCCAATAACGCTTGTGGACATAAAAAATCAATTTTTTATTTCTTTTGTTTTAGTAATTAGGTGCAAGCAAAACGTTTTCGCCATAGGTATTGCGCTTGTCTTCTTGTCGCCATACTAATTTGCCAACCGCATCACATTTATCGCTGGCGGATTTTCCCGTCAGCGATAAAGCGCGAACGCAAATATGCCAAGCATCGCAAATGAAATGGCAATTTTTGCTGCCAAACCGAGCATGACGCCAACCCACGCGGCGAAGCCAACTTCCGTTGCACGGCGATGATCGCGATGCCCCATCAACTCACCGAGCACGGCGCCGATAAAGGGAAAGATCAACAATCCCCAAAGCCCCATGACTACACCGACCAGCGATCCGATCGTTGCGCCGATAACCGCTGCGCGCGAAGCTTTCACCCGCCTGACGCCCAGCGCCGCCGCAACATAATCGACCAAAAATGATAATGCCGTGAGCACGCCGAGCACGATCAATGTGCCAGTGCCAACATGCTGATAATTCTCCAACCACGCGGCCAGCCACATACCGGCAAACAAAAATGTCGTGTTCGGTAAAATCGGAAAAATCATGCCGGCGACGCCAATCAAAATCAGCACCGCGACCAGCGACCACCACAAGATCAATTCCATGCGTACAACCTGTTTGAATTGTTAATGACTTCGTAAGCGCCTCATGAAGAGCAGGAAATATCCAGATGCCGGCCCCAATCCGGAGGCAGATCGGCATAGTGTTCATTCTCGGCTTGCTCGTCAAACGGATGACGTAACAATTGGTAAAGCCGATGAAATGGCTCGTCATCGCCCTGCTCGGCCGCGGCAATCGCCTGCTGCGCCAGGTAATTGCGCAGAATATATTTCGGGTTGACGGCCAACATCTGCTGTTGCCGTGTTTCATCACTATTCGATTCACGCTGCAAACGCTGGCGCCACAATGCCAGCCACTGCGACGCAGCATCCCGATCGGCAAACTCATCGAGAAATTTTCGATCACAATCACGTGGTGCTTGTTGCAAATGCGATAACGTCCGGAAGCTGCGCGTATAGTCAGCTGCGTTGTCGGCCATCAGTTTTTGCAACGAGGCGGAAAGCGCCCGATCATCGTCCTGTTCGGTCGACAAACCGAGTTTGCTACGCATCAGCTTCGAATAGCTGTCGATAATGCGCGGCTCAAATTTTTCCAACTCGGCGCCAAGCGCTTCCTTGCTCAATAGTGGCAGCAGACTTTCGGCGAAGCGGCACAAATTCCAGTACGCGATGGTCGGTTGTTCATCAAATGCGTAACGGCCGTGATAGTCGCTGTGATTGCAAATAAAATGCGGCTCAAAGGCATCAAGAAAACCGAATGGGCCGTAATCAATGGTCAAACCGAGAATCGACATGTTATCGGTGTTCATGACCCCGTGCGCAAAGCCAAACGCTTGCCATTGCGCGATCAAGTCGGCAGTGCGTTTGACGACATCGGCAAACAGGAGAATACCGGCATCCGGCTCATCCAGATAATCAGCAAAATGTTCGCGGACCGTAAAGTCCAACAGCGTTTTCAGCGCGTCGTGTTGGCCGGTATGAGCAAAGAATTGGAAATTACCGAAACGCAGAAACGTCGGAGACACGCGCACCATCGTCGCACCAGTTTCCGGCTTTTCCCGATACACCGGCTCTTGCGAGCGCAACAGGCACAGCGCGCGCGTGGTCGGAATGCCGAGATGATGCATTGCCTCGGAACAAAGGTATTCACGAATCGTGGAACGCAGCACGGCGCGACCATCGCCCATCCGGGAAAACGGCGTTTTGCCGCCGCCTTTCAGTTGCCATTGTTGCCGTTGACCTTTTTTATCCAGCACTTCGGCATACAGCAGCGCCCGGCCATCGCCAAGCTGCGGCACGTACACGCCGAACTGATGACCGCTGTAGACGGCTGCGCGCGGCGGGTATTCGTCAAACGCCTCGCGGCCGGAAAACAGCGCGGTAACCGCTTCGCGCACGGCCTCACTGTCGGCGATGCCAAACTCGGCCAACAGCTCGGTGTTCAAGGCCAGTAACGACGCCTCGTGCAAGGGCTCCGGCAGCACCGGCACGGAAAACGGCTCACCGAGCCTTGCAAAGCTCGGACTGATTTGCAGGTTTTGCCACACTTCAGACATGAATTTCACCTATGTTTACCTGGGCCATTGCCAACAAACAGCAGCTATGGCCAGCCGTGCCCCGTGTACAATAACCGCTACTGTCAGCCCTGCCATTATCATCGGGCGTTGATGCCAAAGGCTTGCGGTTACTGAAAAAGCCTGGCGTGTTGCCTACAAGGAGTCTTCCGATGCCGATGCCCTCATCCCAGGCATTGCAGCAACTGCAAATGTTTCTGGTTTCCGACGCGGTCAGCGAAGACTGTTTCGACTATGTGCAGACACACGGATTTCTGACCGGCTTGGCGGTCGGTCCGAATCTGCCGGCAGAAGCGGTCTGGATGCCGGAGATTTTCGCCGTTACGCCGCAGTACGACGATATCGAACACCAAAAATCCATTGAATCGATTTTGCGCGCGCTGCTCGACGGTATTCAACGTGAGCTGTACGCCGGCGCGCCGATTCGCCTGCCATGCCCATTGACGCTTGGTGACGATCACGATGCCGCCCCGCTGCGTGGCTGGGCGCTCGGCTTCATGGATGCGGTCAGTATCGATGAAGAAAACTGGTTTGCACCGGACGAAGACGAAGTCGGCGAGTTGATTCTGCCGATTGCCATCGCTGCCGGCATTTTTGATGACGATCACCTGAACCAGATTTACGATGACCCGCATCGCTTGCGCAACGTGCTGATGCAAATCCCGGATTCAATTTCGGAACTGTATCTGCTGTATCGAGAGTAAGCGCTATTGAGCATAGCAAATCGCGGGCTGAGCACCGCCAGCCCGCTTCTGCCATCACATCGTCATTGCTTTGGACAACCAGACCAACTGAATCATCTGATCGGTCTTGATAAAGCCCTTCTCCCAGCGCGAGGTTAAATCCGCCAGCGGCTTTTCCGCGAGAAATTGCTCGACGCTCTTGCCGGCCTGTTTGGCTGCATTGATACGCTTACGCACATCGACCAACATATCGCGATACTCGGTCAGCTCTTTGGCATCGCTGAGCGCGCCATGGCCCGGAATGACTTTCGTTTGCTCATTGCTTTGTTTCAGCACGCTATCGACTGCGGCAATCAGGCCATCAATGCTGCCGCCACTGTCGACATCGATATACGGAAACTGGTTGGCGAAATAGATATCGCCCATGTGCACGACATTGGCGTTGCGAAAGAACACAATCGCATCGCCATCGGTATGCGCATGCGGATAATGCTGGACATTCATCGTCTCGCCATTGACATGAAAACTGATGTCATTGCCAAAGGTCACGACCGGTAGGGCGCCGGGTGGCGAGGCTTTGGTTTCGCGATTGAAAAACGCCCGGAATTGGTCGGTGCTCATCCGTTGCCGAACATTATTGTGCGCGACGATCACGGCACCGGCTTTGCCAAAGTTTTCGTTACCGCCGGTATGGTCGCCATGCCAATGGGTATTCAGCACAAATCGAATCGGACCGCTGTGAATGCCTTTGACGGCTTCGCGAATTTTCTCCGTCAGGGGGGCGAATTGATCATCGACCAGAATGATGCCGTCATCACCACTGAGCACGCCGATATTGCCACCACGACCGACCAGCATATGCACCTTGCCGGCAACGGCGCTTGTTTCAATATTGACTTCTTCCGCTGCCTGCACGGACAACGCCGTCAGCAAACCACATAGCCATATGTAGAGTGTTTTCATTGTGACTCCTTTGCGCTCGCTCGCGCGCGCGATTGCTTTTCTTCCCAGGCCCGCCACAAATACCAGCTGGCCACGGAACGATAGGGCCGCCAGGATTCAGCGGCGCCCAAAATCACCCGATCACTGGGCGCGTGATCCAACTCATAAATCGTTTCGACGCCACGTCGTAAACCCAAATCACCGAGGCTCATGATATCGGGATGGCCGAACGCGAAAATCATCAGCATTTCTGCGGTCCAGACGCCAATACCGGAAAACGCCGTCAGCGCCTTGATCAATTGCTCATCCGGCAATTGTCGCAGCTGTGCGAAATTCACCTGCTTGCGTTGCGCCGCATCGGCGATGCCTTTGATGTAGCGCACCTTGGCGCCGGAAAGACCACAGCCGCGCAAAGTTTCATCAGAGGCATCAAGCAGTTTTTTCGGCACAAAGCGCTCACCGCGTCCGGCCACCTGCAAACACCGCTTGGCAATGGTGTCCGCGGCCTTTACTGATAGCTGCTGAGAAATCACTGAATTGACCAGCGCCGAAAACGGTTCGTTGGTCCACGGTGTCATACGGCAAGGACCGAAGCGTTCGATCACAGCGGCCATTACCCGATCGCGACCGGCGATATGGCGCACCGCGCGCTGCAGAACGGCTTCGTCAGTGATAAGCTCGGGTTTCATCCATTCACTTCCTCGATCGGGATTTATCGACAATGAAACGATTACTGGTGTTGACGCTGGTGGCCGGATTGGCGCAGGCGGCCGATGATTATCCTTACTTGTTCAAGCTCTACCAGCATTTCCATAGTACACCGGAGTTGTCGTTCCACGAGAAAGAAACCTCGAAACGCCTGGCCATGGAGCTGCAACGCGCTGGCTTCAAAGTCACGGAAAAAGTCGGCGGTTGGGGCGTGGTTGCCGTCATGCGTAACGGCGACGGCCCGACGGTGCTGCTGCGCGCGGACATGGATGCGCTGCCGGTGACCGAAAACACCAACCTGCCCTACGCCAGCAAAATGGTCAGTACCGATCAGGACGGCAAACTGGTTGGCATCATGCACGCCTGCGGCCATGACATTCATATGACCTCATTGGTGGGTGCGGCGCGCGAATTGGCGGCGCGCAAGAACGAATGGAAAGGCACACTGGTCTTGATCGGTCAGCCGGCCGAGGAACGCGGCGGCGGTGCCAAAGCGATGCTCGCTGATGGCTTGTATCAGCGCTTCCCGACGCCGGATTATGCCGTGGCGCTACACACCTCCGCTTCGCACGCCGCCGGCACCATTGCCTATTCGGCCGGGCCGGCGCTCGCCAGCGTCGATTCGATTGATATCAAATTCAAAGGCGTCGGCGGTCATGGCGCTTACCCGCACAAAACCAAAGATCCCATTGTTTTGGCCAGCCAGTTTGTATTGGCGGCACAAACCATCGTCAGCCGCGAATTGAATCCGCGCGAACCGGCGGTAGTGACTGTCGGCAGCTTTCAGGCTGGCGCCAAGCACAACATCATTCCAGAACAGGCGCATCTGCAATTGACGGTGCGCAGCTATTCGCCGGAAGTGCGTGAACACATTATTGATTCACTGAAACGTATTGCCGATGGATTGGCCGTCACCGCCGGTATGCCAGCAAACGCGTTACCGGAATTTGTCGTCAAGGATGAATACACACCACCGACGATCAACGATCCGGAACTGACCGAACGGCTGATGAGCGCGATTGGCAAAGCCATCGGTGAGCAAAATGTGCAGCGCACCGATCCAGTCATGGGCGGCGAAGATTTCTCGCGTTACAGCATGACCAAGGAAGACGTGCCGGCGGTAATTTTCTGGGTCGGTGGCGTCGCTCCGGCGAAAATCGAAGCAGCCGATCGTGGCGAGATTTCACTGCCATCGCTGCACTCACCGGAGTTTGCGCCGGTGCCGGAGCCGACGATACGCACCGGCGTCAAAGGCCTGGTCACCAGCGCGCTGGAGCTACTGGCCAAGCAATAACAACGGTTGCAGCAATAAAAAGCCATGACTGAGTCATGGCTTTTTTCGTTCGGCGCAACAATCAAATATCGCGCGCGATCATCTCATTGAAATCCTCAATCCATTCGTCGAGTTCTGCAAGCAAATGCTGGCGCTGCTCGTCACTGGCGCTGCGGTAAATGATGCCGAGCATTTGTTTGCGCTGTTCGCCGCGCTGCTGCCACAGCGCCTGATACTCCGGCGTGCGCAGCGATTCCGGTTCGGTCAGCATGCGTGTGACGGCGGCACGGGTGGCCGCTTCGTCCTGGGGATTGGCCAGCACTTGTTCGATATAGCGATACCAGCGCTGACGTGATTCAATCACATGCGGGCGCATGTCCGGGCTTTGCTGCCACGGCCTGACGCTGCTCGTCGCTCAGGCGACCGAACCAGTCTTCGTAATTGTCGACCGAGCGTTCGTAACGCTGTTCCAGATGTTCCTCGAGGCTTTCATCGGCAAGCTCCTCGATTTCCTCATCGACTTCCTCCTGCAGCCGCTCCAGCAAGGCCTTGGCCTGCTCATCACTCAAGCGCTGGATCAGCGCGGTGCCATCGTCTATCAGGCCTGCTGAAGTCGCCCGCAGCAGCTGGCTGAGCTGCTCCATGTATTGCTCGTAGCCGGCTTCATCGATGCGCTGCTCAGCGACATCGTTGCGCAAAGCCACCAGCCAGTCACGCCAGCGCGGCAGTTCCTGCTGGTGATGCCAGCGCAGCCGCGCTTCCAAGCGCTCATCGAGCCAGCGCTCCTGGGCGGACTCCAGTCTCAGATAAGAGTCGATTTGCCAGCCGAGAAAGAAATCGGCGCGTGGATACATGAACGTGAACGAGCAGGCGCTGAGCAGCAATACCAGTGGCAATAAGGCCATCCTGCTGGATTTTCGTACATTGAGCATGAGTCGTCCCGTATAATCCGCCCCCTGCTGTCGAGGGCCCCTACCGATGTCTGAACTGACCCGCAAAGCCAGTTACGAGTTCAATAAACTGCAAAAACGCCTGCGCCGCGAAGTCGGTCAGGCCATCGCCGATTTCAACATGATTGAGCATGGCGACAAGGTCATGGTCTGCCTGTCTGGCGGCAAAGACTCTTATACGTTGCTCGATATCCTGTTGGCTTTGCGCGCCTCGGCGCCGGTGCATTTCGATATCGTCGCGGTCAATCTCGACCAGAAACAGCCCGGTTTTCCCGAGCATGTGCTGCCGACTTATCTGGACAGCATCGACGTGCCGTATGAAGTGATTGAAGAAGACACCTACAGCATCGTCAAGCGCGTGGTGCCGGAAGGCAAAACCACCTGCGCGCTCTGCTCGCGTTTGCGGCGCGGCATTTTGTACGGTTATGCCCAGCGTCATGGCGTGACCAAAATTGCCCTTGGTCATCATCGCGATGACATGCTGGAAACCTTTTTCTTGAATCTGTTTTACGGCGGCAAACTGAAAAGCATGCCGCCGAAACTGGTCAGCGATGACGGCAAGAATATTGTCATCCGGCCACTGGCTTACAGCCGCGAAAAAGACATTGCCCGTTACGCCGAAGCAAAAGCCTTTCCGATCATTCCCTGCAATCTTTGCGGCTCGCAGGAAAATCTGCAGCGCAAAGTCGTCAAACAGATGATGCAGGACTGGGACAAAAAATTTCCGGGCCGTATCGAAACGATGTTCCGGGCGCTGCAAAACGTCGTGCCTTCGCATCTGGTCGATCGCGAGCTGTTTGATTTTGCCGCGTTGGTTGCCGATGGCGTCGCCAATGAAGACGGCGATCGCGCGTTCGACAAAGAAAGCTTTCGCGACCCGGAGCCAGACCAGGACGATGTCATCCCGAGCAGCGGACGCCTGAATATCGTGCAGCTGTAATTCCCTAACGAGAAAAATCCCATCATGGAATTTGCCGTCGACGTATTGGCGTTGTTGTTCGTGGTCGCACTGGTCGCCGGCATCATCGATGCCATCGCCGGTGGCGGCGGTTTGCTGACCGTGCCGGCGCTGATGGCCGTTGGCATTCCGCCGGCGATGGCGCTAGGTACCAACAAGCTGCAGGGCTGTTTCGGGTCGATGTCGGCTTCATTACATTTTGTTCGCCACAAAATGGTCGATCTGCGCCGATTCTGGCCGCCAATTGTAGCCTCCGGCGTCGGCGGTGCATTCGGTTCCTTGGCCGTGCAATCGATCGATCCGAGCTTTCTAAAACAAGTCATTCCTTGGCTGTTGATCGCCATTGCGCTGTACATGCTGCTAGCGCCGCGCGCAGGCGATGTCGAGCGCCATCAACGGGTCAGCATGCCAGTGTTCGCATTCACCGTGGGTTTCGGCGTCGGCTTTTACGACGGCTTTTTCGGTCCTGGCACCGGCACCTTTTTTGCGATTGGTTGCGTCGCCGTGCTCGGCACGACGCTGCCGGTCGCTACCGCCCACAGCAAGCTGATGAATTTCGCCTGCAATAGCGTGGCGCTGGTGTTTTTCATCATCGGAGGCAAGGTGTTGTGGCTGCCGGGTGGCGTCATGGCTGTCGGTCAGATTATCGGCGGCCAGATTGGCGCCCGGCTGGTGTTTCGCGGCGGTGCAAAATTGGTGCGCCGCGTGCTGGTCGTGGTGTCCATTGCGATCTCGATTCGCCTGTTCATGACTTCGTGACAGCGCGACTTCGTGACAGCGCGGCGATGCGTTACACTTCGCCACTCGCTTTCCCGAGGTGTTGGTGTTGATGCGCTGGTCCCTACGCTCCCTGTTGTATTGCTGTATGGCCGCGGTGCTGTTGGCACTGTTTATCTGGCATCAGTTTTTCCGTTACGCCGATCCGTCGCCGATCAACGGCCGGCTGCCGAATCATGTTCGGCCACTGCACTACGATGTGCAGTTGACGCTATTGCCGGATGCCGAGGATTTCAGCGGTGTCGCCACCATTGAATTGCAACTGGATCAGCGCATTGATGCGCTGTATCTACATGCCCAGGCATTGCGTTTCAACCGCATTGAAAGCAGCGACGACTTGCAGAACTGGCATCCGGCTAGTGCCGTTGAGGAAAGCGAAGACGGCCTGACACGCATTCAGTTGTCGCGCTCACTGGCACCGGGCACCGCGCATGTGCGTTTGAGCTATCAGGGCCGTTACACCGCCAATCAGGAAGGCTTGTGGCGTCAGCAAATCAATGGCGACTGGTATGTGTTCAATCAGTTCAACACCATTTTCGCACGCCGAGCCATTCCTGGTTTTGATGAGCCGGGTATTCGCGCTCGTATCGATTTGTCGGTTACCGCGCCAACCTGGCATCACGTCGTCAGCACCACTTCTTTGCTGGAAACCAGCGTGCTCGGCAATGGTCGCAAGCGCGTGCATTTTGTTCGTACACCACCGATCTCTTTGCACCAGCTGAACATCAGCGTTGGGCCTTTCGATATCGTCGCCGGTCCGATTCTGAAACCGAATGAATTTCGCCGCCAGAACCTGCCGATCCGCGCCGTCACCGTCAAAGGCCAAGGCGCACGCAGTCAGTTTGCCCTGGCGCATATCGGACCGATGGTCGAAGCGGCCGAAAATTATTTCGGCATGCCGTTTCCGTTTGAAAAGCTGGATGTACTGGCCGTGCCGCATGCCACCGAAGGCGTGCTCGAACATCCGGGCGCGATCAATCTGCGCGATCGTCTGATGTTGTTCGATCAACACAATCTCGCCACCTCACAGCGGTTTTTCCTCAGTTACTTCACGCACGGCTTGTTGCATCACTGGGTTGGCAATCTGGTTGCGATGGAATGGTGGAACGATGTCTGGATTTACGAAGGCGTCGTCGAATGGCTGACGTATCGGTTACTGCACGAGCGCTACCCGGCGCTGGGTTTTGATATTGAACGCCAGCAAAACAAGCAACAGGCCATTCAGATCGACTTGAATGAAGTGCGTCGCTTGCAGCCGGGCGTGATCGACAGCAGCAAGGAAATTCATGCTTCCTACAGCGCTCAGGCAACGCTGAAATCGGCCTCGCTGATTCATATGCTGGAACGTTTCATTCGTGAAGATCGTTTCCAGTCCGGCTTTCGCGCGTTCTTTGCCCGCCATGCCTACGATCTGGCCGGCACCGAAGAGCTTTATCACGCGGTTACCGATTCGGTCGCGCATCCATTGCTGGCCAGCGAGTTTGATCGCTTTATCAATGAACCGGGCGTGCCGCTGATTCATTTCGAACGACAATGTCAGAATAATCGCTTGAGCCTGATATTGCGCCAGAAAATTCTGCCGACCGCGCAAACCACACAAACCGCCTGGACCATTCCCGTCTGCGCCCGCTTTCATGACCAACAAAATGCCTTGCAATGCCAGGTCATCAATCAAAGCGAACAGTTATGGCAAACGGCGCAGCCCTGCGAAGCGGTCGTTTTACCGAATGCGGATGGCGCCGGTTATTACCGCTGGTCGCTTGCCACGGATGAATGGCAGCGCTTGATTACCGGCAGCGCCCATTACAGCAGCGTCGAGGCGCTGGAGATGGCCGAGAACCTGGCGCAAAGTTATCGCCAGCAACAATTACCGTCGGAACCATTCTGGCGGTTGGCCGCTCGACTCAGCAGCCAATCAGCGGCCGTGGTTACTGAATCGTTTATCGACGAAGCGCAGTTCGCGTTGTATCGCCTGAGCCGCGATGCGAAAGCGACGCGGCAACAATTGCGCGAACGGTTCGCGGGTGCGGCGCAACCCTGGACACCAACGATTCGGGAATGGATGGCGCTCGATTTGCGCTTGCCGTTACTGCGCGAGCAATTGCTGCAGACGATGCAAAAGCCGAAAGCGTTTGCGGATCGAAGCCTGAACAGTGATCCGGTGCGCGTGGCCGTGTGGCTGGAAACGCAACCGGAACAAGTCGACTCGGTACTGAACCATCTCTGCCGGGAGAATCAGGGCGATATTCGTAATGATTTGGTGCAGGCCATTGGCAATATCCGCCGACCGGAAGTGCATGCCCGCATGATCGACAAGCTGTCGCATCCATGCCTGTCGAGTAACGAACAATGGCGGCTATTGAACGATTGGCTGCAACATCCACCGACGCAGTTCGCCACGTTCAGCTATCTGCGCAATCATTTCCCGGCCATCCGCGAGCGGCAACCGACGTTCCGCATTGCCGATCTGCCGCCAATGTTGGCGCAATTCTGTGACGCCGATATCTGGGCGCAAGCAAAAACCTTTTTGCTCGAACACACCGCTGATATCGTTGGCCACCTCGATGCCATTCTGTCGGCGGAACAGCAAACCCAGAAATGCATCGAAATGAAAGCGGCGTTTACCGAACGCGCCCTGTCATCACAACAGCCATGAGGAACCGCTGATGTCCCATCCTTTGCTCGAGTCGTTTCCGTTTGTGTATCCGATCACCGTTGCCTGGGGCGAGATGGACGCCTTCCAGCACGTCAACAACGTCATGTATTTCCGTTACTTTGAATCGGCACGGGTCGCCTATGGTCATCAGGTCAATATGATGGACCCGAATGAGAATGAGGGCGTGGCGCCGATACTGGCGGCGACTTCCGCTCGCTACAAACGACCAATCACGTTTCCCGATTCCTTGCTGGTCGGTGTGCGGATAGCGAAAATGAGCAATAACCGCTTTTGGCAGCAATATGCCATTGTCAGCGCCAGCCAGAACGCCATCACCACCGAAGGCGAGGCCGAGATCGTCATGTTCGATTATCGTCATCAGCGCAAAGCCGATATTCCGCCAGCATTGAAAAAACGCATCGAAGCGCTGGAACAGCGGGAGTTTGTCATCGATGCTCAATAACAAGCTGAACTGGATTCTACTGACATTGCTGGTGCTTATCGCTATCGGCTTTTACGCGCTCTGGCACTGGGGCCAGAGCAGCAGCATCGGCGCTCCGAAATTCTCGTTTTTTGAAACCGCGCAACCGCAACAGAACGCGAAGAAAAAATCCGCCGGCTTGCCGGAAGCGCTGCATGATGAAATGCCCAAAACACCCGAGGACATGAATCCGCCACAGCTATTGAGTTATGGCGAATTCGGCAGCGTGCATGAACAACGTCCGGCCAAAGGCGTTGTTCGGCTGTATCGACTCGGCAATGGCGAACACCTGCTGCGCATGGAACAGTTCTCGATTGTCCGCGGTCCCGGCTTGCATGTTTATCTGACCGCCCGTCCCGGCGTGCGTCAGGCGGATATCGTGCTGGAAGATTTTATTGATCTTGGCGAATTGCGCGCGCAAAGCGGCGAATTGAATTATCTGATTCCCGCCGACATCGATTTGAGCGGCTATCGCGGTGTCGTCGTGTTCACGCCTTTCTTCAACGACATTTATGCGACGGCGTCGATCACGGCTACACCGTAGTACATTACCCTTATTGGCGACGGTTGGCGCGCCACCAGCTCAGCATCAATAACACCACGATCAGCGCTGACAATAACCATCGCCAAGGCAGTCCGGTTTCGGCGGCCGCTTCATCCTGCTGTAAGAGGCGCGACATCATCAGGTGTTTTTCTGAACGCTGCTGCGCAACCGGCAACGCCGCTACAACCGCTTGCGACCAGCGCTGTGGATCAAGGCTTACCTGCATCCAGGTTTCCTGTTCAACAGCAAATGTTGCGCAACGACGGCCCGGCCATGAAGCATCCTGCAAAGGCACGGTCCAGCGTTGCGACGCTACTTCGATCGTCAATTGCTGCTGTGTGGCATTATCGAAACACAGCGATTGGGCGCGACCAGTCAGTAGTGGCGCATGATTGACGATTTGCGCTTGTTCGCGCTTGACCAGCTCGGCAATCCGTTCCGCCATGAACGCCGCATAACGCTCCGGAAAACGTTGCCAGATGCGATGCCATTGCGGTTCGGCCAACCACAGAATGGCGCCTTTTCCGACCGGCAAACTGAAGTAGCGATAATCGGCATTACCGCTTTGCCATGCGCTGTCGGACGATTCAGTATGCAACGCTTGTCGCAGCGACTCACGCGCACTGGCTTCATCATCGACATCGCCAGCGAACACAATCAGGATTTCACCGTCGAGTAGCGCCTGACGCTGTTGCTGCTGAACATTACTGGGCGGTGTTTGCCAGTAACGCCAGTCAACCAATTGCAGTCGCTGCGCATCGGATTTCGCGGCGCTGACACTGCGATCTTCACGGAACTGTTGTTTGCCGATTTGTACTCGTGACTGAAACGGTATATCGGCCTGCTCAAGCCAGGCTTTCGCTGCGCGCCACTCAAATGATGGCGCACTGAAACGCAACATGGCGGCAAACTCCGGTGCGGCCGTCACACTGACCATGACCGGGTATTCCGCTTGCAACGCATCAGCTTGAAAAACCTGTAACCGCAACGGATAAATGCCCTCGGCATTGAACTGATAGGCAAGCGTTGCCTGACTTAGCTCGCCCTCTTGCGTTACCGACTTTTCCGCCAATAGTTGATCGGCGGCGTTGCGCAGTTGCACCCGGTCCGCCGCAATCGTTTGTTGCCACCGTAATGTCCAAATCGCGCGCTCCGTGGCATAGGCTTGATACTGCAATTGAAAAGCTGGTGCTGCAGCCGTTTGCCAATCGATCATCGGCAGATTGAGGCCAGCCAGCACATCGCTTTCAAAACCATCGCCGTGGATCTGCCATTTGGATACGTTGGTGCCAAGCAAACGCTGCTGTTGTTGCGCAGGCGTTAAACCACGCAAATCCAGTAATGACGAAGTGCTCGTTACCGGCTCGGCACCATCGGTGACGATTTGCAGCACAGCAGCCGTTGACCAATACGGCTGGCCGAATGACAGCAGCGCCAGCAGCAAAAGCGTTACACCAGTCAACGCCTCAACGCGACGCTTGCGCCAACCGAGCCATAACAACCATGCCAAGGCGATAATGAAAACGGCGATCATCATCGCGACTCCCACTGCTTACGCCAGCGAGCCAGTGCATCGGAAGATTGTGCCGGGCGCGCACGCGGCGTTGGCAACTGGCTCAGCAAATAGTCGCGGATCGCCAAGCGACAACGAAAACAATGCAGCCAATCATTCTGCATCAGCGACAAGGCATTCAACGCCGCCAAATCTTCCGCGCTTTGTACCTGTAAAAATGCCCGCAATGCTTCGGTTTCCGTTGCCGGCCATTGCTGCTCGGCAAGTTCCCGCTGGCCAAGCAGACTGACCCATTGGCGCTGACGTAGCAGCCGCTCATCGTCATGCAAGGCATATTGCCGGCGCGGCTCGGTGATATTCAGCAGTTCGCCCTGGAAACGCTCGGCTTCATCAATCGGTGGTGGCGTATAAGCCGTTTTGTGCAGATAAATCCGTTCGGCCTGTTGTATCGCTTTTATCGCTTCCAACGCCTGATATTCGAACGGCAGCGCCGCTTCCGGTACCACGACATGCAGCTCACGCTCGGCATTCCACATTGCCTGCAATGCCTGACGCAGCAGCGTTTTGGTCGCGTCATCAAACAACGTGGCGTTTTCGCTGATATCGTGGCTATGGCCGAACTCGCTGATCAAATCGCCGGCCGATTTCATCGAGAAGGCTTCACCGCCTTCCGCGCCATGATCATGACCATCGTGTTCATGATGAACATCGGTTTCTGCAGCTTCGTTTTCGGCAAAATGGCTTTCCTCACCAAGAAACTCGCCATAGCGCAAACGCAATACCATCTGGTCGCTGGCCAGTTGTCGTGAACGCTGCTGAAACATCTCGTCGGATAACGACGCCCGCTCGGCAATCAGCCTTTCGGTATCGATGATCAATTGTCGCTGCGAACGCAAACCCTTTTCCCGCTGGTCGGCCGGCAGCGTAGCTTCGGCCAAGGCTGCCGACGATGCCAGCGGATGACGGAACACATAGGTTCGGCTGCGCGTTTGCTGTGCCTGCGGTTTGTTGTCATGGGCCTGGACAAAAACATACAACTCATCGCCGGGCTCCATGCCGATGGTTTTCAGGCGTCGTTGCAACACATGCTGCCAGCTGGCTTGCTGAGGTTTGGCCAAGGTTTCTACCTGATCACGAAACCGGACGTTTTCACCGCTGCCGCGCGCCAAGGTCGAATGCAAGGTGATGTGAGTCAGCCGATAATCGTCTTCGATTTTCAGCGCCAACTGGAGCGAGTCGCGAGTGGCATCGACATCGTTCCATTCCTGTTCCGGTTGGCTGATATCGATACGCGGTGGCAAATCCCGGCGCATCATCAATCGCCCTTGTTGCAGCGGTGCCGCCAGATCCTGGCGTTCAATCTGGTAAGCACGATGACCTTGCATGAGAATCGTTTGGCAACCGGTGCCGAAGCTTGTCGTCTCGCCTAACCAACGCCAGCGCAGCTGCGCATCCTCGCTTTGCAGACACAACTGAACTTCGCTGGCTTCAGGAATTTCCGCCTCTTGCGCTGTCAGTGCAAACGCCGGTAAACCGGTATAGGCCGGCGGCATTACCTGCACGGTAAACTGGAAACCAGCAGCCGATTTTTCCAGCGCCAATGCGGCATTCAATGCGGCGGTTTCGCTGCGCGTCTGCAGCAGCCACATGCTTCCTACCAATAGCAATGCTGGCACCGTTGCCAGCAATAGATATCGTCGCCAGGCAATGCCCGGAACAATGCTGTTTGCCGATGGCAATGCCGCGAGCTTTCTCGCAATCCGTTGGCGTTGCAGCTCCGCAACGAGCGATAACTCCGTCGCCGGCAGCAGCTCGGCACTGTCTTGTAACTGAGGACAGGCATCATTCAGCCAATGCAAATACTGGCCTGATGCATGACGCCAGGCCATGATGCCGCGAGCGATGATGGCAACCAATGCGAGCAACGCTACCGCAATAACAGACGAAGGCAAAAACCAGCACCACGCTGCCAGCAACGGTAGTAATGCGAATAACAGCACGGCCATTTGCCGTGCCACGTGAGTGCGGCACAAACGCCGGCGCCAATCCTTAACGCCGGCCATAGCTAATTCCCCGCTCAATCACTATTGCCAGCAGCAGCAACACCATCAACAGGTTCTGTAATGGCAACGTTCGGCTGAACGATGACACCTCGCTTTCAGCAAAATGCGGTTGTATCGAAGCATTGTCGGACAGCGCTGCTGGCTGCCATTGCCGCAACCAGGTTTCACTGCGATCAATAAGCTCCGCCAACACTTCGGTCGTCAAGTTGTTTGGATCAGATGGTACCGGCGCCAGGTACAACACGCGATTCTGCTGCAAGCTTTGCAAACCCGAATCGGATTGCGCATCAAACGGCTGCGGATACCAGTGCACCGCCGCCGGCAAATCATCGCGATGCACGGCAATATCAACAGGGCTTTCCGTGCTGAGATCAACACGTTGCCAAATTGCATGTAGTCGCAGCGCATTCAATGCGTCGATTGCTGGTTGCCAACTGACTGGCGCCGCGATGCGAATCGGCGCGGGCGAGAATAGCGTTGTTGCGGCAACTCGTTGCAAGACAACTTGGTAAGGAAGACTCGGTTTCAGATTGCCGGTCAACAGCAATCCTTCCGGTAAGTACAGCGTTATCTGCCGAACATCCGCCAAGGCCTGCTGATGGCGCAACAGACTGAGCCACAGTGCCGGTTCCTCGCAGCGCGGTTCACGAATGGGCCGCAACCCATCAGCGCAAAGCCAATAACGTTCGCTATGCTGATTTTCATCGGGCAACTCCGCGCGCGGATGCACCAACTCAATATCGCGCTCACGTGTTGGCGACCAGGAAAAAGTTGGTTCCGCCAACCAGAGCGCGAGCAAGGCCAGAATCAGCATGCGCAGCAATAGCAACCAGGGATCGTGCAGGCGGCGATGACGCACAGGCGTTTCCTCGGCAGGCAGAAAACGCAGCGCATAAAAGTGCTCAGGCTGTTGTTGCTGGCGATGCCACCAGTGCAACAATACCGGCAGGATCATCGCACTCAGTGCCCACAGCGCCATCGGAACTTGAAACTGAATCATCGTCAGCATGCTCGCTCAGGCGCTGCGTTTGATCGTGCGCTGCAAGCGCTGATCGAGCAGACGACGGATGATCGCCTCCGGCGTGTCACGGACATCCGCATCCAACCATTGCAAATCGTGACTGGTGCACCAATGTTGCCATTGTTGACGGTGAGCCTGAAACGCCTGCAGATAGCCGCTGCGTTGTTCATGGGGCGCGATCGTGGCCAAACGTGATTGATCATCGTCGAGCAACGTCACTGACTTGTCGAATGCAAACTCACGCTCTTGCCGTGTCGTCAACGCCAACGCGATCACATCGTGTCGGCCGGCATACAAATAACGCAGCCAGCGCAAACTGCTGTCGTCGAAAAAGTCAGAAATCAATACACACAACGCTGGCCGGCGCAATACCGAAAACACCGCTGATGCCTGCTCCGGTGGCGGCAATTGGCCTGCGCCGCGCAGCGCTTGCAAGGTCGACACCAGCGGCTTCAAGGCGTGAAAACCTCGCCGCGCTGCCTGCACCCGCAAGTTATCGTTGCTTAATGTGATCAACCCGGCTTCATCACCCTGGCGAATGGCTATCGCCGCAAGCCCTGCCGCCACCGCCGAAGCCAACTCGATACGCGACCAACCGCTGCCGGCATCGCGCGCGTTCATCGAGACACTGGTATCGAGCAACAAGTAACAAGGTACCTGCGATTCGCGTTCTGCTTCGCGAATAAAATAGCGATCGGAACGCGCCAACAGTTTCCAGTCGAGTCGACGCAAATCATCGCCGAGTTCGTAGCGGCGATACTCGCTGAATTCCAGCCCAGCGCCACGATTGCGGCCCTGATGCATGCCATGGCCAATGCCGTGCAAACGGCGTTTGATTGGCCAATGCAAACGGGAAACGCGCTGGATAAACGCCGGCGTAATCAGATTCATGCCGGCATCGGGATCTGCAATAGTGCATCCAGCACATCGGCAAACCGGATATTGTCGGCTTCGGCCTGGAAGCCAAAGACCAAGCGATGACGCAACACCGAACCGAGCACCGCACGCAAATCATCACGGCCGACGGCCAAGCGACCGTGCAGCACCGCATGCGCTTTCGCACAGAGCACCAGCGACTGCGCCGCACGCGTTCCGGCCCCCCAACTCAAGTAATCACGCACCAGCGACAGGCCGCTGTCCTGCGGCCGGGTTTCGCGCACCAGCGTAACCGCATAACGCACCAAGCGCTCGCTGATCGGTAATTCACGAACCAGTTGCTGCACGCGTTGCAATTGCTGCTGATCCATGACCGCCCGCAATGATTGGCTGGCGACACCGGTGGTTTGCATGACGATCGCGCACTCTTGATCGGCGCCCGGATACGGCACGGTGATATGCAGCAGAAAGCGATCGAGCTGAGCCTCAGGTAGCGGATAAGTGCCGGCCTGTTCAATCGGGTTCTGCGTGGCCAGCACAAAGAACGGTTTCGGTAACACATGGCGTTCGCCCGCAAAGGTTACCGAACCTTCCTGCATCGCCTCGAGCAACGCCGATTGGGTTTTCGGTGGCGTCCGGTTGATTTCATCGGCGAGCAGGATCTGGGTGAAAATCGGCCCTTTTTGAAAGCGAAATACGCGCTTGCCGGTTTGCGCATCTTCTTCAAGCAACTCGGTGCCGATGACATCGGACGGCATCAAATCCGGCGTGAACTGAATGCGTTTGAAGTCCAGCGAAATCGATTCGGCAATCGACTTGACCAGCAGCGTTTTACCAAGGCCAGGCACGCCCTCAATCAACGCGTGCCCGCCGGCCATCATCGCCAACAGCACCTGCTCCAGCACTTGCTCCTGGCCGAGCATTTTCTGGGCGATCGTTGCTTTCAGCTGGATCAATGCACCATGCAGATCCTGTACTTCGCTTTCAGACCATGCGAGCTGCATTCAGCCTCCCAATGCATACATGATGATGTTGACGGCAAACCGGGTATTGTCCACGGCATACCAACGTTTGTTGCGAAAGTCGTAATCCCATTCGCAACCATAATCTTTGTTGCTGTACAACACCGCGATGCGATCGCGGACAACTATTGCTTTCAGATAATCGTGGACCAGATCATCGCCCCAACCATTCAGCTCAACGCTGGTTGTCGGCGGTCCATCGAATTCGAAGAAGCTGCGGTACAACAGATGATTGTTCGGGATTTTTTTCAACTCGTCGTCACCGAACAGTTGCGCCATCTGGCGCTCGAATGATTGGGCGAACAGACCATCGATATCGTGATTGCAATCGTCGACAAAAACGAAACCACCGTTGGCGACATATTGACGAAAATTGGCCGCTTCGGCTTCGGTGAACTGCACCAGCTTGTGACCGGCCAAATAACAAAATGGTGCTTCCAGCATTACCGGGTCGGACAGCGCTACGATGCGTTCGACCGGGTCGACACGCAAGGTCGTGTACTGCACCAGCGAGTGCAGAATGTTCGACGGCATGCGTTGGTCAACGTCCCAGTCACCAGACTCATACATCAGCCGAGTGAAATAAAAATCGTAACGCGCCAACAGCCCTTACCTCACCTATAGCCCTTTACCACAACCCGAACAAAACGCCCGCGGTTGCGGGCGTTTTGTCACGACAGTTTGACGATCACACGGCATCCGACAGCGACGTGAAGTTGAAGTCGCGGATCTTCATTGGCGGAATCATCATGATTACCGCCGCTTCATCACCGGCAATGCGCTCCGGTACACCGAGTTCTTCGATGTTGTTCAACATCGTGATCGGGCTTTCGTTGAAGCGGAAGTTCTTGATCGGGTACATGATCTTGCCGTCTTCAATGTAGAACGTGCCATCGCGGGTCAAACCGGTGACCAGCACAGATTGTGGATCGACCATGCGAATATACCAAGTGCGAGTAACCAGAATGCCTTTCTTGGTGCCCTTGACCAACTCTTCCAGCGACTTCTTGCCGCCGCTCATGATCAAGTTACCTGGCAAGGCTTTCGCCTGTTTTTCTTTCTGCTTGGCCCAGTAGCGCGAATAGTTCAAATAGTTAACAACACCATTTTTCACCACATCCAATTTCTCGCGTGCCAAGCCTTCGCCATCCCAAGGCAGTACTGGAACATCCGGATGCCACGGGTCGGTGATGATATTGACGCGCTCATCAAAAAACTTCTCACCCAAACGCGTGCCGCCACCTTTTTTCGACATGAAACTGCGGCCTTCATCGGCATTACGGGCATCGAAGCCGCCAAGCATCATGTTGATCAAGCCCGCCGCCGCGACCGGCTCCAGAATAACGGTGTAACGACCTGGCTCCAACGCTTTCGCATCGACCGACATTTCCGCTTTCTGTATCGCGATATCGCTGGCTTTGGCCGTACTCATCCGTTTGAAATCATCGACATTGCGCGAGACCCAGCCGGACCCGCGACCGTCTTCGGTGCGCACCGTACAGGTGAAATCGACACCGGAAGTTTTCTGGTAACCAAACACGCCATTGCTATTGGCATGGGCAACAAAACCGATGTTGTCCTGCAGGAAGCCGGCCGCAACCAAACCTTTTTTCCGGCTCGGCTCCAACGAGTCAGCAGCCGCCTGAGCCCGATCAGCCGGCGTGATATCGGCCGTCGATTGCGCAAAAGTATCGCTGGCTTTGTATTTCTGTTTTTCGATCGCCGGCATGAACTCGGGATTTTCCGGCGCCAACTTTGCCAGCTCCTGCACGCGTTTTACTGCTGCAGCGAGCGAGGCATCGCTCAAATCATTGGTCGTTACCGCGGCGTTGCGGCTGCCATAGGCGACCGAGATCACCAATTGCAGATCGCTGACTTCACCGCTGGTGGAAACGGTATTGCGTGCAAAGCGAATGTTGCCTTCGCGGCCACCGGTCAATTGCACAATGCATTGATCGGCTTTGGCCAGCGACAACACTTTATCGAGCACTTTCTTTGCTTCAGCTTCAGTCATCATCGTCATGAGTCAATTCCTTAAATCTGTTTGAATCGGCAAAACCTGGCTATCAACCAATCTTGCGGGCCGTGTTAATGACATTGACCGCGTTGAAACGCGCCGTCGAACTGCCGTGCGACACGGCGCTGATCTGACCCGGCTGGCCTTTGCCATCGAAGAAGGAACCGCCCATGCGCCAATCGCGCTCATCGCAAACCGCGGCGCAGGAATTCCAGAACTCCTGGGTGTTGGATTGGTAGGCCACGTCTTCGAGTTCACCGACGATTTTGCCGTCCTTGATTTCGTAGAACAGTTGACCACCGAATTGGAAGTTGTAGCGCTGTTGATCAATCGAGAACGAACCGGCACCGACAATGTAAATGCCTTTCTTGATGTCCTTGATCATCTCATCTGGCGTTAGTTTGTTCTTGCCGGCGGCCAGCGAAACGTTCGGCATGCGCTGGAACTGCACGCTGCTCCAGGAATCGGCATAGCAGCAGCCATGCGAGGCTTTTTCACCGAGCATATGCACTTGATCGCGGATCGCCTGGTAGTTGACCAGTACGCCGTCCTTGACCAAGTCCCAGCGCTTGCATGGCACGCCTTCGTCATCGTAGCCGACCGCACCGAGAGAGCCTTGCTCGGTTTTATCGGCGTATAAATTAACGATTGGCGCACCGTACTGGAATTTCTTGCTTTGCCATTTGTCGAGCGTTGCAAAGCTGGTGCCAGCGTAATTGGCTTCATAACCGAGCACACGGTCGAGCTCCAGCGGGTGACCGACACTTTCGTGAATGGTCAGGTATAAATGCTCTGGCGACAGCACCAGATCGTATTTGCCTGGCTCCACCGATTTTGCCGTCAGTTTCGCTTTCACCTGACGACCAGCGTTGGTGGCATCTTCAATAATGTCGTAGGAATTCTTGTACAGCGTCGTCATGCCGCCCGCCGCCAACACTTTGTCCTCTTTGCGGGCATCAAGCCATTCGTAACCGCGGCCGACCGGGGCACCGAGGCTTTGACGGTTACGGAATTTCCCGGTCTCTTTATCCACAGCAGTCGCGAAGAACGGCACCCACAAACGGTGCACATCCTGATCGATATAGGAACCATCGGTCGAGGCAAAATATTTCTGCTGGTTGACCTGGAACATGATTGACTGCATGAAGCTGGCACCGGCTGCGATGCCGGCCTTGTTCGCTTCGATCAACAACTCGGCTTTTTCTTTGACCGGCACTGTGCGCCAATCTTTCGTCATCGGCGTTTTCCAACTGACTTCACCGACACCTTTCTGTTCGGCCAACACGACCGGATCGGTCATCACTTTGCTGTTGGCTTTGGCAATGGCGACGGCTTGTTTGGCTGCCTGGGCAATGGCTTCTTTGGTCAGCACATGGGTCGCGGCAAAACCGTAACAACCATTGGCAATGACACGCACGCCAGCACCGAGCGATTCAGTATTGACGACGTTCTGCACAGTCAAATCACGGGTGGTGACGAACTGGTTCAGATAACGGCCAATGCGCACATCACAGTATTTGGCACCCGCTTGCGTAGCGGCATTCAGCGCGGCGTCGGCCAGTTCTTTTTTGAAAGCGATAGCCATCGGTGACAACAGCTCTTCGGCGGCAATGGCACGGCCCATAACCGGGAACATCATCGCACCAAGACCTATACCGGAAATTTTCAGAAAATCGCGTCGTTCCACGCTGCAGCTCCGTCTCTTGTTTGAGGTGAGCGGTAAAGCTACACCGGGCCGGGGTCAGACGTGAGCGCACAAATGTTTGTAATTGTTAACAAATCTTTCTGAGGTCCGCCAAATCAAGCATGCTGCAGAGCAGCAGGCAATATTCACCTAAGCGGGTTATACGCTTGGGAAATAAAAAGGGCCGCAATGCGGCCCTTTTCAGCTACGTAAATGCAGCCAATCAATGTTCGCGCGGCACCAAGTCCAGCTCTACCCGGCGATTGGCCTGACGGCCGGCATCAGTGCTGTTATCGGCGATTGGCATGTTCGGGCCATAGCCACGAGCCACCAGACGATCACGGGCGACACCGCGTGATGCCAGGTAATCGGCAACGCTTTGAGCGCGAGCACGCGACAACTCCATGTTCATGTCCAATTTGCCGGTGCTGTCGGTGTGGCCGCCAACCAGCAAATCGGTATCGTCAAACTCTTTCAATACTTTCGATACCGAGTCGAGCACCGAGTAGAAGCTTGACTGGATTTCCGAGCGACCGGACGCAAAGGTGATGTTGCCCGGCATGATCAGTTTCAGTTGATCGCCATTGCGCTGTACACGCACACCGGTGCCTTCCAGTTCCTGACGCAGCTTGGCTTCCTGGGTATCCATGTAAACGCCAACGCCAGCACCAGCCAGGCCGCAAATCGCCGCATATTTCAGCGCGGTTTCACGATTTTTCCGGCTACCGAGTGCACCGCAAACGGCAGCCGATACGCCACCGATGGTTGCCGCTTTGCTGGCTTGTTTTTCACCGGTATACGGGTTGACCGTACAACCAGTAACCAGCAGCGTTGAAGCCACAGCCGAAAGCGTAAGCACTTTGAAATTCATAATGGGTTCCTTGTCTCGATAAAACGGGGTTTAGCCAATCAGTGGTGTCGAATTGGTTGTTGATAAGACGCCGGTTCAGACTAAGCAAAACCGGCTGAATTCAACCTGAATTATTATGGTAACGCTTCAGCCACCGATTCGTTGACCACGGCATTTTTTGGCACTGCCAAATGTTGCTCGAAATAACGGGTAATCAAACTGAACAGGTGCAAGCGTAAATCATCGCCACGAATGCCGTGCTTGCTGCCGGGATACAGCATCAAATCGAATGGCTTATTCTTACGTTGCAGCGCATCGATCAGTTTGGCCGCATGCAAGAATAGAACATTGTCATCGGCCATTCCGTGCACCAATAACAGTTTTCCCTGCAGGCCATCGACATGCGATAACACATTGCTGTTTTTATAGCCTTCGGCATTACGTGCCGGCAGGCCCATATAGCGTTCGGTGTAGTGCGTGTCGTACAGAAGCCAATCGGTCACCGGCGCCACCGATACACCGACTTTGAAATCCTGCGGCGCTTTCATCATGCTCATCAGCGTCATGTAGCCACCATAACTCCAGCCGAACACGCCAATGCGTTCACCGTCGACAAATGGCAGCGTGCGCAGAAACGCAACACCCGCTTGTTGATCGACCACTTCTGGCACACCCATTTTTTGATAAATCGGCGCTTCGAATTTGACACCGCGACGGTTGGTACCGCGATTATCCAGTGAGAATACGACAAAACCACGTTGCGCCATCAGCTTGTGCCAAAAGCCGTTACGGCTATCCCAGGCCTTGTTGACGCGGGCACCGTGTGGGCCACCATAGACGTCGATAATCACTGGGTATTTTTTGCCTTCTTCGAGCACTGCGGGCTGATACATCCGGTAGAACAACGCCTGACCGTCTTCCGCCTTGATTTCACCAAAAGTCGGTTGAATATCGTGCAACACATAAGGCGCATACGGATGACTGTCGTCGATGGCGTTTTCCAGCAGATAAGTCAAACGATTGCCACTGCGATCATGTAGCTTCAACTGTGGTGGTTGTGCCGGCGAGGAAAATAAATCGAGGAAGTATTCGCCGTCTTCGGAAACGGTGACGTTATGCCAGCCGGTTTCCGTGGTCAGTTTGCGAATTTGTCCGTCTTTCATCGACACGGCATACAAATGCAATTCCAACGGCGAATCCTTGTAAGCCGTGAAGAAGATTTCCTGTTTGACTTCATCAATGGCTTTCAGCGCTTCAACCGCCCACTCGCCTTGCGTCAATGGCTTGATCAGTTTGCCGTCGCGATCATGCAGATAAAGATGTTTGAAACCGGATTTTTCGGAAGCCCAGATAAACTGCTGGCCGTTGCTGATGAAGCGTAAATCGCTGTGCAGGTTGACCCAGGTGTTGCTGGTTTCACGCAGCAGCGGCACTGGCTTGCCGGTCAGAATATCGAACACCAGTAAATCCAATGTTTGCTGATCGCGGCTCTGACGCTGTACCGTGATATGACGGGAATCCGGCAGCCAGTTGACACGCGCAACATAAATATCTTTTTCGCTGCCGAGATCGAGCCAGGTGACATGGCCATCGAGCATGTCCATGACACCGATTTGCACGATGGCGTTGTTGCTGCCAGCAAACGGATAACGCTGGCTGACGATATTAAAACCGTCTTTGCCTTGTTCGTAACGCTGCGCCATCGGAATCGGCGATTCATCGACCTTGGCAAACGCCAGAAACTGATCATTGGGCGCCCACCAGTATCCGGTGTCACGATCCATTTCTTCCTGAGCAACAAATTCGGCCATGCCGAAACTGACATCGCCACCACCATCGAGCGTCAATTGCCGCACCCGACCGCTGGCGACATCAACGGCAAAGATATTCTGATCGCGAACAAAACTGACGAAACGACCGAGCGAAGAAAAACGCACGTCGGTGGCGTTATTGCCTTCGGCGAGTTGACGCAAGCGTGAGGATTCCGGCGCATCCGGGGTAAACAGCCAGAGTTTGTCGGCCAGCGGGAACATCAGTGATTGCCCATCCGGATGCCAGCTATAGCGGGTGATGCCAGTGCTGGAAACGCGCTGGCGTTCGCGCCGCGCCTGCTCTTCGGCCGAGAACTGCTGCTCGCCACCGGTCAGGCTGGCGCTGTCGACCAGCAACGAAGATTCGCCGGTGGCCGGCAGGTACTGCCACAGATCGAGCCTGGCAGCGTCGTCGATCGCGCCTTTCAAATAAGTGACCCGTTGCGAATCCGGTGAGAATTCGGCCTGGCGCAAACTCGGTCCGGACAGCGATGGCTCCTGATGCAAGCGCTCCAGCGTCAGTTGTTCGGCTTGCACCGAACCACATAGCAAACCAGCGAGCAAGGCGTAACGACATTTTGACAACATGAATAAGGCATCCCGATCGTGGTGGCACGACGCTGTTTTACGCCAACAACGCGAACGAGACGGTAACGCAACCGATCCGTTGCGTGTTGGCCTGACGGCCCATCCCTGAGACACCGGCCCCCGCGTACGCCGCATTCGGCGTTCGTCGCGTGGCGAAAACAAGCTGTCGACATCCTGCCCGCCGATGCACAACGCTAGCTGAACATCGACCGGCAGAAGCAAAATTGGCCGCTATTGTCGCGAACCTTGCCGTGATTTGCTACTCGAAGCCATCTCAAAAATCGTCTGGGCGATGGCGAGGTGCGTGAATAGGAGCGCAGGAACCGGAGTTTACAGGTAGTAAATGAGGATGCCGAGCACCGCATTCGCGCAGATCGTCGAGCTTCAGACATTTTTGAGATGGCTTCTCCATACGGCAACAAGGATAATGCCGCCCCTCCCTCACTGATGGATATTCCCGATGCATCAGGTTTCCGGGCAATGGCAACGGGGATTGTTGCTGTCGCTGACCACCGCCCTGCTCTGGGGCGTGCTGCCGCTGGCACTGAAAGCCCTGCTGACCGAAATGAACGCCATCTCGATCAGCTGGTTTCGTTTCTTGAGCGCCGCCTTGCTGTTGTTTTTCTGGCTACGCTCGCGTCGGCAACTGCCGGCTCGTCGCGCGCTGCAAGGTTCCGGTTGGAAACTGCTGCTGATCTGCGTTGCCGGCCTGGTCGGTAATTATCTGTTTTACCTGTGGTCCATCGACAAGATTTCCGCCGCCGGTGCGCAAGTATTGATTCAGTTGGCGCCGTTATTTCTGTTGCTCGGTTCGGTCTGGATTTTCAAGGAAGCGTTCGCACCGGGACAATGGGCTGGCTTGGCAGTATTCACCACCGGCCTGGTACTGTTTTTTAACCAGCGCTTGGCGGATTTGGCCGCCAATCCGGAATTTCTTCCCGGCGCGCTGTTGATGCTGATCGCCAGCATCACCTGGGCCGCTTATGCCTTGGCGCAAAAGTCACTGCTGCGCAAAATGAATTCGCCGGCAATCATGATGTTGATCTATATCGCCGCCGCCGTTTTGCTGTTACCCGGTGTGGAAATGCAAAGTGCGGCATCATTGAGTGTTGCCGGCATATTGCTGCTGATTTTTGCTTGCCTGAATACCTTGCTGGCCTATGGCGCCTTCGCTGAAGCATTGGCGCATTGGGAAGCGTCACGGGTCAGCGCTACGCTGGCGGTGACGCCTTTAGTGACCATTTTCAGCAGCGAACTGCTGGCGTTTTTCTGGCCGGGCAGTGTCGTGTTGGAACCGCTGAATGCCTGGAGCTATCTAGGTGCGTTGATGGTCGTTCTGGGATCAATGGCTGCCGCGTTGCTGCGCCGTTAGTCACATTCAAATCGCCACGCCGGTCGCCGGTTGATCGCCTTTTGCCAACGGAATCAGCGTGCAGCGATTACGGCCTGATTCTTTCGATCGGTAGAGCCCCTGGTCGGCGGCCTGCAACAACTCCTTTACCGGTACTGGCGAATCGGGCGACATCGACGCAAGCCCAAAGCTGGCCGTGACAATGCCGTTGACGCCACGCGCATGAGGTAGCACGGCATCGGCCAGCAAGCGTCGCGCCCGCTCCGCAGCCTGCAAGGCCTGCTCACCACTCAGTCCGGCCATCAGCACAACGAACTCTTCGCCGCCGTAACGTGCACATAAATCACCGCTGCGCTGAAAACTTTCGGTCAACACCAACGCTACTTTGACCAGGCAGGCATCGCCGGCGGGGTGACCATACAGATCGTTGTACGGTTTGAAAAAATCGACATCGCAAATCAGCACTGCCAACGGCTTCTTATCGCGCAAGGCACGTCGATATTCCTGCTCCAGCACTTCATCGAAATGACGGCGATTGTGAATGCCGGTCAACGAATCGCGCCTGGCCTGTTGATGCAAGCGGACATTGGCGTCGGCCAATTCCGAGGACAAGGCTTCCAACGCCAGTTCGCGCCGTTGCCGGGCAAAGGCATTGGCAAACACCGCGGCAATCAAACTTAACAGGGAAATTTCCACATCGGTCCATTGCCGCGCGGCGGCGGTCGACTCCAGACCCAGCACGCCCTTGACACGCTCATCCATGCGCAGCGGCAGCAGCAGCAGGGTTTTGACACCACGCTTTCGCAACTGCACTTTTTCGATGCTGTCGTTCATCGCGTCGACATCATTGACGACAATGTTTTCACTGTTACTCAAGCGTCGCTCAAATAGCGGCGCCATTTCCTTGCTGATTTGCTGCCAGCGTTCGCGCAGCGAGCTGATACCGGTGGCATTCCATTCATTGACACAGCTCAGATTGCGGGTATCCGGACTTTCCAGCAACACATAGCAGCGATGCAAATTGCACATCAGCCCCATCGTCGACAGGGCGCCATCGATCGCTGCCGAAATATGTGGTGTCGGGCGATTGATCAAATCGGTGGCCACCGAAGAAATAAATCCCTCCAAGGCAATATGAAAATGCAGCGCCGCTTCCATCTCTTTGCGGCTGCTGATATCGCGCAGCGTTACCACAAATTGATCCTTGCCGGACAAACGAATACAGCGGCAACTGAATTCAACCGGAAACACCTCGCCATCCAAACGCTGAGCAAGAAACTCGGTGGTCGTGCAGAAATCGGTTTTCTGCGCGTCAGAGAACAAGCGCCATGCTTCATCGCGCAGATGCAAAGGAATCAACAACAATACCGACTGGTTAATCACATCATTGAAGCGGTAACCGAACAATTGTTCGGCCTGCTTGTTGAACAGCTGAATGCGGCCGCTATCACCAAAACTGATCACCGCATCGTTGACATGATTCAGAATCGTCGCCAGCGTCAGCGCATGATGCAAGGCCTCGCTACGCGCCTGTTCCAACGCCATCTGGCGTTCGCGCGCCTGTACCGCCCGGTTGATCGCCGTTGGCAACACGGCAAAATCTCGCTCGTGTTGCTGCATGACAAATTCATCAGCACCGGCACCAAGCAGCTCAATGGCCGCTTCGCAATGCAGTCGAACACCGTAAACCAACACGGCCATTTTCTTGTTGCGCCGGCGAGCATCGTGAAAAACATTGAGCGCATCGGTGACATTGGCGGCCAGCAGCAGGCATTGGGCATCGGCGATTTGCACCGGATCATCGGTGAACGGTAAAACATTCAGGAAATGATTCAGATAGGCGAGCAAGGCGTCACGCCGCGATGGTTCGGCATCAAGCACCAAGGCATAGCGATCCGTTGACGTCACGGCATCCGTCCCCTCGCTGATAAATTAGCGTCATCCCTGTCACAACCATCGGTCATTGGCTCCCCGTCCCCGACCGTTGGTCGCCACAACATTAAGCCTACAATTAGCACTAACGTTGCAGGGCCATGCATCCTGCGTGATTTTTTTTTGGCCCGATCAATTTTGTGATCTAGGTTTCTTATATCACTGGCCAACAACGGCAGCAAGCAAGGCACCATGCTGGCACGCAACAAAACTTAGGTAGTCAGCTTAGAACCCGCACGGCACCGTTAATTGCTTTTGCCGTGTTTTCCAATCCGGTAGTACGGCGCCAACCAGAGCGTGGAATCGGGGGCTGTGATCGAAGTGCGTCAGGTGCGCCAGCTCATGGACAATGACGTAATCAATGACTGGCAATGATGCCCGCAAAAGGCAAGTATTCAAGGTTATACCGCCATGCGCTGCACAACTGCCCCAGCGTGAGCGCATCGCGCGGAATTTCAGTTCCGGTAGTTCGCGCTGGTACATACGCCGATGCCAGAACCGCACCCGTTCCGGCAAACGCATTTCCGCCTCGCGCAAATAGAATTTCTGCAACGCCTTGCTGACCGATGCTTCATCGAGCTTGTTGACGGCGACACGGATTTCGCCATCGCTGACATGAGCAAAAAAGCGCGTTGCCGGCAACAGTTTCAAACGGTATTGCTCGCCCAGAAACCAGTGCACGGCGCCGTCGCGGTAACTGAGCTTTTGCGCTTCCGGCAGCGCTGCGCGCTTGCTCAGCACCTTCGTCATCCAATCTGTTTGCGACTGCACGTAGCGCTCGACTTCGCCGAACGGCATACGCAGTGGCGCCCGAGCCTCAAAGGTCATTTTCCGGGTCAGATGAATCGCCAAGGTCTTTCTTGCCTGACGAATCACCCGAACGGTTAACGGGACATCGTCGAGCTGCACCTGGACGGCTTCTTCCGGCGCAACATGCAGGCCAATCATCGTTGCAGTTGCTCTTCCAGTTTTATCTTCAGCGTCGGAAGCAGCGCTTGTACCTGTTTGGTCATTTGAAGGCTGGTGCGCAGATAATAGGGGTACCAACCGTATTTCGGTCGCAACATTGCCGTCTCCGGATCATAGAAATGCGCTGGTGGTTGTTCAAGATTGGGCAGCAGCATTGTTCGGTTCAGCTCATTGAACTGCAGATTTTGGGCGATCCAAGCATCATTCATGACAATCAGGTTTTCGACGTCACGCAATAGCTCGACATCGATAACTGCGGCACCGCCTGACTGCAACATCGTGATCCAGATTTGCGTCGAATTGAAATCCGGCAAGGCAAAAAACTTCAGTGGCGGCATTTGCTTGGCGTCGAGCTTTTCCAGAAATTGGCCGTACATTGGAGATTCGTTTACCCACTTCAGGGTTTCTTCAAGACGTTTTTCGGCATCAATCACGTCCTTCAGCAACAGTTCGACCACTTGCTGGCGCCGCTCTGCTTTTTCCTGGTGTTCACGGTAAGAATCCAGTGCAAACGCCGCGCTGACGCCGATAAACACCGCGACCATCTCGATCAGCAACCCCTGCCAGTGCCGACGCCACAATTTCCACCACATAAACATGTCCCTCCACGAAAGCAGTTTTATGGAACAACAAAAAAGGGCGTGTTGTCCACGCCCTTCTTTTTTACTACCACTTATTTACGCTTCGGTGGCATTTCGGTGCAGACGCCTTCGAAAATTTCGGCAGCGCAGCCAATGCTTTCGTTCAGCGTTGGGTGCGGGTGAATGGTCAGCGCGATATCTTCGGCATCGCAGCCCATTTCAATCGCGAGGCCAATTTCACCAATCAATTCGCCGGCATTGACGCCAACAATACCGCCGCCGATAACGCGATGGCTGTTCTTGTCGAAAATCAGCTTGGTCATGCCTTCGGTGCGGGCAACCGAGGCGGCGCGGCCGGAAGCGACCCAAGGGAAGGTGCCGACACCATACTCAACACCCTTTTGCTTGGCTTCTTTCTCGGTCAAACCAACCCAGGCAATTTCCGGATCGGTGTAGGCCACCGACGGAATGCACATTGGGTCGAAATAATGTTTCTTGCCGGCAATCACTTCAGCGGCGACATGCGATTCTTTCGAAGCTTTGTGGGCCAGCATTGGCTGACCGATGATGTCGCCGATGGCCAGAATGTGCGGCACATTGGTGCGCAGTTGTTTGTCGACATTGATGAAGCCGCGCTCATCGACCTTGACGCCGGCTTTCTCGGCATCAAGCAGCTTGCCGTTCGGCACGCGGCCAACAGCCGACAGAATCATGTCGTATTTGACTTCGGTCTTAGGCGCATTCTTGCCTTCGAAGGTCACATACAGACCGTCTTTTTTCGCTTCGACCTTGGTGACTTTCGTCTCCAGCATGATCGCTTCGTATTTTTTCTCGACGAACTTATGCAGCACTTTGACGATATCGGCATCGGCGGCCGGAATCAGTTGGTCAGCCATTTCAACGACGCTGATCTTGGCGCCCAGAGCACGGTAAACGGTGGCCATTTCCAGACCGATAATGCCGCCACCGAGCACCAGCATGGTTTTCGGGATTTCTTTCAGTTCCAGCGCGCCGGTCGAATCGACAATGCGCTTGTCATCCGGCAGGAACGGCAATGCCACCGGGCGTGAGCCGGCGGCAATAATGCAATGATCAAAGGTAACCGTGGTCGTTTTGCCGTCTTTTTCCACGGCAATCGAATTGGAGCCGGTGAACTTGCCGTAGCCGCTGACAACCTGCACTTTGCGCATCTTGGCCATACCGGCCAGGCCCTTGGTCAGGCCGCCGACAACACCTTCCTTGTACTTGCGGACCTTGTCGAGATCGATTTTCGGCTCGCCAAAGCTGATGCCGTGATGACCCATCTCGGCCGCCTCATCGATCACCTTGGCACAATGCAGCAGCGCCTTGGACGGAATACAGCCGACATTCAGGCAAACGCCGCCGAGCGTATCGCCGGCTTCGATCAGCACCACATTCATGCCCAGATCGGCCGCGCGGAACGCCGCGTTATAGCCGCCAGGACCGGAACCCAACACCACGACCTGGCCGTGAATGTCACCTTTGCTCATACCGATGCTCCTGTTTTTGGATGGCGCCCTTTGCGCCGGGTTCATGCCCCCGGCGCCGTGTTGGGCCGCCCAGGGCAGAAAAAGAGGGGCGTATTGTAGTCAAGTTGCCGACCAGAGGGGAGCAGACAAAGTCAAATGATCCGGTTCCGCTCCATTCTGTCGTCGTGAATTACAACAACAACCGACGGATATCGTTCAGATTGGCGCCAAGATGGGTGATGAAGCGCGCACCTACGGCACCATCAATCACCCGATGGTCGTAGGACAGGCTCATCGGCAGCATCAAGCGCGGCTTGAACTCCTTGCCATCCCAGACCGGCTTCATCGTATTGCGTGAAAGGCCCAGAATCGCAACATTAGGCCAGGCAACGATTGGCGTGAAGTAGGTGCCGCCGATGCCGCCGAGCGAGGAAATCGTGAACGTCGAGCCTTGCATCGCATCGACGCCGAGTTTCTTGTCACGCGCTTTCTTGCTGATTTCGGCCAGCTCTTCCGACAGCTCAAACAGCGACTTTTTGTCGACGTCTTTGACCACCGGCACGACCAAGCCATCCGGCGTATCAACGGCGATACCGATATGCCAGTATTTTTTCAACACCAGGGTTTCGCCATCGTTGCTGAGGCTTGCGTTGAAGGTCGGGAACGCTTTCAGCGTGTTGACCAGCGCCTTCATGACGAACACCAGCGGCGTCAGTTTGATGCCTTTTTTCTCGGCTTCTGACTTCAGACTCTGACGGAAACTTTCCATCTCGGTGATATCGGCATCGTCATGCTGAGTCACATGCGGAATCGTGATCCAGTTGCGGTGCAAATTGACACTGGATACTTTCTGAATCCGGGTCAATGACGTCGTTTCGATTTCGCCCCATTTGCTGTAATCAATGGTCGGCAATTCCGGCGCCGCACCGGCAGCGCTGGTGGTCGGCTTCGGCCGGTTCAGTTCGAATTTGACGAACGACTGCACATCTTCTTTCAGAATGCGGCCTTTCGGTCCAGTCGCGGTGATTTTTTCCAGATTAACGCCAAGCTCGCGGGCAAAACGGCGAATCGCTGGCGAGGCATGCAGAGCCTTGCCATCACCGCCTTTGCGTTGCAGCGGATAATCCGGCACTGGCGCATCGCGACCCGGCTCAATCGGCATCGGTGCATGCAGCACGGTACCACGACCTTCGGCCGCGAAATCGGACTGGCGGGCGCCGCCTTTGGCTTCGGATTTTTGCTGGTTTTCGTCTTTGGCTTGATCCGTTTCCCCAGATTTTTCCTCTTCACCGTCGGCTTCTGATTTCACGACGCCAATGGTGCTGCCTTGCGAAACTTTGTCGCCGACTTTCAGCGCAATCGATTTGACGGTGCCGGCAAACGGCGCCGGAATTTCCATCGTCGCTTTTTCGCCTTCGACCACGATCAGCGTATCGTCTTTTTCGACGCTGTCGCCTTCCTTGACGTTGATTTCAATGACTTCAACGTCTTTGGCGTCGCCGATATCCGGTACCTTGACGGTTTCTTCCTTGCCTTCGCCTTTCGGTTTGCTGTCGGCCGTTTTTTTCTTTTCTGCCTTGTCGTCGTCTTTGTCGGACTTGTCTTGTTTTTCCTTGTCTTTGCTATCTTCGCCTTTCTTGCCCTCATCCTTGGGCTTTTTCTCGTCTTCCTTTTCTTTGTCTTTGCCGTCGTCTTTATCTTTATCCGAGCCGCCACTTTCCTCAACAATCAGGATCAGCGTTCCCTCGGAAACCTTGTCACCGACTTTAACTTTGAGTTCTTTGATCTTGCCGGCACCGGACGACGGGATTTCCATCGTCGCCTTATCGCTTTCGACAACAATCAGCGAGTCTTCCTTGTTGACGCTATCGCCCTCACTGACCAATACCTCGATGACTTCGACGTCTTTGGCATCACCGATGTCCGGAACCTTGATTTCTTTTGTACTCATTACGCGCGCTCCTTACACGGTCACCGGATTCGGTTTGTTGACATCAATGCCGTACAACGTGATGGCATCCTTGACCGCTTTCGACGGCACATCGCCTTTCTCGGCCAGCGACTTCAGTGCGGCCACGGTGATGAAATAGCGATCGACTTCGAAGAAGCGGCGCAAATTGGCACGCGAATCGGAACGACCATAACCGTCGGTGCCTAGCACGCGATAATTGGTTGGCACCCACTGACGAATCAGATCCGGCAAGGACTTCATGTAATCGCTGGCAGCAATCACCGGGCCATCCCGATCTTTCAGCATTTGCGTGACATACGGCACGCGCTCGTCTTTATCGACATGCAGCAAGTTGTGGCGGTCGCAATCCAGGCCATCACGACGCAGCTCGGTGTAACTGGTTACACTCCAGATGTCCGATGAAACACCATGATTGTCACGCAACAATTCGGCGGCGGCCATCACTTCGGTCATGATCGTGCCGGAACCAAACAGCTGCACTTTCGGCGCTTTTTTGCCTTTGCCTTTGACCGCCACGTCGACTTCGTTGAACAAGTACATGCCTTTCAGAATGCCTTCTTCGCTGCCTTTTTTCAGTGCCGGCTGCTGATAATTCTCGTTCATCAGCGTGATGTAATAGAAGACGTTTTCCTGATTCTCGACCATACGGCGCAAACCGTCCTGAACAATCACAGCGAGTTCAGCACCGAACGCTGGATCGTAAGCAACGCAGGACGGAATCGTCGACGCCAGTACATGCGAGTGACCGTCCTCGTGTTGCAGCCCCTCGCCGTTCAAGGTCGTGCGACCGGCTGTGGCACCAAGCAGGAAACCACGTGTTTGCATGTCACCAGCGGCCCAGGCCAAATCCATCGTCCGCTGCAGACCGAACATCGAGTAAAAAATGTAGAACGGGATCATTGGGTAGTTGTTCGAGCTGTAGCTGGTACCCGCGGCAATCCACGAGGACATCGCGCCCGCTTCGTTAATCCCTTCTTCGAGCAACTGGCCTTTCCTGTCTTCTTTGTAATAGGCAACCTGATCGGCATCGACCGGGTCGTACAACTGACCGACCGACGAATAAATGCCGTAAGTACGGAACATACCTTCCATACCGAAGGTGCGCGCTTCATCGGGAATGATTGGCACAATACGGTTACCAATTTTCTTGTCTTTCATCAGCACATTCAGCAAGCGCACGAAGGCCATCGTCGTCGAGATTTCGCGATCGCCAGAACCATTGGTCACCGCTTCAAAGGCTTTCAGCTCCGGCACTTCCAAGGATTCGGATTTCGGTCGACGCGCCGGCAGGAAGCCGCCCAAGGATTTGCGGCGTTCGCGCAGGTATTTCATTTCTGGCGAATCTTCCGGCGGCAGGTAGAACGGCAGATTTTCCAGTTGGTCGTCCGGAATCGGCACCCGGAAGCGATTGCGGAAATGTTTGATCGCTTCGATATCGAGCTTCTTGACCTGGTGAGCAATGTTCTTGCCTTCACCAGACTCGCCCATGCCATACCCTTTGACAGTTTTCGCCAGAATGACGGTCGGCGCGCCCTTGTGATTGACCGCTTGATGATAAGCCGCGTACACCTTGCTCGGGTCGTGACCACCGCGATTCAAGCGCCAAATATCGGTATCGGTCATATTGGCGACCATCGCTGCCGTTTCCGGATCTTTGCCGAAGAAATGTTTGCGGGTGTAAGCACCGCCAAACGATTTGCAGTTCTGGTATTCGCCGTCGACAGTCTGCTCCATGATGCGCAGCAGCGCGCCGGTGGTGTCGCGCGCCAGCAACGGGTCCCAGTAGCGACCCCAAATCACTTTGATTACGTTCCAACCGGCGCCACGGAAATCGGCTTCCAATTCTTGAATGATCTTGCCGTTACCACGCACCGGACCATCGAGCCGTTGCAGGTTGCAGTTGACGACGAAAATCAGGTTGTCGAGTTTTTCACGGCCGGCCATACCGATGGCGCCCATTGATTCCGGCTCGTCCATCTCGCCATCGCCCATGAACGCCCACACTTTGCGACCATCGGTTTTCTGCAGATCACGGTTCTCCAGATACTTCAAAAAGCGCGCTTGATAAATGGCCTGAATGGGACCAAGGCCCATCGACACAGTCGGGAATTGCCAGAAATCCGGCATCAACCAGGGGTGCGGATACGAGGAAATACCTTTGCCATCCACTTCCTGACGGAAATGGCTCAGCTGCTCTTCATTGAAACGGCCTTCCATAAACGCGCGGGCGTAGATGCCGGGCGAAGCGTGACCTTGGATGTAAACGAGGTCGCCGCCTTGGCCTTCATCACCTTTGAAAAAGTGGTTGAAGCCGACGTCATAAAGCGTCGCGCTGGAAGCAAACGACGCGATGTGGCCACCGAGTTCCAAATCTTTTTTGCTGGCGCGCAGAACGATGGCCAGCGCGTTCCAGCGGATGATCGAACGGATGCGTGCTTCGATGGCTTTGTCACCCGGATAAGTCGGCTCTTTCGACGGCGGAATCGTGTTGATGTAAGCGGTGGTAGCCGTGTACGGCAGGTAGGCGCCGCTGCGGCGGGCTTTGTCGATCAAGCGCTCCATCAGATAGTGGGCGCGTTCTACGCCTTCGTTTTCCAACACGCCATCGAGCGCATCGAGCCATTCCTGGGTTTCGATCGAATCGATATCCTGCATACGGTCTAAAGACATAAAAGAACCCTCGCATCGGCACCTTCAGTGGGTGCTATTAGGTAACGCCTGGTTCCGCGCGCGGCGCCCAAACCCCAAGCCGGTGACAACCGAAGCGCTGCCCACTAACCCCCTTCGCTAGATAAAAATGGGGGTTTCTAGCAACAGCACGATGCGACATTGGGATTGCAGGACGCCCGAACGGCGGCCATAAAACTTCCGCCAGTCTAGGCGCCACAGTCGGAAAAGCCATTGAATACGAATGAAATCAGCCGTGCTCAGACCAGTTAGACGGCGGTTTCAGCAAAAACTTACTTGCAGATAAGTAAAACATGGGTAAACTGCCAGACGTTCAACTCCGGAGTCCACATGACCGCCCAACGAGAGACAGTAAAACGAGACACTCGCGAAGCGATTCTGGAACTGGCCGAGCGCTTGTTCTATGAAAAAGGTTTTCGCGGCTTCAGTTACGCCGATCTGGCCGGTCCATTGAACGTCAAACCCGCCGCCATCCACTACCACTTTCCGAGCAAGGACGATCTGGGCGTCGCCATCATCGAGCGCATTCGCGAACGGCTAAGCCTGACCGCTCAGCGCTTCGAGCAAGACCAATCACCCTGGCCGCAACGACTCGACACTTTATTCAATTATTACAGTCACTTATGTGATGTGCATGGCGGCGTCTGCGCGATTGGCATCAGCGCCACCGAGGCTGAATCTTTGGGTAGTGCGATGCAAGTGCAAATCCGCCTGCTGATCAAGGAAGTGCTGAATTTCCTGGTGCAGGTGCTGGCCCGTGGCCGCGATGCCGGCGCCTTCCATTTCGAAGGCAAAGCCGAAGACCAGGCTACCTGGATTCTGGCCTCGCTCGGCGGAGCACTACAGCTGCAGCGACTGACCGGCATGGCCCAACTGAAAACGGTGATTGGCGAGATCCGTCATAACCTGATCAGTGCCGACTGATTATTTTTCATTACATCACTTACTTACTAGTAAGTATAAGGAGAGCAATATGACCAGCCATCTACGGTATTCGCCGCCCAAACCGCTCGTCGCCGTCAACGATCTGAACCCACAGCCGTGGCTGGCACCACTGGCCGGTGCCGCGCTGGGCTATGGCATCAGCCTGTTGCCAAGCCTGTTCAATACTGTTGCCTTACCGGCCTGGTCAGCACTGACCTTGTTGCTGGGTTTTGTCTATCTGGCGTTGTTGCCAGGCTGCCGTTTGGTCTGGCCGGGCTTGGCGCTGGCGGTGGTCAATATCAGCGTCGCCCTGACCACGATGAGCAACGCCAGTGCGCTGAAAGCCTGGCTGGGGGTGCAAACCATTATCGCCGCCGTATGGCTGTTGCGCCGGGACCAACCGGAAGAGCTTTCCACTGCTGGCTTGATTCTCGGGCTCTGTGCTTCAGCGACCGCGCTGATGCCCTACGGCATTTGATTCACGCGTCGTTACAGCAGCGCGCCAAACAGCGATAGCAAAGCAATCAGAACGACAATCAGGATCAGCGCCCGCTCGGCCAACGCCAATGCCTGGATATTTTCTTCCAGCGGATCAGCAGACAGCTCGTCGTTGAAGCCGAGCGCGCCAAGACCGGTTTTCAGCAGCATTTGTTCGATGCTGGCAGCGCCATCGCGCCAGTACGGATGCAGCACCGAATAGCCGCGCATGAAGTCACCGACCAACGCGAACACCAGCGCCGTCAAACGCGCCGGCAACCAGTTCAGCAACATCAACAACTGACCGACCGGTTCCTTGTGCGCATGCTGCGGCTCGCGCTGAACCATGTCGTGATGCATGACGACCAAACGGTAGAAAAGACAAGCCGCCGGGCCAAGCAGAACAAACCAGAACAACACGGCGATGTAGCGGCTGTTGATATTGGTAAAAATCCATTCGCTGATTTTGCGCGCCATCGACGGCGCATCTTCACCGGCATCAGCATCGATAATAGTGTTGGCATGCTCCCAGGCACTTTGCCGATCAGCTCGCTCCAGTGCGGCGATATAGGGGTTCAGCACGCTGCGCAGATCTTCCGGCCCCAAGCAATACCAGAGCACCAATGCACTGACAAAAAGGTAACCGACCTGCCCCCCGAAACCGGATGGCAAGGCGAGCAGAATGACCAGCACCAGCGGCACCAGCGCGCAGATAAACAGCACGCCACCGAGCCCTTCGAATTGGGCCGGAAATTGGCGCTGCAGCCAGCGCCGAAAGCGCACAAACCAGCGAAAATTGCGATAACTCGGGCTGATTCGGAAGTAAAGCTCCAACACCAGCACCAGCACAATCGCGAGTAAGGTCATCTGTTGTCCTTGTTCATGGATGAACTTGTAGATAAACGTGGCGGCAAGCATCTGAGCAAAATCACCGCTCGCCGACAGTCGATTATTACATATGAAAGCAAATAACCGTTCCGAAATCCGCTCAACAGGCTGTCAGCAATGCCCGCTGAATGCTACCCCTCTCCCCTGGCCGCAAAGACCTCAGCCACCCGCCGCTCACCCGAGTTGCAATCATGAATCACTAAGAACACAAGTAGGTCCGTATATGGACTCCTCCCCTATTGCAAGCCATCGTCGAAAGCGACAAAGGAATGAGACTGCAAACGTATATCCGACCTGTTGGTGAGCGTATCAATCGCTCTGGCCATAATGGTTTTCGCTCACACCGTGCCTATCGAATTCGCGGCCTTTCCTGTTCAGGAGGCCGTCGCACCTAGCGGCATCATGGTGTGCCGGTCTTACCGTTGTGCCATTCTCGATGACTTGGCAATCTCTGGTGGGTTAACTCCTATCGCTTAATTGCTCTTCCGATAACACTGGCCTTTGCTCAACAACGCCCAGATGATGCGCGCGTTTTTGTTGGCCACGGCGACGGTGGTGACATTGGTATCGCGTCTTGCCTCCAATGCCTGGATGTTCAGGCTGCGTGCATCGTGTTTTTTTCGGCTGGCATTTACCGCCGCTCGGGCGCCGTGAATCAGCAAGGTTCGCAGTAATGGATTTCCGCGCTTGCTGATACGTCCCAGACGCTCTTTGCCTCCGCTCGAATGTTGCGTTGGCACCAAGCCCAAATACGCGGCAAATTGTCGCCCGCTGCGAAATTGTTTGGCATCACCCACTTGCGCAACTAATGCGAAGCATTGATGGGGCCAATGCCTTCGATGGCCAGCAGTCGCTGAATGCGTTCATCGTTTTTCACGCAAGCCAGCACCTGCTTGGTCAGGGCATCGAGTTGTGCACTCATGAACGTCAGCTCGTCATAAAGCTGACGCAACAGTTGCCGCATCAACGGACACAGCTCATTGCGCGGTTCGTCGATAATCGCCGGCAACTGACGACACAATGCCGTGGCGCCATGCGTCGAGATGACAATGCCGTGCTCAGCCAATAACCCTTTGGTTTCATTGATGAGCGCGGTGCGGGCACGGGTTACTCGTTGACGCACCCGATGTAAGGCTTGCAGTGCCAGTTGCTCCGGTGGCTTGACCGTGACAAAGCGCATCGTCGGTCGTGACAGCGCTTCACAAATCGCTTCGGCGTCATTGGCATCGTTCTTATTGGATTTGACATAGGGTTTGACGAACTGCGGCGGCATCAGCTTGACCACATGGCCCAGGCTCGTCAGCCGGCGTGCCCAGTAATGCGCACCCGCACAGGCTTCCATGCCAATCAGCGTCGGGGCCAGCTTGGCGAAGAACGGCAGCATCTGTTGACGGCTGAGGCGTTTGTTCATCACTGGTTTGTCGTGGTCATTGACCGCATGAAGTTGGAAAACCTGCTTTGCCAGGTCGATTCCGATGCGCTTAATATTCATAACGGACTCCTTCCTTCTGTGACTGAAACGTTACTTCAACTTCAGTCTGGCACTTCGATGCCGTGGATGGGAGGAGTCCATACCATCAAATTCATTCGCACAGGGATTTGGTGGTTGCCGCGATTTTCATGATGTCCGAATAAATCCTGAGGGATCCCCACGAATTTATGCATATTCGACCTTCGTCATATCCTGTAATGCTTGTCGCATAAGGGCAAGACGGAAGGTAAATCTGTTGCGCACGACGTTCCATCCCAGTTTCAGCACCGAGAGCACGCGCCGTTTCGTCTCGGTGTTGGCTTGGTAGTCTTTCTGCATTTGCTGCGATTCGGCGTAACGACCGATCACCGTCAAGGTAAACAACGCCACCGCCGCCACGATTAACAGGTTTTCGATCTTGTGCCTCAGATAACTGCGCATTTCCTCGAAGCGCCACCCCAAATGGGATTTGGTGTCGCGGAAGCTTTCTTCGATTTTCATCCGCTGTTTATGGATGGCCACTATCTCCTGACTGCTCAAGTCGGACAGCGAGCGTGAGCTGGCCAACACCCAGGGTTCCTTTGCCCGTCGCCTCGCTTTCAGCACATTGGCATCCCGGCTGGCAGCACGGTGCCGGTGTCGTTTGCTGTCGGTCGATTTGCTTTTATACAGGTGCAACGTACAACGGTGAGGATGGGTTTTGGCAAGCCGCACATCGCCAATCCGGCGCGCTATTGCCGTGGCGGTTTCATGCAAGGTCTGACAGGCTTGCCAGTCCTTGTCCAACCGCTTTTGGTAGCAAACTTGGCCTCGGATTCGGGCCACCCAATGCCAACCGTGCTTTTCAATCGCTTTGAACCAAGGATTGCGAAAGCCGGCATCCATGACCAGAATGGGCACACTTCCCGCTGGCAGGATCTGAGCCAGGTTTGCCAGCACCGTTTTCATGGTCTTGGCTTTGTCCATGCGCCCGCGCCTGTACACTTCTTCATAAATGGCGAGCGCGCGTCCTTTTTGAGTGCCGCCACCCGTAATACGTATTGCTCACTACCGGGATGCACTTGACTCCAGTCCAGCAGCAACAGCGGTCGAGTTTGCGTGCCTGGCAGGAAATGAGCAAGCCATGCATAGAGCGGCGTCCGCTCGCTGTGCAGATGGCGGTTATCCATCAGCCGGTCGACCGTTTTGATCGCGTGCTTGACCGAACCGCCGTTGGCCAAGCGCCGCCCGAGCGCTGCGATACCCACGACCCGATAGAGGCAAGACGTCGCCACCACGGCACTCAAAATCGCGCGCCGCGCACTGTGCATCCGCGGTAGCCAATCACTCAGCCAATCGTTTACCATCTTTCGCACAAACACGATTGCTCTCTCCGATTCCGTTTGGTTTCGTCACCGGATCTGATCGGCTGCAATCGTGTTTGTTCCATAATCCCTTGAATTTTTTCGGCTTTTCGTGGGGATTTCTCAGGATAAATCCGGCCCTACCAAAACCGGCGGCGCTCATTCGCGCATTCGCTGGCAACACAGAAACCCCGGCGGCCCACCGCTTGTCCGAATGGTGGTCTTGGCGAGGCAGGTCAGAAGCGGTTATCCGATAGCTCCTGCCGAAAACGGGCCCAGTCAAAATATGGCCCAGGGTCGGTTTTGCGGCCCGGCGCGATATGCTCATGACCAACGATGCGTTGCGGCGACAGACCCGGATACTCCTGCAATAGCCAAGCGGTCAACGCCACCAGCGCGGAATACTGGGCGTCGGCAAACGGCTGGTTGTCGGAGCCTTCGAGCTCGATGCCAATGGAAAAATCATTGCAGCGCTCGCGCCCTGCGAAACTCGATTTGCCGGCATGCCAGGCGCGCATGCCACAATCAACAAACTGCTCAACAGCGCCATCACGCCGGACAAAAAAATGCGCTGACACCTGCAGCGACGCGATATCGGCAAAATAAGGATGAGCGCCAGCATCGAGTTTGCCTTGGAACAATTGCCGCACGTAAGGCCCACCAAAGGATTCCGGCGGCAGGCTGATGGCATGAATGACCAGCAGCGAAATATCCTGCGGGTCCGGCCTGGCATCAAAATTCGGTGATTCCACAAACGTGGCGTCGGGATAACGCGGCGCGTAGCTCATGCAAAGGGCAAACGTCATTAAGCGTGGACAGAAAACCAGTGTACCGAAACCACGGTAAATTTCCTGCCGGGATTTGCGCCGAAAATAATTATCATGCTTTTAGCTTTTGCACTTCGTGATGTGAACCGAATGACTCAACCTGACAAGCGTGAAATAAAAAAGCGATGCCGGAGCATCGCTTTTTAGACCATTTGCGGTTTACGCATCGGCCGCCTCTTTCAAGCGGCGCAGGTTGGAAATGACTGACTCCAAGGCTCGATCGAACAGCGCGGCATCATCAAGTAAGCGCACACTACCACGGCGCAGCGCAACTGCCAGGCCAGGGCGAGTGTATTCGGCGACTTTGACGCCGGAGCGGTTGACGAAAATCAGCTTGCCGACGGCCGGAATGCGCGCGGCCAACTTGCAGCGCTGCGGCTTGCCGGTTTCCGACATCTCTATCCAGCTACCAATAGGCAAACCGTCTACCTGATTCAGGTAGCCATCCATTTCTTGTTCGTGCTCAGGCCGGCTGGCCAGCACGATTTCATCCAAATCGCCTTCGTCGTGCACCGCCGGGTCGATATCAAACGCGGCCAGCAACGCCGCATCTTCCTCACTAGTTTCCGGCAACTCGTCAGCGAGCAAATCAGTTTCGTTTGCCGCCGCGCGTTTGGCAACCGGCGCCTCGACGACGTCATCAAGACCCGCATCTTGAAGACCAGAATCCTGCACGGTTTCGACTGGCATCTGGGGTGCGATTGGCGCCCGCATCAAATGCAAGTGCAGACTTTCCAGCTCCTGCAGCATCGTGGTCGTTTCAATCGCACCGTAGGAAATCGATTCAAAGCCAGCACGCAGCTTGCGGATCAAGCCCGGGATCATGCTTGGCAGCTTGGCGCGATCGCTCAAGGATTTGATCGTCACCGATTCGACCAGCGTTTCGGCAACCTTGACCGCATCCTGATATTCCACCGACGCAGGACCACTGCGCACATGTTCCAGGAACAGCACTTTGCTCCAGACCTGGCTCAGCATCCGGGAAACCACATCCGGCAACTGACGGTTCTGGGTCAAGCGATTGAGCACGCGATCGACATTGCTCTTGGCCGATTCGCTGAGCGCTTTGCCTTCTTCGGCTTCTTTCGTACGACGCTCGATGATGGCGCTGCGGCGGCGCTCCTCTTCAACGTAGGCACGGAATTCTTCCAGCAGCGCCGTAAACAAACCGACGTCCTGATCGAACTCGCTCAATACGCGCTGGACGATTTCTTCGATTTTTCCCTGCAAACCGTCACGGCCGCGACGCTCTGGATCCCAGCCGATACCGGCGTAGGCCATTTCGTTCAACAACAGACGAGCGGCGTGGTTACGATTGCTGAAGAAGGTCTTGTCGACCAGCGCTACTTTCAATAATGGAATTTGCAAACGACCAAGCGGTGCTTTGATTTCGTCCGGCAGGTTCTGGTCGCCGAGAATAAAGTCGAACATCATGCTGACGATGTCGATGACATCATCATTGACCGAACCAATCGCCTTGGCATCAACGCGGCCAACCACGACTGGCAAGCGACTGGCTAATGCGGCACGTAAGTCAACCTGCTGACCGCCCATGCTGCTGCCCGCTGCGGATGGGTCATGCTGCAAATGCGACAACGCATTCAGCAGCTGTGGGGTTTCCACCATAGGCATGACTGGCGCACCAAAGCCGCCATCGAGAACGGCGCCGGTTTGGCCACCTTTCTGCACCGACAGCAGATCACGCAGAGCGTTGAATACTTCAGCCTTGATATCGCGCGGTTCGTCGTAACTCTCAGAAATTGGTGCCGAGTTTTCCTCCGCGCGATTGCGAGCCGGTCGGCTTGGCTGTTGCGATGTATTGCGGGCTTTCGGTTTGCGTAAATGCAGGTCCGGCAGCACACCGTTGTCGGCCAGGAAGTTATTCAAATCGTCATAAACTTCGGCCAAATTGCTGACAACAGCGCGCTCAAACAGTTTGTAAACAACCAAACGCGCTTTCAGATCCAGACCCAGCGTCGAGGTGGCGCTACGGAAGCTTTCGCAAATACGTTTCGGATAAATCGGCAGATCGTCCGGTTCGACGCTGCAGTTCGGCACCACGGCATCGAAACGGCGGGCCAGATGGCGCAAGGCCTCCTCGTGACTCTGCTTGGCCTTATTGACCATGCCATCGATGGCGAGGTTTTCTTCCAGCTCATCTTCTTTGACGAGACTCAAGGCATCAAGTGAAAACGGTGAACTGACTTCAGCACGGCTGGGACTGGTATCGCCGGCCAGCTCATAGAACGCGTTGTGCAATTCCTGACGAAAGACGTTTTCCATGCCTTTGCGCTTGATCCGCAGCTCGCGCATCGCGTCGAAGTACATGGTTTGGTCTTTGTTGTTGGTTGCTTTGTCGGCCAGATCAAACAGGGTGTCGTCAGCCGTATCGAGCATCTGCCCGAACAGCTTGTTGATCGAATCGAGAGCTTGATCACGAACGCGCTCAATCAATTTCGGCAACTTGCGCTCCTGTCCCCGGCGAGCATCGCCGATTGCATTCGGGTTATAAACCTTGGGTTCAAACGCCATGATACCGTTACCTGAAAAGCCTTACAAAACTGGGGTTAGGGCAATTGGCGACCTGCAGCCTTGCCCACGCCTTATATAAATAACCGGTAGGGACGCCAGCCGCCGTGATGCAACGCACATCCCCTGACAATTTTGGTCGCTTTCCGACCAGCGAGGGCAATCGATTGTATAGACGGTCGTCAGGCTGGTACAGCCATACTGAGCAATTTCATCGATTTGCCATTTTGACCTCGGCAAACCGATAATGTCCGCCGATTTCAAGCCCTTTCGCTCTCCCATGCATAACCAGCTTTCCCCCGCTTTTCTTGAGCAAGAACGCATCGAGGCCGTGCGCCGGGCCTTGCGTGAAGACCTTGGTCAGACCGTAGATGCCGAACTCAATCCCAACCTGGACGTCACCGCACAGTTGATCGATGCGGAAATCATGGCGGAAGCAACCATTACGCTTAAAGAACCAGCCGTCATCTGCGGCCAGGCGTGGGTCGACGAAGTGTTCCGACAATTGGAGACTTCAGCGCAAGTTAACTGGTACGTCAGTGAAGGTCAAGACTGCGACGCCAATACCGTCGTTTGCACACTCCATGGCCCCGCTCGAGCCCTGCTAACAGGTGAACGCAGCGCCTTGAACTTCCTGCAGACACTCAGCGGAACAGCCACTGTCACCCGCCAATACAGCAAACTTTTGGAGAGAAGTAAGTGCAAACTGCTGGATACCCGTAAAACCTTGCCGGGTTTACGCGCAGCACAAAAATACGCGGTCAGTGTAGGTGGCGGTTGGAACCACCGTATTGGTCTTTTTGATGCTTTTTTAATCAAAGAGAATCACATCGCGGCCTGCGGCGGCATTGTCCAGGCGGTGCAACGCGCCCGCCAAATCGCGCCGAATCTGCCAGTCGAAGTTGAGGTTGAGAGTTTCGAAGAATTAAGTGAAGCGCTTACTGCCGCTGCAGACATCATCATGCTTGACGAGTTCAGCGACAGCGACTTGGCGAAAGCGGTCGAATTGAACAAGAGTAAAGCCAAGCTGGAGGTTTCCGGCTCGGTGACTCCAGAGCGGCTTAATATTATTGCTAATGCAGGTATCGATTTCGTTTCCGCTGGTGCTTTGACAAAGCACGTTCGCGCAATTGATTTCTCAATGCGTGTTCGCACCAATTAACGATGATTCGAATATCGGCCAATCATAGTTGACCTCTTTCGAATATTCTGCACGCAATGCTTGCTCAAGCGCCTTCACTGGCGCTTGAGCAGCAAACTCACTAATCAGATCATCGGTCCATTCTTTCGTATCACGATTGAACAGGATGTACGCCGCAGGCTTATCAAGAGTTGGCGGAAGCAGTAACAGCTGCCAAGGCTTCAACACCGCAGATCGTAATTTCCTGCTGACTTGCTGCTCAAAGTACTTCCGCTTCACTTGCATTTTCGGATAGCCATCAGAAATTTCATAGTGCATCGCGGCATACTGAACCAGCTTGCCGGTATCGATGTTTGTCACATCTGCCATATTCTGATAATAAAGGCCGGTTTCCATGAACCTAACCCTTTCGCTTTCTCCTTCCAAAAGAGCTGAATCGTTTACAGCGCCGAGATAGCCATTTAACGAAACACCATCGAAACGAAGCGCATGGTTTTTTTCCATGTTCAACACTTCGACTAATGTAGGGGCTAGATCAACTAGCGAGGAAGGGAATTTCACTTTCTTTGGTTGAATTTTGTTTTTCGCTTTGCCAAAACCTTGAAAAGCCAAAACGACCTGCGTCTGTACTGGATCCATCAAATTCACACCGTGCCCATTGAAGTAGCCCAGGCTTCTCGCGCCAAACTCAACAGCTCGTTCTGGGCTATCGCCCTTGTAGCCTGATCGCGTTATTTCTGTGATCCGCTTTTGATCGATGTTTTCACCATGATCCGACAATAAGACTACAATCGCGTTTTCAAGGTATCCGAGGCTCTCTAACTCCGTTAATAGCTGATTGAATTGTTCCGAGGCCCTTCTGATGCCCGCACTATGCCATTTTTGAAAGTACGAATGTGTTCTGTTTTCGAAAGGAGTTCCATGCTCTCCCCAAAAGTAAGGATAGTGTGGGAGACAAAAATGTGTTGTCAGAAATAGCGGACGGTGATCTTTTTTTCTGGCCAGTCCATCCGCAAGTATGCGGTTAAACTGGTGCGGTAGATAAGACCCATCAGTTGCTCGATTACCATAGCCATTGGGAAACGCCCAACGTAAAGTCGGGAACGCTTCCAACAACACATTGTTCAATGGCAAGTCGGAGATCTTACTGGTGATAAAATCAATGGCGCCCATGCGAGGACCATAGACTTCTTCGAATCCGTAGCTTTCATCGATATTGCTGAATAGGCGCTCATCCATTGCGAATATGGTTCGATACCCTTCCTGGCCAAGTAACTTGCCAAGATAAAAGCGCTTGTCGATTAATTCTGGCGGCGTCAAATTGTAGCGGGCACCCGTGCTGATGGGGTGTCGTCCAGAGAGGATACTGTTCCATGCAGGAAAGGTACGCGGCACAGTCGTCAGCGTGTCTTCAAATAGAACACTATTGTCAAAAAAGTCGGTTAAAAAAGGAAAATGTCCTGGATATTCTGTCAGATGTTCAATGGAAAATGAGTCAATCCCCACCACAATGATATTTGGCCTTTCATCTGCTGCTGGAATTGATGTAAAGGATTCTGTTACCAATGTGTTCCGATTGTAGCGATTAATTCCGCCGCAAAACACCAACGCTAAAACGACCGATAACCAAATGTATTTTCTTTTGGACGCAAAAACTAAGCAAACTGCAACCAGCCATAACCCGAAGAATAATAAGCTCCAGGCGAACAGATTGCTGTCAATGAAATACTGGGGAACTGAAAGATCAAATTTTGAGGTCGGATACCACAGAACATTGACAAATGAGCTAGCCACCCACACCAGTAAAATCAGCAAAAACTCCAGCAAAATTGCCGCACGAAAAGTGACTTTCTTTAACTTAAGTGCGTTGAAGGCAACGTAAAAGCAAAACCAATGCGCCAACCAAACGAGCGCAAAGGAGGCGAAAAAAAACAAGAAAATCTGCCCAATCAGGTAAGGGGATTCTTGAATCAGGCCACCTATCAGAGCCAACTCAATTTGACTGGCTTTACCGGCAATACCAGGTGCTAAATACTGAGCGATAAAACCCAAAATTGAAAATGCCCACGCGACCAGTTTGAGACTTCGTTTGGCGCTAAATTTCATTCTTATTTTCCAAGCATCCACTGCTAGATAATCGTTCAACACAAAATGATCTTACTTCGAATAAAAAGAACTACATCGAACCACTCATTGTTGGTCTGACCAATGTCAAAACAACAAGAGTGGTGCCGGTAATAGGAGTCGAACCTACGACCTTCGCATTACGAATGCGCTGCTCTACCAACTGAGCTATACCGGCTTCCTTGCGTTCGAGGCGCGCAAGTATAAGTAGGCCAGCCAGTTAGAACAAGCCCGCCGAAAGCCTATGGTTGTACGTTTTCCGCTTGTAGCACCTCAACCAATTCCAAGGTTTCACGGTCAAATACGCCCAAGTGACGCGCCCCTCTAGCAATCATCGGAATTACGCCGTATCCAACAGGAGCAGAAGGGAGGCTATCCAAAAGCGCCACATAACGATCGTCAAACGCCTTTAGCTTCGCTGTAGAGGTATAGCTAAGTGCGTCCTTAAACTCGGACTCGTGTACCTCAAGTGGTTGATAGTTGTCCGGATTTAGATGCGGCGGCGTAGCGCCTGTATAGGCGGACACCTGTTCTTCGATATCAGCCAAAGCGCCGATATCGCTCGAGACTCGGACATACTGAGTGGGAGAAACCACTGCACGTTTCCATGGAACTTCCACCAGATCCAATGGGCGGACTACCCGAAGCTCCTCATGATAGAGAACGACATACAGTGGTCGGGCCTGAATCATGATGATTGCACCATAAATCAATGCGGCACACTGAATCAAACCAATCACGGTCAAATCCATTTTCAATGTCGGCTTTCCTGATTTGAACACCAACAATGTCAACAAAGGGCCCAGAATCACATCGACTGGCACTAAAATAGACAAAAGACCCGCACCACCTGTCACATGGAAAAGCGGGCCCTGAAACCAGTAAAAACGGCAGACAATTAGAAATACCAAGGCAATCAAAGCGCTGATAAGCAGATGAATAGTAAAAGCCTTCCAACGAGACATAAGCCGATGACTTCCAAAACCAAGGGGAAATAACCGCATAGGATAAAAAGGCCATAAAAATTCGCAAGCCTGGTAGCTGGTGACAATTTTTGTCAGATCCTGACGATCTTCCGGGGTAAATTCTTAATCCCCTCCCAAGCGCAATCCACAAAATTTGCCTTGTCGCCAGCAAAAATGCGAAGCACCGCACAGTCCAAAACGTTTTCTACTAATGAAAGGGTGTTTTGCTTCTATTCCTTTTCATTTGTTGCTCATAATGAAAAAACGCTGAACATGGCATAGCACTTGCTATGTACAGTTCAGCACCAAAACAGTCGCATCGCTTTGCGGCGGTGCGCTGTGCAAGTATCAGGAATGTCGCCTATTCTTGTTGCTTGGAAAACCGTTCCCTCAACTCTTTGGAGTTACACCATGAAGACACAAAAAGGTTTTACCTTGATCGAATTGATGATCGTGGTCGCGATCATCGGTATTCTGGCCGCGGTAGCGCTGCCGGCTTACCAAGACTACCTGAAGCGTTCGAAGCTTTCGGAAGTTGCTGCCGCGATTGGCGCCTGCAAAACTTCTGTTGCTGAATATCAAGCGGCACGTAATGAGTTCCCAGCTAATGCTGACGATGCCGGCTGCTCTACGGGCGCCACTCAATATGTAGCGTCGCTGGCAGTTGCTGACGGTACTGGCGTGATCAGCGCCACCATTCAAAACGTCGGAACTGGCGCGAATGGCGAAACCTTGTCTCTGGCACCTTGCAGTAACGATGACCCGAATAGCTGCACCGCAGCAACCGACTCTTCTTCAATTCAATCTTGGTATTGCTACACCAGCGCTGCCGCAACAGATTATAAGCTGTTCCCAGCGACTTGCCGTAATGCCGGCTAATTTCGGAGTTGTCGAAAAGGCGAGCTCAAGCTCGCCTTTTTTATTTTTGGATTTGCTGCCTATAATTTCGTAAATCTCGATCAAGACAGAAAACATAATGAGTTTAACGCCATCAAAAATCGCCCTAGGGGGCCTGGCCAAACGCTTGGTGCAAGACGGCGTACTGGACGAAAGTATTGCGCAAGAGTCCGTTGCACAATCACAAAAGACCAAGCAGTCATTGATTAGCTACCTTGTACAGGGAAAACATGCCAAAGCACATGTGCTAGCGAATATTGCCTCTCAGGAGTTTGGCACTCCGTTGTTCGATCTGGACTCCATGGATGTTGACCAGATACCCAAAGAGTTAGTCGACGAAAACATTATCCGCAATCAACGGACAATTCCCCTGTTCAAACGTGGGAATCGGCTCTTCATAGCTATATCTGACCCTACCAACCTTGAGGCATTGGACAAGGCTAGATTCCAAACCGGCATGTCAGTCGAAGGTATCCTGGTCGAAGATGACAAACTCGGAAAATTTATCGACAAAATTCTCGATGAGAAAGAAAGCGGCGGACTGTCCGAATTCGATGATGAGGACTTGGATAATCTCGACATTCAAGGCGGAGATGATGATCCTAAGGACGAGGGGGATGCGGGTGGTGACGATGCGCCGATCGTTCGCTTTATCAACAAGCTCTTAATCGACGCTATCAAAAAGGGCGCCTCGGACCTACACTTTGAGCCTTATGAAAAGGAATACCGCGTTCGTTTCAGGGTTGACGGCGTACTCAAAGAGATGGCTAGTCCACCGGTAAATCTTGCCAGCCGCTTGGCCGCACGTTTAAAGGTAATGTCTCGTTTGGATATCGCTGAACGGCGCGTACCACAGGATGGCCGGATCAAGATGAAGTTGAGTAAGAACAAGGCCATCGATTTTCGTGTTTCGACCTTGCCCACACTCTGGGGCGAAAAGGTCGTTATGCGTATTCTGGACCCAAGCTCTGCGATGCTCGGTATCGATGCGCTGGGTTATGAGCCAGTGCAGAAAAAGTCCTTTATGGACGCGATCGCCAAACCACAGGGCATGGTATTGGTAACTGGTCCAACTGGTTCAGGGAAAACCGTTTCGCTTTATACCGCTGTAAACATTCTTAACGATGAGGAAACGAATATTTCAACGGCCGAAGACCCGGTCGAGATTAACCTGCCGGGCGTTAACCAAGTTCAAGTCAATCCAAGAGCCGGATTGACGTTCCCTATGGCGCTGCGCGCCTTCCTGCGCCAAGATCCTGACGTAATTCTGGTTGGCGAAATTCGAGACCTCGAAACGGCCGAGATTGCTATTAAGGCAGCTCAAACAGGACACTTGGTGCTCTCGACTCTTCATACCAACAGTGCTCCAGAAACCTTGACACGCTTGGTAAACATGGGAGTTGCGCCATTCAATATTGCTACAACAGTACACCTAATTATCGCTCAACGCTTGGCTCGGCGCCTTTGCTCTCATTGCAAAAAGCCGGTGAAAATCCCGGCGGAAGCGCTGCTTAAAGAAGGTTTCCGAGAGGATGAAGCAGAGACCTTGACGCTCTACGAGCCTGTTGGTTGTGACAACTGTAACAATGGTTATAAAGGACGGGTAGGTATATACGAGGTTATGCCCGTATCTAACGAAATTAGTAGGATTGTCATGCGTGGTGGGAATGCAATTGAAATCGCCGATCAAATGAGAGCTGAAGGCATTTCTGACTTGCGTAGTTCAGGGCTGGAGAAGGCCAGACAAGGCGTTAGTAGTCTGCAGGAAATAAACCGAGTAACGTCTGACTAAACTATTAGGTACCCATTACTGGGGCCCTTCTGCGGATGTATCGCGGCATTTTTGGGTGTATGCTTTTCAAAGTGACAAAATGCTCCAATTGAGCCTAACGTGGTCCACCGCACTGCAACAAGAAGGTTGGGAGACCCAATATTCCTCGGATTTCGCCAAGAAACCCACAGTATTTCAAGCTCTTAGGTTATAGTATTGAATAATCCCATTACGTTGGTTGAGGATTTTTCATATGGCATTGCAAGCGGTTAAAAAAGAAGTTCCGGTCAAACCACGGCCAGGGGCGATTACCCGCCAAAAGCAGACTGTTGAAAAACAGAAAACCTACGTTTGGATTGGAACCGATAAAAAAGGCCAGAAACTCAAAGGTGAAATGCAGGCCTCCAATGAAGCTTTGGTCAAAGCCCATCTTAGAAAACAAGGCCTGGTTCCAGTTAAGGTCAATCGTAAAGCAGCGGATCTGTTTGCCCCCCGAAAGAAACCCATAACGGCATCCGATATTTCTCTCGTGTCACGCCAATTAGCGACAATGATGAAGGCGGGCGTGCCATTGGTTCAGAGTTTTGAAATTATCGGGAAAGGGAATGATAAGCCAGCAGTTCAGGAGTTGATGCTGAACATCAAAGCGGATGTTGAAGCCGGTGCACCTTTCCATGAGTCGCTTCGTAAACATCCTAAAGAGTTCGACCCATTATTTTGCGACCTCGTGGCAGCAGGGGAGCAGTCTGGTGCACTGGAGCAAATGCTTGACCGGATTGCCACGTATAAGGAAAAAACGGAGCGCATCAAAGCAAAAATTAAGAAGGCGCTTTTTTATCCGATAGCAGTATTAGTTGTTGCCGTAATCGTGACAGCCATTTTGTTGCTTTTCGTTGTTCCCATGTTCGAGGACATGTTCAAGAGCTTTGGCGCAGACTTGCCGGCCTTTACACAGTTTGTATTAGGCATATCGAGGTCTCTTCAGGAAACATGGTATGTGTACCTCATTGCCATCGTTGCTGCCTCATTCGGATTTGGTTACTTGAATCGAACCTCTCAGAAATTTCGTGATGGTAAAGAGCGCGTAATACTGAAGATGCCAGTGGTGGGTATGATTCTTCATAAAGCAGCCATTGCGCGTTATGCCCGCACACTTTCCACGACGTTTGCGGCGGGTGTGCCGTTAGTCGAAGCGTTGGAGTCAGCAGCAGGCGCCTCTGGTAATGTGGTTTATCGGAACGCAATCTTGAAGATTCGCGATGACGTAACCACTGGTACTCAAATGAATTTGGCCATGCAATCGTCAGGTGTTTTTCCAAATATGGTTGTACAGATGGTTGCTATCGGCGAAGAATCAGGCTCTTTGGACAGCATGCTGTCCAAAGTTGCTGATATTTACGAAGCCGAAGTCGATGATGCCGTCGATTCACTCAGCGCGCTGTTAGAGCCGATTATCATGGCTGTGCTTGGCGTGGTTGTTGGCGGATTGATTATCGCCATGTATCTACCAATCTTTAACTTGGGTAAAGCCATCTAATAATGATTTTTGCCGATCTATTCAACGGCGATCGAATGTATTTCTCGATCGCCGTTGCTGTTTTTGGAGCTATTCTTGGTAGCTTTCTGAATGTCGTTATTTATCGGCTGCCGAAGATTTTGCATCGGCAGTGGATTGGTGATGCCACCGAGTTGCTGACGGAAGAGGGATTAAAGGTCAGTGGTAGTGCGAAACAGAAAGTGGCGGATGATTTTGGTTTGGTATTGCCTCGCTCGGCTTGCCCACATTGCCAGACACCGATTCCGGCTTGGCACAATATTCCGATTATCAGTTACCTGCTTCTTCGCGGAAAGTGTTCGCATTGCAAAGCACGGATCAGCGTTCGTTATCCGTTGGTTGAGTTGCTGACGGCATTGGCGTTTGGTTTTTCAGCCTGGCAATTTGGTTTTGATTATCTGACGTTTGGCGCACTGGTTTTCACTGGCCTTTTGATTGCCATGTCGGGAATAGACTGGGACCAGAAACTACTGCCGGATCAGTTGACCTATTCGCTACTTTGGGCGGGCTTGCTGTTCAATATCAATAATGGTTTCGTGCCGCTTCCTGCTGCGATCATCGGAGCTGTCGCCGGTTACTTAAGTCTGTGGTCGGTGTATTGGGCGTTCAAGATCCTGACCGGTAAAGAAGGCATGGGTTATGGCGATTTCAAGCTGCTGGCCGCCTTGGGTGCCTGGCTGGGTTGGCAGCAATTACCGTTGATCATTATCCTTTCTGCCGTTGCCGGTTTGGTCATTGGCGGTGGCATGATGTTGCTGAGCAAGGACAAGGATCGCCAGATTCCGTTTGGCCCTTATCTGGCGATTGCTGGCTGGGTCAGCATGTTTTTTGGACCGAATATTGTTGGCGCCTATTTGCGCGCATCGGGACTAAGTTAAGGAGATCGGGATGTTGCGAGTGGCGTTGACCGGCGGCATTGCCAGTGGCAAAACCGCGGTGTCCGACGCGTTCGCCAAGCTTGGCGTTCCGATCATCGATGCCGATGTCGCATCCCGTGCCGTTGTTGAACCGGGCAGTGAAGGACTCCAGCAACTCGTCAAACGTTTCGGTGAGGACATTCTGACTGCCGATGGCACACTGGACCGTCGAGCGCTGCGTGGCATTATCTTTAACGACAACCAGGCTCGAACCGATACCAACGCGATTCTGCATCCGCTGATCCGGCAATGGATGCAGCAAACCTCAGCGCAACAGCCGGCGCCTTACCAGATTTTCGTCATTCCTCTGCTGGCGGAAACCAACCAGGCCGAACAGTACGATCGCATTCTACTGGTGCGATGCAGCGAATCGACCCGAATAGCGCGCCTGATGCAACGGGACGGTATCACCGAACTGGATGCTCGCCAGATTCTTGCCGCTCAGAGCAGCGATGAAGAACGTCAGCGCATCGCCAACGATTTCATCGTCAATGAAGGCGATTATGACGAACTCACTGCAAACGTTTTACAATTGCATCACCTATACCTGAACTTGGCGCAAAACGCCTCTGGCGCATGACCCGCATCTTCGAGCAACCGCTGAACGAAAAGCTCCGCAACTATCTGCGCCTGGAACAGACCTTTTCTCGCTATTTCCAGCTGATTCGGCAATCCGATGTCGCTTGCCACTACGCGGCGTTTGCGCCACTTTTCGAGCTACTTGAAATGATTGATCTGGGCGAGTTGCGAGCCGACCTGCACAGCGATCTCGACAAGCAAATAGCCGTGCTCGATAACTTTCGCCGCAGTCCTGACATCGATCTGGACAAGCTGCAGAAATTTCGCGAGCAACTGCAAAAGCTGCATCACTGGATTGTCAGCTACCCGGGCAAGTTTTGCGCCAAACTGAAAGATCAGGAGTTTCTGCACGCAGTAAAAAATCGTTATTCGCTGCCAGGCGGCACCGTTGCCTGTGATCTACCCCGCTTGCATGTGTTCCTGAATCAGGACGTCAAACTACGCCAGCAACAATTCGAGGCTTGGGGTAATGAGCTGCGCGTCATTCGCACGACGATTGATGTATTGCTGCGATTGATGCGGGAAAACAGCCATTGGCGTGATGCCAGTTTCGATGAAGGCTATTTCCAGCTCGAACCGGTACAGGGGCAGTTGTTGCGCATTCGTATTGAACACGATGCCCGACATTTTCCGGAAGTCAGCAGCGGTCGCCAACGTTGCGTGATTCGACTGGCGGAAGTGACGGATACCTACGGTGTTCAGTACGTTAAAGCGGCCCATCCTTTTACTTACGCTCTATGCGGTTAATCTGATATTTTTTTCATGAGCAAGAAACCACCACTGATCGTGCGCTGCCCACAGTGTCATAAATCCATTGTTTACGATAAGAACAATCCATTTCGGCCCTTTTGTTCTGACCGCTGCCGCTTGATCGATTTGGGCGAATGGGCCAGCGAAGGGCACCGCATTCCGGGACAACCCGTATTGCAAACCGATAATGGCGATGACGAGCATTAGCAGAAAGCTTGGGATCGTTTAATCGTCTTACTGAAAACAACGGATCCCCGCAATGCCTTGAGCGCCGTTCTGTTTGGCGTAAATCAAATCCGCCGTGTTCATGCCACCTAAGGCAAAAACAGGGCAATTCATTTCTTCGGCAATTTCAGCGAATTGCTCCCATCCCAGGGCGATTCTGTCCGGATGCGATGCCGTGGCTTTCACCGGCGAAAGCAAAACAAAATCCGGTTCCAGCATGCGGCGTGTATGCCATTCATCGCGACTGTGAACACTGGTTGAAAGCCAATCCGGCCGCGTACCTTTTGCCAGTATCGCTTGTGCGGCTTCAACGTGTTCACCGGATATATGCCAACCTACATTGGCAAATCGCGCCATCAATTTCGGATTGCGATTCAGCATCAGTCGACATCGTTCAAGCAAACCGCTTGCTTGTAACCGCTTAACAATGTCGAGATAAGTCGCGTCATCACAATCCGGCAATCGCAGCTGCATTAGTGATACGCCATTCGCAACTTTTTGTTGAAGAAAAAGCATCAGCTGATCGACATCATTGTTGAAGCTTGCCAACGCTGGCGTGATCAACATCAGATCCGGCAATTGCACGGCAGAAACAATCGGATAGTTGGCATCCGGGAATTGAAAGCTGCGCAAGCGGCTGATATCAGCCCACTGCAATGCCTGCCCTTCTTTCCCTTTTGGCAAACCGGAAAACCGGGTCACGGTAAATACATGCAGGCGCACCGATTTTTCCGGATACTGATGCACCAGGCGAATCAGTGGTTGATAATCATGGACGGTAATATCAAGCTCTTCATGCAGTTCGCGCAGCAAGGCCTGTTCAGCCGTCTCACCCGGCTCAAATTTTCCGCCGGGAAATTCCCACTTTCCGCCTTGATGCAGGTGCGCGAGTCGCTGGGCTAACAGCACTTGTCCTTGACCATCAACAATGGCGGCGGCCGCGACATCAATGATTTTCCGTTTATCCATTTCGTGACGCTCAAAAAGAAAATGGGCAGAAAAAAAGGACACGGTGTGTCCTTTTTAATTTATTGCCTAGATGACTGGAAGCATTAAGCAACGGCACCATGGCAGTGCTTATACTTTTTGCCGGAACCGCAAGGGCAGAGCTCATTGCGGCCAACTTTCTGACCAACACGGACCGGAGCTTGCGCCGCGTCGGCTTCGGCCTCGTCATCATCACCACCAGCCATTGCGGTTGCCTGTGCATGCTGGAACTGCAGCTTCTGACGTTCGGCGGCTTCGCGCTGTTCGCGCTCCATGCGTTCGACTTCCGACTCGGAACGCACTTGTACCCGTGACAGAATGCTGATCACTTCAAACTTGATCCGCTCCAGCATATTGGCGAACAGCTCGAACGCTTCGCGCTTGTATTCCTGTTTCGGGTTTTTCTGAGCGAAACCGCGCAGATGAATGCCCTGACGTAAGTAATCCATCGCCGCCAAATGTTCACGCCAATGCGAGTCGATGTTCTGCAGCAGCACTTGTTTCTCGAAATGGCGAATAATTGGTGCACCGACCTGAGCTTCTTTTGCCGCATAGGTTTCTTTGGCAGCGCTGAGCACGCGGTCGCGAATACCTTGTTCGTTCAGGTTCTTTTCTTCTTTCAGCCACTGACTGACCGGTAATTCGAGCGCAAAATCTTTCTTTAGCGACGATTCCAGGCCTTCGACATCCCACATTTCTTCCAGGCTTTGCGGCGGAATGTGGTTGTTGATCGTATCAACCAGCGTGCTTTCCATCATGCCTTGGATGGTTTCCGAGACATCCTGGCTGGCCATGACTTCGGCGCGCTGTTGGTAAATCACTTTACGCTGATCGTTGGCGACATCATCGAACTCAAGCAAATGCTTACGGATATCGAAGTTGCGTGCTTCGACTTTGCGCTGAGCATTTTCAATGGCTTTGTTGACCCACGGATGCTCCAGCGCCTCACCTTCGGCCCAACCCATTTTCTGCATCATCATCGCCATCCGCTCGGAGGCGAAAATGCGCATCAAATCGTCTTCCATCGACAGATAGAAACGCGAACTACCCGGGTCGCCCTGACGACCAGAACGACCACGCAGCTGATTATCGATACGGCGTGATTCATGACGCTCGGTACCGATGATGGCCAAACCACCCGCTTCCAGTACCTGGGCATGACGCTGTTGCCATTCCTCGCGAACGCGTTCTTTGTCTTCGTCAGTGGCGTCTTCTGAGAGCTCCGCCAAATCGGCTTGCAGCGAACCACCGAGCACAATGTCGGTACCACGACCGGCCATGTTGGTGGCAATCGTGACTTTGCCAGGACGACCCGCCTGGGCAACGATCGAGGCTTCCATTTCGTGGAATTTGGCGTTCAACACCTGGTGATCGATGCCTTTGCCTTTCAGGTATTTCGACAGAATTTCCGAGGACTCAATCGACGCGGTACCGACCAGCACCGGCTGGCCATTCTTGGTGCGCTCAACGATGTCTTCAACAATCGCTTTGTATTTGTCTTGCTTGTTCAGGTAAACCAGATCCGGCATGTCTTTGCGGACCATCGGTTTGTTGGTCGGAATGACCACAACTTCCAAACCGTAAATTTGTTGAAACTCGAACGCTTCGGTATCCGCAGTACCTGTCATACCAGACAGTTTGTTGTACAAGCGGAAATAATTCTGGAACGTCGTCGAAGCCAGCGTCTGGTTTTCGCTTTGAATCTCGACGCGCTCTTTGGCTTCAACGGCCTGATGCAGACCTTCGGACCAACGACGGCCATGCATGATACGACCGGTATGCTCATCGACGATCATCACCTGACCATCGCGAACGATGTAATCGACATCTTTCTTGAACAGGGAATGAGCACGCAGCGCCGCGTAAACATGATGCAGCAGTTGAATCGAGCTGGCCGCATACAGGCTGTCGCCTTCACCGAGCAATCCGGATTCGATCAACAGCTCTTCCACTTTTTCCTGACCTTTCTCGGTCAGGTAAGCCTGACGGGATTTTTCGTCGAGGTAGTAATCACCCTCGCCGGTTTCCTCTTCAGATTCCTGACGGATCAGTTTTGGAATCAAGGCATCAATGCGTTTGTACAGTTCATTTGAACCTTCAACGGCACCGGAAATGATCAACGGAGTACGGGCTTCGTCGATCAAAATCGAGTCGACTTCGTCGACAATGGCATGGTTCAGATCGCGCTGGACCTTTTCTTCCAGCGAAAACGCCATGTTGTCGCGCAGGTAATCGAAACCAAATTCGTTGTTGGTGCCGTAGGTGATATCGGCAGCGTAGGCGGCGCGTTTTTCATGGCCCGCTTGCTGGGACAAAATGACACCAACCGTCATACCCAGCGCTTCGTATACCGGACGCATCCAGTTGGCGTCACGCGAGGCCAGGTAATCGTTGACGGTAACGACGTGCACGCCTTTACCGCTCAGTGCGTTCAAATAAGCAGGCAGCGTTGCCACCAGGGTTTTACCTTCACCGGTACGCATCTCGGCAATCTTGCCATCATGCAGCACCATGCCGCCGATCATCTGGACATCGAAATGGCGCATGCCGAGCGTACGCTTGCCAGCCTCGCGCACAGCCGCAAACGCTTCCGGTAACAAATCATTCAGGCTGGTGCCTTGCTGCAAACGCTGGCGGAATTCATCGGTTTTCGCTTTCAGCTGTTCATCGCTGAGCGCCTTGAATTGCTCTTCCAATACGTTAATCGACTCGACCGCCTTGCGGTAGCGTTTGACGAGGCGTTGATTGCGGCTACCAAAAATGCGGGTCAAAAACGAAGCGAACATGAAAATCCAACTCTCAGTCTTGTTGTAATCGGACAGTGCACGACGCGAAAACGCGCCTTCCACAGCAGGGCGGGCATTTTACCGGCTTTAGGGCGGATGTGCGATGTGAATAACCAGATGGCGACCGTTTCGGAAGCTTTCAAGCGTCAGCCAACAAAAAAGGCGCTGTTTAGCGCCTTTTGTGATGAAACGCGGAATTGCTTATTTATTGGCCAGGAACTTGGCCGGATTCAGGAACAAGCCATCGCGCACAACTTCGTAATGTACATGCGGTGAAGTGGAGCGACCAGTGGAGCCGACTTTGGCAATCACCTGGCCCTTGCGCACCAGATCACCGACTTTGACGACCATCTTCGAATTATGACCATAACGGGTTTGCAACCCGTCGCCATGGCTGACAACCACCAAGTTGCCATAGCCAGCCATATTGCCAGCAAAGGTGACAACACCTGCAGCGGTGGCAATGACATCGCTACCGGCTGGTGCCGAAAAATCCACACCGTTATGCCACGCTGCACCGCCATGAAACGGATCGGTGCGATAACCAAAGTATGAGCTGATATAGCCGGTTTCGACCGGACGGCCAGAAATCAGCTTTTCAGTGCCCATATGTTTGTCGAGCAACAGCGATTCCAATACGGCTAGCTGGCGACCACGGGTTTCCAGTTGCGCGCTCATCGCATCCATCTGGCTGATGAATTCCAGCGGCGAGGTATTGGGAGCCTGGCTGTAGCTGGACTCAGGACCACCGAGAGCCGGCGCAACGCCAAAATCGAATTCTTTACCGTCAAGACCGATCAACTCGGTAACGCGCTCGCCCATTGCCTCCAGACGAGTCAGTTGTGCCTGCAGGCGAGCAACTCGGGTAGCGAGCGAAGTAATCTGGTTTTTTGATGCCTCGCGGGCGTGCTCCAGCGCTTCACGCTGGGCCGATAATTCGTTCTGCCAATTGACAACGGTCGATTCGCTGATCGCGCCGTTCGGATGCCATTTCAGCGCCAGCGTGTAGCCGGTAAAGCCGGAAAGCGTCAAAAGCCCCAAGCCGAGCAGGACAAAAAGGCCCTGACTCGCACGCCCGACACGCAAGCTTTTGGCACCGCTTCTTGTATGGGTAATCAGTGTCAGCAACATGGCGTATGTCTCGTTTCATTATCCACCATCGCTGCCGCAAATCGGTTTGCGTGGAGCGCGTGGGTAACGTGTTATGCTCTTCGAGCCGTTAATTTATTGCCCGCTTCCTTCCGGAAAACAGACATGAACCGCCCAAAATCCGCGCAATCCATCGCCGGTTTGTTAGACCGTCCAGACGGTCCGTTAAAGGCCCTTTTGGACCGTATGGCCCAGTTCGAGGCGCTAGACCATACCCTAGCGGCGGTACTTCCTGCAAGCCTGAAGGGTCAAGTCCGGGTTACCGGCATCGCATCGAACCAACTGGAACTGACCGCCGCCCAAGCCGCTTCCGCCACCCGGCTGCGCTATATGGAGCCGCAACTACTGGCCGCACTCAGCAGCACAGGTTATGCCCATATCAAGGAAATCAAAGTCAGAATCAGCGCCAATAACGGCTAAAGTTTAGTCGCTTTCGGTATCTGGATACTTCGGCAATCGTCACAAATCCATATTCCCCAACAAAAGAAAACCCGCCTAATGGCGGGCTTTCTTTTTTAAACGACTGCTTAAGCGGCATGCACCGGATTCAGCAGATAGGAAATCGGTGCTGTGCTGTCCTGCTCTTCAAAGGTCACCAGTTCCCAAGCCTCCGCGTCGGCTTTCAGGGCACGCAACAGCTTGTTGTTCAGTGCGTGACCAGATTTGACGGCCGTGAACGCGCCGATCAGGCTGTGGCCCATCAGGTACAGGTCGCCAATGGCATCGAGAATCTTGTGTTTGACGAACTCATCGTCGTAACGCAGACCATCACTGTTAAGGATGCGGTACTCATCGAGCACGATGGCGTTGTCCATCGAACCGCCGAGCGCCAGGTTCTTCGAGCGCAGGTATTCGATGTCATTCATAAAGCCAAAGGTACGGGCCCGACTGACTTCTTTGACGAACGAGGTCGAGCTCAAGTCGACCACGGCGCGCTGGGCGCTCTGGGCAAAAACCGGGTGCTTGAAATCAATGGTGAAATCAATTTTGAAGCCATCGAACGGCTCGAACACGGCCGACTTGTCGCCTTCGGTGACTTCAATGCGTTTCTTGATTTTGATGAAACGCTTCGGACGGTTCTGCTCAACGATGCCCGCCGACTGAATCAGAAACACGAACGGGCCGGAGCTGCCATCCATGATCGGAATTTCCGGGGCACTGACATCTATATAGGCATTGTCGATACCGAGGCCGGCAATCGCAGCTAGTAGGTGTTCGACGGTGGAGATCCTGACGCCATCTTTGATCAAGCAGGTCGACATGGTTGTGTCGCCGACGTTTTCCGGCTCGGCAACAATCTCGACGACCGGGTTCAGATCGACCCGGCGGAAAATGATGCCGGCATCAGCAGGCGCAGGACGCAAGGTCAGCATCACTTTTTCACCGCTGTGCAAACCGACGCCAGTGGCGCGGATGGCGGTGCGCAGTGTTCGCTGTTTAATCATGTGAAAGACTCCTGATGCGGCCCGAAACCTTGGGCTGCGGTAAACCTGTGGAGTTCCATACCGAGCTCCCCGAAGCGGGGATGTCCTGCACTTCGGGTAACAGATGTACCAGAAGTGGTCAAAAGGTGTGCAATTAGGCACTCATCTGGCCAGCAAGTCAAGCCTGTAGGCCTTGCCAGCCGGCAATCATCGCGATAATTGCGGCTTATTACCGATTTATTAAACCGTGTCATTTGAAGCCGACACGCCGTCATTCCCCCGGCAAAGGGGGTAGCCAGAAAAACAACGGCGCGTCGATACCTCATAGCAAACCCAACTTCAGCAAACCAGGTTCGCCAAACCAGCGGGCTCAGCGACCTTTCTATACGAGTGCCGAGATTTCAGTCCGCCTGCTTACGCAGAAAGGCCGGGATATCCAGGTACTCCAAGTCGCTGCCGGCAACCATTTTGGTGACCGGGGTTTGCGGGTTATTGCGGATAATCGCCGGGCGGTCGAGTTGACCATAGTCCGGACGGCCGTCGGTTTGACGTGGCGGCACTACCGCCCGGACCGAAGGCTTTTCCTCGGTTTGCGTACGTCCCAAGCCAGTGGCTACTACCGTTACGCGCATTTCGTCACCAAGGTTGTTGTCCATCGCGGTACCGATTTTTACCGAGGCATCGGCAGCGGCAAACGATTCCAGCACCTTGCCGACTTCCTCGTACTCGTCGATCAACATGTCTTCGCTTGCCGTGATGTTGACCAGAATGCCACGGGCACCAGCCAGGTTGACGTCTTCCAACAGTGGGCTGCGAACCGCCAGCTCTGCGGCGCGACGAGCGCGACCTTCGCCCGAAGAAATACCGGAACCCATCATCGCCATGCCCTGCTCGCTCATGACGGTACGCACGTCGGCGAAGTCGGTACCGATAAAACCCGGACGGGTAATCAAGTCGGCGATACCCTGCACGGCACCACGCAACACCGCATCGGCGTTACGGAACGCTTCGGTCATTTTTGCGCCACCATACACCTGCAGCACTTTGTCGTTCGGAATGACGATCAACGAATCAACGGCTTTGCGCAATTCGGTGATACCGCACTCGGCCACCTGGGTACGCTTGTTCATTTCGAACTTGAACGGACGAGTGACAATCGCGACGGTCAAGATGCCCATGTCTTTGGCAATCTGGGCAACGATCGGTGCGGCACCAGTGCCGGTACCACCACCCATGCCGGCCGTGATGAACACCATGTCAGCGCCTTCCAGCACTTCCTGGATGTGCGACTTTTCTTCCAGCGCCGCCTGCTTGCCGATTTCCGGATTCGAGCCAGCGCCCAAACCCTTGGTCAGATTGCTGCCGAGCTGCACCGTGGTTCGTGCCTTCGACAATTTCAGCGCTTTCGCGTCGGTGTTTGCCGCGATGAAATCGACGCCTTCAATATTGGCATCGACCATGTGATTGATGGCGTTACCGCCACCACCGCCAACGCCGATGACTTTGATCACCGCGTTGTCGTTCGCGTTGTCCAAAAACTCAAATGTTAAAGCCATGTGTGTTACCCCCTTTTGTTATGCCTGCTACGCAGGCTTCACTGCTATCGAAGGACTCCGTAAAGCGCCTTCCATATCCGTTAAAAAAATCAAAAACCGCCAAACCACTTCTTCACTTTGCCGAAGAAGTTGCCAACACTTTCATCAATACTGTGATTACCACCGATATGGGCATTGCCAGCATGTTGCTTGCCATACAGCAACAAACCGACGCCAGTGGCGTGAATCGGATTACGCACGACATCGACCAATCCTTGCACGTACTGCGGCACCCCCAAACGCACCGGCACATGGAAGACCTCTTCAGCCAATTCAATAACGCCCTGCACTTTCGCCGCGCCACCGGTCAGCACAATGCCGGCGGCGATCAGTTCTTCAAAACCGCTGCGACGCAGTTCTGCCTGCACCAACTGGAACAACTCTTCATAGCGCTGCTCGACGACATCAGCGAGGATCTGGCGCGACATCCGGCGTGGTTCCCGATCGCCCATGCCCGGCACTTCGATGGTGTCGTCAAGCGCCGTTAACTGTTTCAACGCGCAGGCATATTTGATCTTGATGTCTTCGGCGTACTGAGTCGGTGTACGCAGGGCCACGGCGATGTCATTGGTTACTTGGTCGCCAGCAATCGGAATGACGTGGGTGTGGCGAATTGCACCCTGGGTGAAGATGGCGATATCAGTCGTGCCACCACCGATATCGATCAGGCAAACGCCCAGCTCTTTTTCATCTTCGGTCAACACCGCGTAACTGGAGGCGACTTGTTCAAGAATGATTTCGTCAACTTCGAGGCCACAGCGGCGCACGCATTTGACAATGTTCTGGGCGGAACTGACGGCACCGGTAACAATATGCACTTTCGCTTCCAAACGCACACCGGACATGCCAATCGGCTCACGAATACCTTCCTGGTTGTCGATAATAAATTCTTGCGGCAGCACATGCAGAATGCGCTGATCAGCCGGAATCGCCACGGCACGTGCAGCATCGATGACGCGATTCACGTCTTCTTGTGTTACTTCAGTATCGCGAATCGCGACAATGCCGTGTGAATTAAGGCTACGCACATGTGAACCAGCAATGCCGGCGTAGACTGAATGGATCTGACAACCAGCCATCAATTCAGCCTCTTCCACGGCGCGCTGAATCGACTGTACTGTCGACTCGATATTGACGACAACACCTTTCTTCAAACCACGCGAAGGGTGCGAGCCGATACCGATGATATCGACATCACCATCCGGCGTAATTTCCCCGACGATCGCCACCACTTTCGAAGTGCCGATATCCAAACCGACGATGAGTTTTTTCTCAGTATTCTTAGCCATGCTTTTCCTCATCATAATCCCGCCGTCTTCGGCGCTTTTTCCGTGTCTTTGTCCGGCCAGGCCACGGCAAAACCGGTGTCGTAACGCAAGTCCACATAAAGCGGTAATTGGCCTTCGCTGCTCAAGCCTGGAAACAAGCTGACAAAACGCTCCAGACGCGGTTGCCAGTCGTTACGGCCAAACATCAACGCTACGCCATTATTCAATTGCAAGCTCAAGGCACCACGGGCATTCAGCGTTAGCACCGCGACACTCAAACCCACTGGTTGCAAGGCTTTGTTGGCATGGCCATATTCCTGTTGTGCCAAGTGCAGGTTGCCGATATCGGTTTGCAGCTGCGGCAGGTGGGCAAACGCCGCAACATTCCTCGGCATAAACGCTTCACCTTCGGCGTCAACCAGCGCGTTGTCGTTCAAACGCAGCCACGGCTCTCGCTCGACAATGCTGACCACCAACTCGCCCGGAAACTGGCGACGCAACTCCACTGAACGAATCCACGGCAACATCGCCACCTTGTCGGTCAACGCCGGCATATCGACATCAGCCAAGGTTTGTCCGTTTTTTACGGACAACACCTCAAGAATTTCGCTGACCGTTACTTGCCGCAGCTCGCCAACAATGCGCACGCGCTGCATTTGCCATTCGTCTTGTTTGGCAAATTCCACTTGCATCCAGTTGACCGCGACGGTCGCGCCAATCAGCAACAGCAGTGCGCCCGCCAGCGGCAGGATGCGACGTAGTCGCTCCAGCATGCTCGGTGCATCCGCTTGTTTGCGCGTGGCGTGAGACATGGCCGTTCTGTTCCTTACATCGCTGACTGCAAAATTCGCAGGCAGAGCTCTTCAAAACTCATGCCGGCAACTTTTGCTGCCTTAGGCACCAGACTGGTTTCGGTCATGCCCGGTACCGTGTTCACTTCCAATACAAAAAATTCCTTGCTGGCTTCGTCGCGCATGACATCAACGCGGCTCCAGCCCTTGCAGCCAAGCGAGTCATACGCCCACTTCGCCAGTTCGCGCAGCTGCTGTTCATCGCGTTCATCCAAACCGCTGGGGCAGTTATAGATCGTCGTCGTGCTGTGATACTTCGCTTGGTAATCGTAAAAATCGCGCGGCGTTGACATCGAGATGCTCGGCAGCACTTCATCGCCAACGATGCCAACGGTAAATTCCGGGCCACGAATAAACCGCTCGACGATCACCGTGCGATCAAATTCGGTCGCGGCGGTAACCGCGTTGCGTAAGCCTTCAATCGAATCGACTTTGGCCATGCCGACGCTGGAACCTTCGTTTGACGGTTTGACCATGACAATCGGACCAAGGCGGGCAAAAATCGCGCGCGCACCCTGCTCGCTTTCGACCATATCAGCTGACACCACCTGAAAATTTGGCGTCGGTAAACCAATGCCCATCCATAATTGTTTGCTGCGCATCTTGTCCATCGCCAACGCCGAGGCAGCAACACCGGAACCAGTACACGGGATGCCGAGCAATTGCAGCGCGCCTTGTACTTGCCCATCTTCGCCGCCACGACCATGCATCGCGTTCCACACCCGGGCGAAACCTTGCGATTTCAGCGTCAGCAGAAAATCACCAATGCCATCAACACCATGCGCATCAACGCCGCTGCGCTGTAGTGCCTCAAGCACGGCCTTGCCGCTGCGCAGCGACACTTCGCGCTCGGAAGATCTGCCGCCAAATAGCACGGCGACTTTGCCAAATGTTCTTACATCCGGAAGCGATGAACGCATCACGAGTCACTCCATTGCGTCTGCAACGCGGTAAAATTCAAATTCGATTGCGCCAGTTGCCGGCTGATGCCACCAATATCGCCAGCACCCTGGGTCAACAGCAAATCACCGTCACGCAGCACATTCTTCAACACCTCCGGCAACTGCGATTTGTGCTCAACAAAAATCGGGTCGAGCTTGCCGCGGGCACGAATCGTCCGGCACAGCGAACGACTGTCGGCGCCAGCAATCGGTGTTTCACCGGCGCTGTAAACATCCATCATGACGAGTGCATCGACATCGGACAGCACCGAGGCAAAGTCTTCGTACAAATCACGAGTCCGGGTATAACGGTGCGGTTGATACACCATGACCAAGCGACGCTCTGGCCAGTTGGCGCGAATGGCTTTGATGACGGCATCGACTTCACGCGGGTGATGACCGTAATCATCAACGAGCCATACTTTTCCTTGCTCGATGGCGAAATCACCTAGCGACTGAAAGCGGCGACCAACGCCGTTGAAATGCGCCAGTGCTCGCACAATCGCTTCGTCTTCGACACCTTCTTCGGTCGCCACGGCAATCGCCGCCAAGGCGTTCAGCACATTGTGGCGACCAGGCAAACTCAAACTGACCGACAGCACCGGCTTGTCAGCGCGATGCACATCGAACTGGCTAACGCCACCGGCTTGACGCAAATTGCTGCCACGGACATCAGCATCATCGTCGAAACCGTAGGTGATCACCGGTCGGGTCACACGCGGGATGATTTCACGCACCGTTTCATCATCAGTGCACAGCACAGCCAGACCATAGAACGGCAGGTTGTGCAGAAAATCGATGAACACATTTTTCAGCGTTTCGAAATCGCCTTTGTAGGTGTCCATGTGATCGGCATCGATATTGGTGACGACCGATACCATTGGTTGCAGATGCAGGAACGAGGCATCACTTTCATCCGCTTCGGCGACCAGATAACGGCTGTTGCCGAGTTTGGCATTGGTGCCAACCCGATTCAGCAAGCCGCCGATAACAAAGGTCGGGTCCATGCCACCTTCGGCCATGATCGAAGCGATCAAACTGGTTGTAGTCGTTTTGCCATGGGTGCCGGCGACCGCGATGCCATGGCGAAAGCGCATCAACTCGGCCAGCATTTCGGCACGCGGCACCACCGGAATACGCGCTTCGCGGGCGGCGTTCAACTCAACGTTATCTGGTTTGATCGCGGTCGAAACAACGACGACATCGACGCCATCGATATGCTGCTTGTCGTGGCCTTTGAACACTTTCGCGCCAAAGTTTTTCAGACGCTGGGTCACCGAGTTTTCGCTCATGTCGGAGCCGGAAATCTGGTAACCCTGGTTCAGCAATACTTCGGCAATACCGCCCATACCAGCGCCACCTATGCCGATGAAATGGATGTGGCGAATGCGGCGCATTTCCGGAATATGATAAGTCTGGTTCATCGTTACACTCCTTGCGCCAACGCGACGCAAGCTTCAGCCACCTGCCGGCCGGCTAGCGGCTGTGCCAGGCTCGCGGCTTTCTGGGCCGCGGTATGCAACACCTCACGATCATTCAGCAAGATTTGCATGCGCTCGATTAATTTCGGTTTCAACTCCGCGCCCTGACGGACAATCCACGACGCATCACGGTCAGCGAGATAACGCGCGTTGTGATACTGGTGGTCGTCAACGGCATGCGGATACGGCACAAAAATCGCTGGTTTGCCGGCCATCGCCAACTCCGAAACGGTCAGCGCGCCGGCACGGCAAACGACGACATCGGCCCAGGCATAGGCGCTGGCCATGTCGTCGATAAATTCACTGATCTGCACGCGCTTGATTTGTTCGCTGTCGAGCTGACGCAAATACAAATTCTGCGTTTTTTCCAAATGACCTTTACCAGTCTGATGCCAGACTTCAACCAGCGCTGAACGCAACGCCGCGATCACTTCCGGCATCGTTTCATTCAAGGCAGCGGCACCACGGCTGCCGCCAACGACCAGCACCCGCAGCGATTCACGTGCTGGATTCGGTACCGATGCACTAATGGCTTTGCGCACCGGATTACCAACGACATCCACGTTCACATTGGCCGGGAAAGCTTCCGGAAACGCCGCCATCACTTTGTTGGCGAGTTTCGCCAGATAGCGATTGGTCATGCCGGCGATGGCATTTTGTTCGTGCAACAACAACGGTACGCCACTGAGTTTGGCAGCAATGCCACCAGGACCACTGGCAAACCCGCCCATACCGAGCACCACATCGACTTGCGAGTTTTTGATCAAGCGACGTGCCAGCCACACACTTTTGACGATACGCCATGGTGCCAGTAACAACGTCAGCACCGACTTGCCGCGCAAACCGGTTACCGGCAGCAAATGCAGCTCGATGTTTTGCATTGGCACCAGGCGCTCTTCCATGCCGCCAATGCTGCCGAGCCAAACAATGCGCCAGCCTTGTTCACGCAACAAATCAGCAACGGCAATCGCCGGGAAAATATGCCCACCGGTACCACCAGCGGCAATCATCAGACACTTGCTCATGCCTCGACCTCCTGACGTTTCGGAGGTGCGCTGCGCAAGCGACGCTCAAAATCAACGCGAACAACAAAAGCCATTGCCACCAGATTGATGATGATGGCGTTACCGCCATAACTGATGAATGGCAGCGTCAAGCCTTTGGTCGGCAACGCACCGCTGGCGACACCGACGTTGATCATCGCTTGCAAGGCCATCCAGGTCGCGACGCCGGCGCAGGCATAAGACTGAAACGGCATTTCGGCTTTCAATGCGGCTTGCGAAATTTGCAGGATGCGCAGCACCAGAAAGGCGAATAAAGCCAGCACCAGCACGACGCCAAACAAACCAAACTCTTCAGCAACCACAGCGAACACGAAGTCGGTGTGCGCCTCCGGCAAGTACGCGAGTTTCTGCAGGCTATTGCCAAGCCCTTGACCAAACCATTCGCCGCGACCAAATGCGATTAGCGACTGGGTCAGCTGATAACCACTACCAAATGGATCAGCCCACGGATCGAGGAAGGTTTTCAAGCGTTGCAAACGATAACTCGCCGACAGCGCGACAATGGCCAGCATCGCCACCGCAACCAGACACAGTGCAATAAACTGCCAGAGTTTGGCTCCGGCCAGGAACATCATCGTCAAGCAGGTCGCGACGATGACCACACTAGCGCCGTAATCCGGTTCCAGTAGCAACAGAAACGTCGCAAACCCGATGACCATCAGCGGCCGGATAAATCCTTCGAAACGAGTGCGCAGCAAATCATTACGGCGCTGCAAATAATCAGCGAGATAAATGATCACAAACAATTTGGCGAGTTCGGATACCTGCACGGTAAAACCGCCGAAACCCAACCAGCGTTTGGCACCATTGACTTCGCGGCCAAGCAGCAACACCAGCACCAGCAACACCAGGCAAGCCACCAGCATATGCATGGCCCATTGCTGCCAGGAATCGCTAGGCCGGCTCAGCACCACCGCAGACGCAACAAGCGCAAGACCCAAGTAAAACAAGTGACGATAAACCAACGAGAAACCGTTACCGGTACGCTCCAGTGCAAATGGCAGCGAACTCGATGTCACCATTAAAATGCCAAAGGCCAGCAGTAGCGTGATCGCAATCAACAGCGGTTTGTCGTACATCGCTTGATCGGCTTCTGCCGCTTTCGCAAACGGCGTACGCATCCATTGCAGCACGGCGTTCATGGCAGCGCCTCCACCAAGCGGGTGAATTGGTCACCGCGATCGGCGTAATCCTTGAACATATCGAGGCTGGCGCAGGCCGGCGACAGTAACACGACATCACCTGCCTGAGCGTGAGCGCTAGCCAAGGCGACGGCTTGATGCAGACTGTCGGCATGCAGCGTTGTGACCGGTTCTGGACTGATTGCCGCCAATCGGTTGGCGTCTTTGCCAATCAAAATCATCGCGCTGACATGTTGACGCAGCACGGTGGTCAATGGCGATAAGTCCTGGCCTTTGGCATCGCCGCCCGCGATCAACACAATCTTGCCGGCGACCACATTGCTGAGGCCGTTAATCGCCGCCAGTGCTGAACCGACATTGGTGGCTTTCGAGTCATTGAAATAGCGCACACCTTCGCGCTCGCGCACCAGTACGCAGCGATGAGGCAAGCCCTGAAAGCTGCGCAAACCATCACGAAGTTTTTCTACCGACACGCCAACGGCTTCGCAAAGCGCGACAGCGGCTAGCACATTGGCAGCATTGTGATCGCCCTGCAGTGGCAGTGCAGTTTGGGAAATGAACGGTTCCTGATGGGCGCTCAACCAGTGTTTGCCGTTGATGCGTACCAGCGCGTAATCGGCGTTTTCATCGAGCAGAGAAAATGCCACACGATGTTTGGCACGCTCCAGCTCCCGCTGAGTCTCCCGATCGTCGGCGTTGAACACCGCGACCTTGGCGCGATGGTAAATACGGGCTTTTGCTTCAGCATAGGCGGTGATATCGGCGTAACGATCCATATGATCTTCGCTGATATTCAATACCGCTGCCGCCGCTGCAGACAGGCTATGCGTGGTTTCCAATTGGAAGCTGGACAGCTCCAACACGTAAAAATCCGGTTTCGCTTCGCTCAGCAAGTCGAGCGCCGGGGTGCCGAAGTTGCCGCCAATCAGCGCACGCTTGTGAGCGTGATTGAGCAAATGTGCGGTCAGCGCCGTCACCGTCGATTTGCCGTTCGAGCCAGTAATGGCAACGATCGGCGATCTCGCTTCGCGCACGAACAATTCGATATCGCCGATGATTTCGACGCCGGCGGCGCGAGCTTGATGCAACGCCGGGTGGCTAAGCGCAATACCCGGCGACAAAATGATGCGTGCCGCTTTACTGCAGAGCTCGGCAGAAATATCACCGAGCAGACAATGCACTTGCGGGTTAATTGTTTTCAATTCATCAAGGCCCGGCGGCTGCACGCGGCTATCGGTAACGGCAAAGCGCTCCCCACGTGCCTGCAAATAGCGGGCAACGGCGACGCCGGTCTTACCAAGACCGACGATGACGTTTAGTGGTGGGTGCGTTCCGCTCATCGTTTTCGCTTACCGAATCTTCAGTGTCGCCAAACCGGCCAGCACCAGAATGACCGTGATAATCCAGAACCGGACGATAACGCGCGGCTCCGGCCAACCTTTCAGTTCAAAGTGGTGGTGAATCGGCGCCATCCGGAACACGCGCCGACCAGTCAATTTGAATGACGCCACCTGCACCATGACCGAAACCGTTTCCATGACGAACACGCCACCCATGACAAACAGCACCAATTCCTGACGCACCAACACGGCAACGGTGCCGAGCGCGGCGCCAAGGGCCAACGCGCCAACATCGCCCATGAATACCATCGCCGGGTAGGTGTTGAACCAGAGAAATCCCAAACCCGCACCGACAATGGCACCGCAGAAAATCGCCACTTCGCCGACACCAGCGATGTACGGAATTTGCAGATAGCTGGCGAAGTTGGTGTTACCGGTTGCGTAAGCGAATACCGCGAGTGCGCCCGCAACCATCACCGTCGGCACAATCGCCAGACCATCAAGGCCGTCGGTCAGATTGACGGCGTTGCTGGTGCCGACAATGACGAAATAAGTAAACACCATGTAAAAGGCGCCGAGCGGCACCAACACGGTTTTGAAAAACGGAATGATCAAGGTTGTTTCCGCTGGCGATTGCGCGTTCTGATACAGGAATACCGCGGCGGCGATACCGACTACCGATTGCCAGAAATATTTCCAGCGCGCGATCAAACCTTTCGGATCTTTTCTGACCAGCTTGATGTAATCGTCAGCAAAACCAATGACACCGAACGCCATCGTCACCAGCAACACCACCCAGACAAAACGATTGTTCAGATTGGCCCAGAGCAGCGTACTGATGGCAATGGCCACCAGAATCAGTGTGCCGCCCATCGTCGGTGTGCCGGACTTGGTCAAATGCGTTTGCGGACCGTCGGTACGCACCGTCTGCCCAACTTTAACCCGAGTCAGCCAGGCGATCATTTTCGGGCCAATCAGCAAGGAAATCATCAATGCCGTCAGCACGCCCAGAATGGTTCGGAACGTCAGATAATTGAAGACGTTGAATCCACTGTTGAATTGCTGCAGATATTGAGCCAGCCATAACAACATCAGCGTGTCTCCCGTTGTTCTTGTTTTGTTGCGGGTTGCTCATCACCACATAAGGCGGCGACAACGCGTTCCATTTTGGCGCTGCGTGACCCCTTGACCAGAATCGCTTCACGACCGGTCAGGGTTTTCTGCAAATGCGCATTGAGTTCGTCGATAGAGGTGAAATGGCGAGCACCGGCGCCAAAGGCTTTGCTCATCTGCTCGCTCAAGTTGCCAAGGGTGTACAACGCGGCAATATTTTTGCTCTTGGCGTATTGACCCACTTCACGATGCATCTCCACCGCCGCTTCGCCAAGTTCACCCATATCACCGAGTATGGCGATGGTTTGCGTCGGCTTACTGGCCAGCAAATCCAATGCCGCGCACATCGAAGTCAGATTGGCGTTGTAGGTGTCGTCGATAACCAGCGCACCGTTTTCCGCCTGGCGCTGATTGACTCGGCCCTTGACGCTTGGCGTTTGCGCCAAACCGGTAGCGATTTTTTCCAGTGAAAACCGCAAGGCATGGGCGGCGCCCGCTGCGGCGAGCGCGTTGCTGACATTGTGTTCGCCGGGTAGGGTCAACTGCACGCGCATCTGTTCACCTGCACAGTGCAGGGTAAAGCGCGCGCAACCACTATCATCCAGCGAAATCTGATCAGCATATAAATCGTTGTGATCTTTATGCAGACCATAGCGAATACAGCGACGGCCGCCGATGGCTTTCTCGACAATGCCTTTGAACGCGATTTCATTGTTCAGCACGGCAATGCCATCGCTGCTCAGCGCCTGATAGATTTCCGATTTGGCGTGAGCGACACCTTCAATCGAACCGAAACCTTCCAGATGGGCTGGCGCAATCTTCGTGATCAGCGCGACATTGGGCTTGGCAATACCGGCGCAGTAGCCAATTTCGCCTTTATGATTGGCCCCCATCTCGATCACGGCGTATTTGTGGGCACCGGACAAATCAAACAGCGTCAGCGGCACACCGATATCGTTGTTGAAATTGCCCTTGGTCGCCAGCGTTGGGGCATCGGTACGCAGAATACTGGCGAGCATTTCCTTGACCGTGGTTTTGCCAACCGAGCCGGTTAATCCGACCACTTTCAGCGCCAGATGCTCGCGCCAGTGCCGGGCCAACTCGCCCATCGCGATGCGGGTATCCGCGACAATAACTTGCGGTAAGGCGGATTCCACGGCGCGCGCGACCAACAGGGCAATCGCGCCCTGCTCTTCGGCTTTGCTGACAAAATCATGAGCGTCAAATCGCTCGCCTTTGATCGCGATAAACAATTTACCGCGCAGGTCAGCGCGGGTATCGGTGCCGACGCCAAGAAACGTCAGATTTTCACCTTGCAACTCGCCATGGCAAGCTTCGGCAACCGTCTGCAGGTCAAGTTTGATCATGACGCCTGCTCCAATAATTTTCTGACCACGGCTACTTCGCTATACGGTGTGCGTACACCAGCAGCATCCATATAGGATTCATGGCCTTTACCAGCCAGCAGCAGGCCATCGTGTTGACCGAGTTCAGCAAATGCCTTGGCAATCGCTTGCGGCCGATCGGCAATGAAGGTCACGGCATCGGCGTTCGCCATGCCGGCGCGGATATCAGCGGCAATTTGCTCGGGCTGTTCGGTGCGCGGATTGTCATTGCTGAGCACGACCAAATCGGCGAGCTTCTCGGCTATCGCGCCCATCTCAGGACGCTTGCCGCGATCGCGATCACCGCCGCAACCGAAGACCACAGCGACTTTACCCATTGTGTGCAGGCGCAAAGCCAGCAGCGCTTTTTCCAGCGCATCCGGCGTGTGAGCATAATCGACAACGACGAGCGGCACTTTATCACCACCAAAACGCTCCATACGGCCAGCAATAGGTGGCACCGTGCCAAGCACGGTGGCGACATCTTCGAGCGCATAACCTTGCGCGCACAATGCCGTTAGCGCCGCCAGCAAATTGCTTAAATTGAATTCGCCTAGCAAGGGGCTTTGCAGCAAGCGCCGACCCCAGGGCGTGACAATCTCGGCGAGAATGCCATCGTGGCTGTAATGAATTTTTTCGGCGTGAATGTAACCGGCAATATTGCCTACTTGTTGCGGACGGATGCCGTAAGCCCATTTCTGCGCAGTAATGCCTTGGTCAGCCAACAATTGCCGACCGAACGCATCATCAGCATTGATCACGACGTGTTTGACGGAAGGCCAGACGAACAACTTGCGTTTGGCTTCGCCGTAGCGCTCCATCGTGCCGTGATAATCAAGATGATCGCGAGTCAGATTGGTGAACACCGCGACATCGAATTTGACCGCGGCAACGCGGCCCTGATCGAGGCCATGCGAAGACACTTCCATGGCGACTTGTTTGGCGCCTTGTTTTCGCAACTCGCGCAAGCTCGCTTGCATGGCGATGGCATCCATCGTCGTATGCCGGCTTGGTTGCAACGAACCATACAAGCCATTGCCGAGCGTACCCATGACCGCACAAGGACCATCAAGTTGCGTCAGCGCGGCGGCCAGCAATTGGCTGATCGTGGTTTTGCCATTGGTGCCGGTCACGGCATAAACGTCGAGCTCCTGCGAGGCATCACCATACAAGCGACCGGCAATGGCCGATAATTTCGTGCGCAGGTCCGGCACAGCAATTTCAAAATCGTGTTGCGTTTTATCGCCTTCCACCAGCGCGGCTATCGCGCCTTTGTTCAGCGCCTGCTCGACAAATTGGCGGCCATCAAACGTGCCGCCACTCAGCGCAACAAACAGATCACCGGCGGTGATTTCGCGGCTGTCTTGCGTCAGTCGTGACACCGGCACTTTTTGCAGGCGCTCGGCGACAACGGGTGCGAAACCTTGCAGCAAATCAGCTAACGTCATCTCAGACATCGTTAGCCTCCCGTCCGGTCTGGACAAATTTTTGCGCTTCGCCATCTGGCGTCACGTTGATCAAACGCAGCGCCTGATCCATGACGACGCTGAATACCGGCGCGGCGACATTACCGCCGTAATAGCGGTCACCAGCCGGTTCATCGATCATCGCGACCATGACCAACCGCGGGTTTTTGACTGGCGCCACACCGGCAAACACCGCCTGATAATCGGAGCTGTAACCGCCGGCCGTTGCCTTGCGAATCGTGCCGGTTTTGCCGGAAACACGATAACCCTGTACCTGTGCCAGTTTTCCGGTGCCATCGGTCGTTACTTCTTCCATCATATTGAGTACCGACTTGGCGATTTGTTCATCGAGCACCTGCTGGCCAACGACGCCGTCGCGCACTTTCAAAAATGACACCGGTTTTTGAATGCCACCGCCAGCCAAGGTCGCGTACGCGCGCGCCAACTGCAGCGGCGTTGTCGTGAAGCCATAACCATAGGAAACGGTGGCCAATTCAAATTTCGACCAACGTTTTTCCAGAATCAGGCGGCCCGGACTTTCGCCGGGAAAACCGGTGTTGATCGGTACGCCGAAACCCAAGCGCTGAAAGGTACCGAGAAAATGTTCTTTCGGCATCGCCAAGGCCATTTGCGCGACACCAACGTTGCTGGATTTGCGAATGACGCCAGCCAAATCGAGCACGCCGTAATTGTGGCCATCATCGCGCACCCAGGAACCGCCGACACGCATGTAACCAGGGCGGGTATCAATAATGCTTTTCGGTTTGTACAAGCCGCTTTCCAAGGCGCTGACCACGGTGATCGGTTTCGCCGTCGAGCCCGGCTCAAAGGTGTCAGTGATGGCACGGTTGCGGGTGGCACCGAGTGGCCGGTCCTGACGCTTGTTCGGGTTGTACGACGGCTGATTGACCATCGCCAGCACTTCGCCAGTGAGAACGTCGAGAATGACAATCGAACCGGAACGGGCGCGATGTTCGCGCACCGATTTTTTCAATTCCTGATAGGCGATGGTTTGAATGCGGCTGTCGATGGCCAGCGTGATGTCTTGCCCAGGTTGCGCTTTTTTGATCACGCCATGATCTTCGACGACACGACGACGGCGATCCATGATCTTGCGCTCGGCACCATGGGCCGCGGTCAGCTCCTTGTCAAACGCACGCTCGATCCCTTCGATGCCGCGCTCATCAATGTCGGTAAAGCCAACTACGTGAGCACTGATTTCTCCGTGCGGATAGTAACGACGGAATTCACGCACCAGATGCACGCCGGGTAGATTCAGCATGCGCACCAGCTCGGCTTCTTCCGGTGCCAATTGCCGTTTCGCCCAGACAAATTGGCGACTGGCATTGGCGTCCACCAATTTGTTCAGCTCGTGCGGCTTTTTGCCGAACAGCACAACAGCCAGCTGATTCCAGGCTTTGCCTTTGCGCATGCCTTCCGGATCGTGCTTCTCAATAATTTCTTTCGGATCGAGAAACACCGATTCGACTTCGATGCTGACTGCCAGCTCTTCGCCATGACGGTCGGTAATGGTGCCGCGATAGCTGGTGATCGGCAGATCGCGCAGCGCGCGTGAGTCGCTTTGCTGTTGCAGAAAGCTGGTGTTGATCGTTTGCAGATAAGCGGCACGCGCCATCAATGCGACAAAACCCAGCAGCAAGACGCCGCCGAGGAACCAGAAGCGCCAGGCATAAAACGGATATTGGCGGCGCGTATCAGTCATGCTGCACCACCTTTTCGTTTTCGGCCGAGACCCGCTCCATGTCGAGTTTTTGCTTGGCGATAACATCGACGCGGCTGTGTTCGGCCAAGGCCGCCTGCGCCAGCTTCAATTCGCGGTAATCGTTGTCGAGCTCGTCGCGCTGACGTTCGAGTTTTTCCAGTTCGGCCCGCGCCATGCGCGTTTCGTGCGCACTCCAAACCACCAGCACTGCGGAACTGAACGTCAACAACGCCAGCACCAATACGCCAAAGCCAACGCTTTTGACGCTGGCCAGGATCAGTCGCACTAGTGAGGGTGTCGGTCGCCGCGCACTCATCGGATACGCTCCGCCACTCGAAGCACTGCGCTGCGTGCGCGTGGGTTGACTTTCAGCTCGGCTTCGCCAGGCATGATTTTGTCGACGAGTTTGATTCGGCGTTTGATTTCCTGATCGCGCACCGGCAAATCTTTCGGCAGTTGCGGGCCGCGTGCTTCATCACGCAGATAAAGTTTGACGATGCGATCTTCAAGCGAATGAAAACTGATCACCGCCAAGCGGCCTTGAGCAGCCAAGGCGTCAACCGCTTGCGGCAGCGTCCGTTCGACTTCACCGAGTTCGTCATTGACGTATAAACGTAGCGCCAGGAAAGTACGCGTCGCCGGGTGTTTGTGTTTCTCGTGGCGCGGCAGTGCATCGGCGACGATTTTCGCCAGTTGCAGAGTGCGAGTAATCGGTTCGACCTGCCGGGCAGTGACGATGGCGCGAGCGATGCGACGTGATTGCCGATCTTCACCGAGGCGATAAATGACGTCGGCCAAGTCGCTTTCCTTGGCCGTTGCGATAAATTCTGCTGCGCTGAAACCCCGGGTTGGGTCCATGCGCATGTCGAGTTCGCCGTCACGCATAAAACTGAAACCTCGTGCCGCTTCATCCAGTTGCGGCGATGAGACACCCAAATCCATCAAAATGCCGTTGACCTTGCCCATCAGGTCGCGGGCGCTTAGCTCCCTGCTCATCGCCGAAAAGGGCTCGGCAATGATTTCGAACCGGGCATCGTCGGCAAACTGTTGTTTGGCGACCTGCACGGCCTGTGGATCACGGTCGAACGCCAACAAACGGCCGCGCTCGCCGAGTAATTTCAATATTTCGCCGCTGTGACCACCACGTCCGAACGTGGCATCGACATAGATGCCGTCGGCGTGTACGTTCAGTGCTGCCAGCGATTCGTGCAGGAGTACCGATTCATGCATGGCCGGCTCCGGTCAGAACGACAAATGCGGTAAGTCGTCCGCCGCGTGCGCATCGATATCGGTGCGGATCTGCTCTTGCCAGCGCGCCGCATCCCAGAGCTGAAAGACCTTGCCCTGACCGACCAGCATTGCATCCTTGTCGAGCGTTGCCTGTTCACGCAGCACCGCTGGCAACAGAATGCGACCAGCCGAATCGACACCCACCTCGGTGGCAAACCCCATCAGGATGCGTTTGACGCGCTGATGGGTCGGGTTGGTGTTCGACAGCTTGTCGAGGTCGGCCTCCAACCGCTCCCAGGCCGGCATTGGGAACACCAGCAGGCAGGGCAGGCTCAAGTCACGAGTGACAACCAATTGGCCTTCGCACAGGTTTTGCAACGCGTCACGATGCCGGGCCGGCATGGCTATCCGACCCTTGGCATCGATGGAGATGGAACTGGCGCCGCGAAACAAGTGATGTCCTTCGCTCGGTTTAGTGGTCTCTTGGGCAAGTGAGTGCTGATTGATCCACAAATCAACACCTTTCCCCACTTTTCGACACTATAGGAATGGGCCAGATCGGCGTCAAGCAAATTTCCGTGCTTTTGTGAGGAAATATCGCTTTAAAGACAATGACTTAGCTCAGATCAGCGAAAGCCGGAGCAAGGTCAAATTCAAGAAGAAAAACAAATTCATTGTGTTAAGGAATGATCATGAGAAGTTACTTTAAGTTGTGGCCAAGGAGGCCAGCAATTCCGGCCCTTCGGGTGAAATTCCCTAACTGATGGGCTTGTACTAAGTTATTGATTTTACAAAAGGTTAACGGATGGGCATGGCAGCAGGAAAGGAAGAGGTCGGAGTCGGCCGATAAGCCGGATTCTGTCGGGGACAGTCATTCATCTGGGCCGTAAGTCACCTTACGGCTCAAGCAACCTACCCGCACTCAGCGCGGGCCACGCCAATGAGTGCCTATTTGGTCTTGCTTCGAGTGGGGTTTGCCGTGCCGTCGACTGTTGCCAGCGACGCGGTGCGCTCTTACCGCACCGTTTCACCCTTACCTGCCACCTTGCGGTGACATCGGCGGTTTGCTTTCTGTTGCACTTTCCATCGGCTCGCACCGTCGAGACGTTATCTCGCACTCTGCCCTGTGAAGTCCGGACTTTCCTCCAGCGCTTGCGCGCCAGCGACTGTCTGGCCGACTCCGGCGCGCATTGTAAACACTTTGCCGGCAAACGCCCATCGTGGATACTGGCAGCGACCAACAATAACGACTGAGGGAGTAAAGGCGATGGGCAAAGCATGGTGGTCAGCGCTATGGATGTTGATGGTTACCGCGACGGCCTCCGCCGGACTCGAACCGGTTGCGCAGCAGCAAGTGCGGGAAACGGAAAACTTCAACGTCACTATTGAACTCGGCGGCGACGATATTCGTGGTGGCGGCCAACTGTTGCTGGTATTCAAACTGCGTGTTGGTCAAACCCGAAAATTCGATTTGAATCGCAGCCGCGAAGCCTGGCCCGGCGGTCATCGCAAACAAATGGACATTACCGTCAGCCCAGCGATTCGTTACGGCGATGTCATCGAATGGGGCCTGGAATGGCACGGCGCCCAAGGCGATTTGATTCAGGAACAATACGATACCGATATCCGCCGCGTGCATGTCATTCGTTATGGCGACCGCACTGACGAAGCCGGCTTCCGTTTGGAAAACGATCAAACGCGCTGGATGGGTGGCATCAACACGCAAGTGGAAGTCAACGCTCTCTGCGCGCGCGACAGTGATTGCCACGACGGCCGATACTGCGATGGCCCGGAACGTTGTGCACCGAGTAATGCCAGCGCTGATGTGCGTGGTTGCCTCGGCGGTATTTCGCCGTGCCGTTGCGGCGAACTGTGTAACGAACGCGCCAAGCGCTGCGAAATGCCGCGAAGATCGTGATGGTGATGACCATATGGCGATACGCTGCGGTGGCGATGATTGCGACGACAATGACCCAAATCGTTTTCCTGGCAATGTCAAAATCCAGGATGCGCAAGATCATGATGAAGACTGCGACGTTAACACCCACGGATTTTTCCGCGGCGCGCACAGCACGCAGATCTGCGATGGCCGGGATGGAGTTATGCTCGTTGACGCCAGCGAGCGTTACACACGCGCACGCTGCGCCAGCGGCACCGTTTGCGTTCAGCAACCGAATGGCAGCGGCATCTGCATGACCGAGCCGCCAGGTTATCGAGCGCCAACCGCCGCCAATTTGCCGCGCAGTCCGCAAGCCGCGCCACCGGCAACACTCAGGCTGCCGAGTACACCGACACCGATAACGACGCCGGTTAACAATTCGAAGAAGAAAGATAAAGGTGGTGATTAAGCACAAAAAAGGCAACTGAAAAGCTGCCTTTTTTTCGCGCGACTTTTATTAGCGCTTAGTGTCGACCAAAGTCGTTACATAGCTGGCCTCAAATACCCGGCCTTTGAAAATATCCGGTTCCAAATTACCGGACACTCGAACGACATCACCTTTATCGAGCTTCTGATAACCTTTGTCATCCAACGGATTGTAGGCCATCTCGTCAACTTCGACAGTCACCGAGCGCAAGCCGGTGTCCAGCACGAAGTCATTATCATTGACCTTGGTAATCGTACCTTGAACCAAAGTTGTCGCCGGAGGCAACGGTATCGAATAGGCAATGACCGCGTCCTCTTCATCCATGGCGCTGGAATAGAAATAGGTATCGATATTTTTGACGTAGATACTGCTGGCTTCGATGGTCGTCTTTTCATAAAAATCCTTATCGACCATACCGGTCACCGTTACTTCGTCTCCACGCAGCAACTTGTAGGCATCGGCATCACGATCGCCATCATCCATTTCGACAGTAATCGTTCCCTTGCCGTAATCCAGCATAAACGTATCATCGGACACCGACTCTACGGTACCGCTAACACTAATCCAAGTATTATTGGCTTTCATGTAGGGGTTATCCGCTACCGCCGCCATACTGAATAACGCGGCCGCGACAACGGTCAAGCTTGTTTTCAGTTTGCTACCACTCATTTTATCCTCCTTGTTGGCCGATGAGTCAGAGCAATGTGCGTATCGAACAAGCACTCATTGCTCGCAAAGAAGAACGACAACATTTTCGCCTGTTCAGCAATAAAAAATAACGAGTCACATTGGTTCAATATTGTTGCCGCCTCTCATATTCGGGTTTGCCGAGCATTTGCTCGGTATCCACCAGTCAGCAAGCAAAACCCATGACGATTGCGCCACCATCGATATTTTTATTGCGGATTGTTGTAAAAAGCAGCTGATGGATTCAGCTGAGCGGAAAGGCTTGGGCAAAACACACGCGCAACTTCGGCATAAGCCCCAATTGCTGTTCGCTGGTATAGGGTTTTGGTGGAAATTTCCCCCACACCGGTGCCGGCCAGGCCGGATCGGTTTTGAATCGAACGATATGATGCCAATGTAATTGCGGCACCATATTGCCCAGCGCGGCGACATTCAGCTTATCGCCAGCAAAATGTTGCATCAGGGCTTTTCCGGCTGCCAGAGACTCCAGCCAGAGTTGTTGCTGGTCGCCAAATTCCAGTTGAAAACTTTCCCGGATATTAGCTCTACGCGGTACCAGAATCAGCCAGGGATAGTGCTGATCGTTCATCCACAGCAAGCGACAGAGCGGCCAATCGCCTAACACCAGCGTATCAGCGGCCAATTGCGGATGCAGGGAAAACGGTTCGGACATACGGCACCGGAGAATTTTTTCGCAAAGCGGGAATTATACCTTGCCAGGTGCTTGGAGGCCCGCTTAGATTCGGAGGTTATCCACTTCATCTACAAGGACCTAGAGATGTCAAAGCTTCCGTCACTTGCCGCGCTGATGGCAGGTTTGATTAGCGCAGGAGTATGGGCTCACAGCGGCGGCCATCCGATCCGCTTTGTCGCCGAGAACGGCAAAGACGTCGGTGAATGCGCCAAACCGAGCACTCCGTGCAAAACCATCGCTTATGCCGCCAATCAGTCAGGCAAAGGCGATAGCATTCGGGTCGCAGCGGGACATTACCCGGTATCGGAACAAGATATCTTTTTCCTGTTGAGCGATATGGTACCGGTGCGCGGCGGCTACACCACCACCGATCAGTTCAAGCAGGCACAACCCGGCCAACATATTTCCACGATTGCTGGTGTGCCACATGAGTATCGTGAGGCATTGGCCAATCGCGGATTCCGTTTGTTGCAGGATGAGAAAGGCCCGGCGATCAAACTGTCGATCGCCACGCAAAAACAGCTCGATATTTATAGCGCCAATACCAGCAAGCCGGAAGGACCAGCAAGCTGCGTATCCGGCATGGCCAACAATTATCCCTGCCACAATGTCGATTTGATCTACCACATCCCGTTGGCAGAAATGTCGAGCCGACCGAATGCCGCCAACGATATCTGGGGTTTCCAGAGTCTGAATGATCAGCGCGAATATATTTTGATCGGCTTGCAAAACGGCACCGCCGTTTTCGACGTCACCAATCCGCAAGCCCCGCGCGAAGTCGGCACCATTACCGGCATGAGTTCCGTTTGGCGCGACGTCAAGGTTTATCAGTACAGCGATAACGATCAATACAAGGCCTACGCCTATGTGACGACCGAAGCCTCACAAGGCATGCATGTCATTGACTTGTCGCAATTGCCGAATCAGATTTCCTTGGTCGCGACCTTGAATGATTTTGCCAGTGCCCACAACGTGTATCTTGCCAACACCGATTACTCAACCGGTGTCGCCTTGCCCGGCGTGCAGCCGTACCTGATTATTTCCGGCAGTAACAATGGCAACGGCAGTTGGCGTTTGTATGGCTTGTCGAATCCGGTTGCGCCCAATCTGCTCGGCAGTGCACCGGCTGGCGCCGGTTATATTCACGATGCCAGCAGCCTGGTGATCGATGATGCCCGCACCAGTCAATGCGTCAACAATCACAATCCTTGTGAGCTGCTGCTCGACTTTAATGAAAACACCGTCGACATTTACGATGTCACCGAGAAAAATGCGCCGGCCTTGCTGTCGAGCACACCCTACCCAGACAACGGTTACACGCATTCCGGTTGGTGGACGGCTGATAAACAACACATCATCGTTCATGACGAACTGGACGAGCGCAATCGCGGCTTGAACACTACCTTTCGCACGCTGAATATCGCCAACCTGCGGGCGCCAAGTTTGGTCGGCACTTTAACTGGACCAACTGCGGCGATCGACCACAATGGTTTCAACCGCGGCAATCGTTATTTCGTTTCCAATTATCGTCGCGGCCTGGTCATTCTCGACAGCAGCGCTCCGGCCAACTTAAGTGAAGTCGGCTACTTTGATACCTTCGCTTCACCAGCGGAAAACTCCCCGCAATTTAACGGCGCCTGGGGCACTTATCCGTACTTGCCGAGCGGCACCATTGCCGTCAGCGATATCGAGTTCGGCTTGTTCTTGTTGAAAGATAACACCGGCAGCGCCAACCCCAGCGCCGGCGTGCTGCGTTTCTCAGGCTCTTCTGCTTCGGCGTTGGAAAATGCCGGCAATGTCACGCTGACCGTTTCACGACGAAGCGGCTCAACCGGCGCCGTTAGTGTCAACTACCAAAGCATCGATGTCAGCGCCACCGCCGGCAGCGATTATCAGGCTGCGAGCGGCACCTTGAACTGGGCCGAAGGCGACACCGGCGACAAAACTATTACGTTGAACATCACCGATGACAGCACCGATGAGAACGATGAAGTGTTCACTGTCGAGCTGCGCAATATTCAAGGCGGTGCGTTGATCGGTTCGCCGGAGCGTGTGCAAGTCACGATTCGTGATAATGAAACGGCCAGCACAACGCCGCCGCCCACGACGCCCCCCGCCGACAGCGGCGGTGGTGGCGGCAGCTTCGGCACCGCTTTACTCGCCTTGATGCTGGTACTTGGCTGGCGTCGAAACCTACGCCGCTAACTTCTCAGCGACTGGCCGCGCACGTTACACTGCGCGGCCATTTCATTACACGGTAGCAAACCATGCCCGGTCCGGTACTGGTATTCGATTCAGGCGTCGGAGGCTTGAGCGTATTCGATGCAATACGGATCCGGTTACCGGCGCTACCGATCAGTTTTGCCTGCGATAACGCTGGCTTTCCGTACGGGCCACGCGAAGAATCCGACTTGATCCAGCGTGTCGAAACGGTCATTACGCGCTTGATTGAACACTCGCAGCCATCAATGATTGTCATTGCCTGCAACACCGCCAGCACACTGGCACTGGAACATTTGCGGGCGCGCTTTGCCTTGCCTTTTGTTGGCGTCGTACCGGCGATAAAACCGGCTGCACAAATCAGCCAGAATAAAGTGATTGGGCTGCTGGCGACACCTGGCACGATTAAGCGTGCCTATACACAAAAACTGATCGATGACTTTGCAAGCGATTGCCAAATCATCCGTCATGGCAGCACAGCACTGGTACGAATGGCCGAGCAACGCTTGCGCTTGCAGCCCATTGATTTGACGCTGCTGAAACTGGAACTGGCGGTATTCGAACAAGCACAACCGCACCCCGATACCATCGTACTGGCCTGTACCCATTTTCCTTTGTTGCTGGAACAGCTGAATACCGCGCTCAGCTATCCGGTGCGCTGGGTGGATTCCGGTGAAGCCATTGCCCGCCGTGTCGAACAATTGCTGCCAACGCTGAAGCCAAGCGACAACAAGGCGTTCTGCGTCTGGATGACGGCTGACGATGACAACGCCAGACAACTCTGGCCCAGTCTGCAGGCCCGCGGCTTGACCACGCTGGAATTTGTCCACGTTTGAACCCCGTCAAGTTATGCAACAAGCCACGGTTTGAAAGCCGGCGCGTTTCGCGGCATCATGGACAAACGCTTATGACCGTTCCGGTCACCCGCTACCGGGAGTGAAATCATGTTGAAAGCTGTAACTGCTGCCTTGATGTCCCTGCTCTGCGTCGCCTGCATCTCAGCGTCTCCAGCCAAAGTCGATGCCCATTTCGCGCCATTGAAGTCGGCAACGATGCAAGACTTGATCAACCGCTGGGGCGCACCACCGGCGCAAAGCGTCGTCAACGGCGTCAACTACGCCGAATGGACCCGCACCGATGTCTCCAACAAGCCATCGATTTCGATCGGCATAGGCGGCTTTGGTTCACGCGTTGGCGGCGGTGTATCCACGACCACCGGCGGTGGCCAGCAACTCGATGCCTGTACCGTGACGGTTGCTTATGATGAACAAGGTAATGTTACGGACTTACGCTGGCGCGGCGAGACGGATGTTTGTATTGAGCAGTTCAGCTCACCAGTAGAGAAATAATATTTATCTTCTATCATGCCCGCGAAAGCGGGCATTTATGTACTTAATTAACTCTTGAAAAAAATAATGAAGTTTAATAGCCCCAAATGGAAATTGAAGAACACTATATGTCCCTGTTGTGGTCAAGGTAGCCCTGAGTTCATATGCTGCCCCAGTTGTGGAAATATTGCGTTAGCATGTTTGGAAGTTGGAGCAATTTTTTCAGATCCGAATGACCTATCGATTCAAATGAATTTGGAGTCTACCTGCGTTACCTGTATGAGGATCAAGTACAGTTGCTTTCCCCCAGCAACGGAACAACAACTAAAGAACAGCACTTTTAAAGATAACTTTGAAGTTCAGAGCTAGTACGTAATAACCTGAGCATTGTAAATAAACTAGTTTCATCTTTTCCCGAATCACGTAGCTATCGAATATTGATCAGCACCCTAAAACAATTCATACGCTGTTTTATTGTTAAACAATAACTTTTGAGATCCAAGATTGCCGGGTCGCGCCCCGGCGGGCGCCTCACTTTCTTTGCTCGCGCAAAAGAAAGTAAGCAAAGAAACGCGCCCCAACTGCGCCAGATAAGTTTTGCTACTTCGACTAAGCCGTTCCGGCATCGACAAGCCTCCAGCTCGGGCCGTGCTGGCTCGGCATCCATGCCTCAACAGCACTACAACCGCAATCCCTGCGGTTGTACCCGGCCTCCGACTTGTCGTTGCCGGCTGGCGCAGACGGGGACCCCGTTTTTTTCTTTCCGCTATCTCTGGCTTCGAAATGAACCGCAAAAACCAAATAAAGACTGATCTTGTGATTTTTTAAGGACACTCCATCCTCATTTCATCTGTCATGATCACCGGCAACCATTCCATCCTTTCACAAGCTTGTCCGTAGGCATTGCCGGAACCATCCAGATAAGCAAAACGCACCGAGGCCGGTAAACGCAGTGACAACGGCGCGGATGTTTTCACCGCAATCATGTCGGCAAATAATTGCATCGCGCCGCTGGCGCCGGTTAAGCCGGTGCTTTGATTGTCGTCACGACCAAGCCAAGTAACGATCAAATACTCATCATCAAAACCGACAAACCAAGAATCGCGAGTGTCGTTGGTGGTGCCGGTTTTACCGGCAAGATTCAATGATGGATAGCGTGCGCCCAGACTTTTTCCAGTGCCGTCACGCACCGCTTCTTGCAGCGTGTAGGCGGTCAGGAAACTCGATGCCGGATGTAGCTCGCCCAGCGATTCCGTTTGCCGGCGCCACACTTCACCATCATCAAAACGGGCAGCGACAATCGCGTGGCTAGGCATCACTTGCTGGCCGTGGGCAATGCCTGAATACAGCGTTGCCACTTCCAGCGGTGACAATTCCAACGCACCCAATGCCAGTGACGGCCACAAAGCAATGGGGCGCTCAATGCCCATTTCGCGCAGGCTTTTTTCCACCTGTTTTAAGCCAACTTCCATCGCCAAACGCGCGGTGGCCAAGTTCAAGGATTCCGACAGAGCGCGATGCAGGCTGACGATGCCGCGACTCTGACCGTCGTAGTTTTTCGGTTGCCAGGTTTTGCCGTCATCAGCGCGCATGACGAAACTGGAATCCTGCAAGGGCGTGGCCAAAGTAAACAGCGGCGAACGCTTCAACGCGGTGTAATAGATAATCGGTTTCAGGGTTGAACCGACGGCACGCTTCGCATCGAGCGCGCGATTGAAACCGGCGTAATCGGTATCGCGGCCGCCGACCAAGGCCCGCACCAATCCATTGCGCCGATCCTTGATCACCATCGCTGCTTGCAGAGCCTTGCCCTCATCAAGTCGGTTCAACCCCTTACTGACAACCAATTCCGCTTTGCGCTGAGTAACGGCATCGATGCTGGTAAAAATCTGCACGCCAGAGCGTTTGAAATCGATGGCACCGACATCGGATTTCAATTCACGTTTAATGGCATCGAGCACGGCCGGCATACCGCCCGATAATTTACGCGGCGTGTGCACAACACCCAAGGGCTTGCGTTGCAGTTGCTGCATCTCGGCGCTGCTGAGCTGGCCGACATCGGCGCGCATTTTCAGCACCAAATCGCGTCGTGATTTTGCCCGCTCGCTGTTGCGCCACGGCGAGTAATACGAAGGCCCGCGCAGCATCGCGACTAGCAAGGCACTTTCGTGTTCTGCCAGCTCCTGCAAAGGCTTACCGAAATAGTAGCGGCTGGCCAAGGCGACGCCGTGGATTGCGCGCTGACCATCTTGACCGAGATAAATTTCATTCAGATAACTTTCGAGGATTTCGCCTTTGTCGTAGTTGGCTTCGAGAATAATCGCCATCAGCGCTTCGCGAATTTTTCGCCACCAGGTGCGCTCGCTATTCAGAAAATAGTTCTTGACCAATTGCTGGGTGATGGTCGAAGCACCCTGCTCGGTTTGACCGGCACGAATATTGGCCCAGGCGGCACGCGCAATCGCCGTCGGACTAATACCAAAATGGGAATAGAACTGGCGATCTTCGGCAACCAGCAAGGCATCAATCAAATGCTGCGGCACTTCCGTCAGCCGCACCAGTTCGCGGTCTTCATCTTTGCTCGGTGAAAAACGGCCGAGCAACACCGGATCGAGCCGCGCTTCCGCCAACGGTTCACCATTACCATCGCGCAAACGGGAAACACGGCCATCGCGAATCGACAGCACCACGATACGCTCCGGCAGTTTTTGATCAACGAAAGTGAATGCCCGCGCCCGAATATAGAACTGCTGATCGTCGCGCCGGTATTCGCCAGCGCGTGCCGGCTGTTCGCGTAAACGATAGCCGAGCAATTGCAATTCCAACTCCAAATCGGTCGCGCTCAGCAATTCCCCTTCACGCAAGCGATGTTCACGGGCATAGACACTGGCCGGTTCGGTCCAGCGCTGACCTTCAAAGCGCTTGCGCACATCGGCATGCAAATACAGCATCAGTGCGGCAAAACATACCGTCAATACCGCAAGGGTTTGCCAGAAAAAGCGCCACCAACGAAAGCCTTTTTTGCTTGCCTTACCATTGTTGGTTTTGCTGGAAGATGAAGTCTGCTTTGCTTTTTTTGCCACGGGAGATTCAGTTGCGAAGGAATGTCGAAAAATGCACGAAGCTGGAAATATCGTACGGGTTCAAGGCGGCACAGTTTAGCGAATTCGCGCCGGCAAAGACATGCAGCAACCCGTATTTCCGGCATCAAACAGAAAAAGGCGCCACTGGCGCCTTTTCTCTTGCGTTCGCATTACGGGCGGCGAAAGGCTCGTCCGCGAATGGCGCCTCGACAAGTTTCGGCGCCGCAGCCACAGGTAAAGGAGCGGAACAACTCATCCTCGGTGGTTTCGTAATCCATCGTCAGAAATTCGCCAGCCTTGATGTCGCGACGAGCTGTGAACGTCAGCGTGCTCATGTCGCAGGCCATATTCGGATCACAGGAGTGCAATACTTTGCCCATGACCAGTGGGTCGGAAACGTAATGCCCCGGCGCCTGTTGCAGTGTGAACAAGGACTGTTCCGATTGCACCGGCCCAAAGAAGCGGAAAACCACTTCGCCTTCGGCGACATCCACCAGCGAAATCAAACCCTCGCCTTTACCATCGTGCGTGCGAATCACTTGCACCTTGTCGCGGGTAGGCTCATTCAGAAACGGTGGGCAGAGTTTGTGGTAGTAACGAGGATGGCGGGCGGTTTCGGAAGCGTTGTCGGTCACCGGATGGCTATCGGACGAATTGACCAGATCCAAAGGCATGAGTTTCTCTCCTGATTTATTTCGGTGGTTTCGTCTGTCCGGCGCGGACACGAAACGCAAACCAGCTGCAATCGTCTTTGCAGCCGGACCAGAACCAACGATGACGTGCGGTATATGACATACGTTACGCGCTCCTTTTGTTGGCATGCCGGGCGATGAGTTTCACGATCGCCCAAACGCAAAAAACCTCCGTCGATGATTTTCATGCGCAGCCGGCCACTCGCCCTGTGCTGCCACAAAAAACAATCGCTCCGGAGGTCGCCAAACCGTCACATGACGGCGCTGTTAAATATGCGACTGGCGATTGCGCATTTCAAGTATTTTTTTGGATGGCTAAACCATTGTGGAAGTTCCAAGAACACAAATCGAATCAGCAGCTTAGCTCTTGCATTTTGTGAACGGGATCAGATTTGGTGCAGCGCGAAAGCGCGGGTCAGGCGCTCAGGTGGATTTGCGCGCCCGGTCATCGGCGGCTTTGCTGCGCCGGGTTGGCTCGGCTTCCAATGGATTTTCCGGCCAGTAATGTTTCGGGTATTGACCACGCATATCCTTGCGCACGTCCTGCCAGGCGTTTTGCCAAAAGCTCTGCAAATCCTGGGTAACGGCCAGCGGCCGACGCGCTGGCGACAGCAAATGCAACATGACCGGTACTCTGCCTTTCGCCAGCGTCGGCGTTTCCATTTGGCCAAACATTTCTTGCAATCGTACCGCCAATACCGGTGGGTGTTGGTCATAGTCAATCTTGACAGCGGTGCCGGTCGGCACGGTCAAATGCGTTGGCGCCATCGCATCGAGCCAGCGCATTGCCTCAAATTCGATCAAGGCACTGAGTGCGGGAAACACGTCAAGCTGTTGCAAATGCGCTTTGCGGGTAACGCCAGATAAAAACGGCGCCAGCCACTGCTCCAGTGTCGCCAGCAAATGCGCGTCACTGAGATCGGGCAAGCGATTTCTGTCACTGTCATCCAGCCCGGCCTGTTCGCGTAACCACTGCACCCGTTCCCGCAAACTTTTTGCTTTATCACCCCAGTGCAGCACCGACAAGCCAAGTGAACGAATGCCGGCGATCACCGCTGCTAATCGCGTCGCTTCGTTCAAGGTTACCGGCTTTTCACTGACAATCAGGGCTCCGATGCACTCCGCTTCGCGTGCCACCAGGGCGTCGGATTTTTCATCCCAAAAGCCTTCGATACGCGTTTCGATATGTGACGCCAATACGCTGCGCAGCAAGGATTCCTTGATCTCGGCCGCGAGAAAAATCCTTGCATCTTGACCAACGCCATCGACTTCGGCGACCGCCAGCCATTCGCATTTATTCAGCGGTGATCCATCCGGCAAACTTAAACCGACACCGGCGGCACTCTGGTAGCGCAGCGATTGTTTTTGCCGTTGTTTGCAAACGCGTTCCGGAAACGCCAACGCCAGTAAAGGCCCAATAAAGTCTTCGTCAGTCGCTGAATCTTCCGCACGCAGCATTTTCTTCAACCTTGCACTTTGCGCTCTGACTCGCTCCCGGGCGTTGCGATCGACAGCGCCGCCATGCTGCAAAGCCAACCAGCGCTGATGAAAGTCAACATCGCGAAAACCGACTTGCTGGCTGCGCAACAAATCGCGCTCCTCCAGCAGCGCGGCGATATCGCAAGCCAGACTGGTTTGCGAAAACTCACGCGCTTTCAGCAGCATATGGGCGTAGCGCGGATGCACCGGCAATGCCGCCATTGTCTTGCCGTGCTCGGTCAAACGGAGCTCGTGATCGAGAGCTTGCAGGCGCTGCAATAAATCGCGCGCTTGCTGTAAATGTGCAGCAGGCGGCGCATCAAGCAAGCGCAGCGTGGCAACATCGGTGACTCCCCATTGGGCGATTTCCAGCGCGAACGGCGCCAAATCGGTGCTCAGGATTTCCGGCGTTGGAAAACGCGCCAGGGATTGCTGCTGGCTTTCGCTCCACAGCCGATAACAGACACCCGGTGCCGTGCGGCCGGCTCGACCGCGACGCTGCTCGGCGGTCGCTTGCGACAACATCGTCGTGACCAAACCGGACATGCCACGACGTGGATCGAATCGCGATTGCCGTGCCAAACCGGAATCGATGACGACGCGCACGCCATCAATGGTCAAACTGGTTTCAGCAATTGCCGTGGCCAAGATTATTTTGCGCCGGCCCTGTGCATCCGGTTTCAGCGCCGCCTGTTGGGCACTGATGCTCGCTTCGCCAAACAGCGCATGAATCGCGACGCGCTCTTGCAGCAGTTCACGTAATGCCGTTTCAGCGCGGCGGATTTCCCGCTGGCCCGGCAGAAACACTAGCAAATCACCTTCTTGTTCATTCATTGCCCGTTGCGCAACGGCAACAATCGACTTCTCCAGCGGGTAATCGCTCGGACGAGGTGCGTAAAATGTTTGCACCGGAAAGCTGCGACCGGAGCTGGCAATCACCGGGCAATCATTCAGCAGCGAAGCAACCGCGACGCCATCGAGCGTCGCTGACATGACCAGCACGCGCAACTCATCGCGCAGTGCATCTTGCGCTTCCAGCGTCAATGCCAAGCCCAAATCGGCATGAATCGAGCGCTCGTGGAATTCATCGAAAATCACCACCGACACGCCTTCGAGCGATGGGTCATCCTGCAACATCCGGGTCAGAATGCCTTCGGTGACGACTTCAATGCGCGTCGCTGAGGAGATTTTTGATTCGCCACGAATTCGGTAGCCAACCTGTTGCCCGACCCGCTCGCCAAGCTGCGCCGCCATATACTCTGCGGCACGAATCGCCGCCAGCCGGCGCGGTTCCAGCATCAGGATTTTGCCCGGCGCGAAGGCGGCATCGGCAAGCAAAGCCAGCGGCACCCGCGTGGTTTTGCCGGCGCCCGGCTCGGCCGATAGCACGACATTGGGCTGTACGCGCAGTGCAGCCAATAATTCGGGCAGAACAGCATCTATCGGCAAAACGGACATCGGTTGGGTGAGGACAGTGGCAAAGGGTCGCCATTATGACGTGAATCCAGCCACCATTAATCGGTAACATCGGCTTATTGGCCAAATCAGTGTTGTCCTTGCCCCATGGCAAGGCCTACACTTGCCGCCATGCGAAAAATGATGCTGATTCTGCTGCTGCTCGTGCTGGTGCCCCGTTATGTCGGCGCCGGCGTTACGCATTGGCTCAATTGTCAGCCATCAGAGACCGCCACCAGCCATCATTCAGCGAGCCACGATGTCGAACCCCATCACGCGATGCACGGCGATGGTGAGCATCAGGGCCACCACGCCGAGCCTGATGAGCGTTCATCAGACCTCAGTGCAGATTCGCTCTGCCAGCATTGCGACGATTGCAGCGACCATTGCTCGGCCCTGCTTTTACAAGCCAGTCTCAATGGCCGCTTGTCGATCCGGCATGATTTGCAAATCGGCAGTACGCCATTCGACACCCCTTCCCGCCCGGAACTGATCTCCCGCCCCCCCAGGCTCCTGCACGTGTAATCAAGACCGTCGTGCGCCTGGCGCACGGCGAGGTTGACCACTAGCCAAGAGCTGACCATGAAATTTACCCATTATTTATGGCTGCTGCCGGCGCTATTCAGCATCGCGTTGCAAGCCGAAACCCCTGAAAACGCTCGCTTTGACCAGGCGCTCAGCGCCTATTGGCAGCGCCATCCCCAAGCCCAGGCACTAGCCGAGCACCAATTGGCTGCCGATGCTGAACTCGACAGCGCCCGGCGCTGGCTTGGCGACCGTCCATCGCTGACACTCGGTCGTATAGAGAACGGCGACGGCAGTGAAACGGAAACCGAATTCGAACTGGAATTGCCGCTGCCAATCGCGCGCGGCGCCCGCATCGACCAAAGCCAGGCACGTGGCAAGGCGCTGGCCGCTGAAGCGCAATATTTGAAACTGCAAATGGCGGCCGAATTGCTGCGCGCCGATGCGGAATTGCGTGCTCAGTTTCAACGCCAAACGCTGGCCGCTCAGCGCACACAAAGTGCCCGCCGCTTGGCGGAAAATGCTGCCCGCCGCGCCAACGCCGGCGAGCTGGCGCAAGCCGATTTATGGACCATCGAAGCGGAGCAACTGGCTGCCGAACAGGCCCTATTGCAAGCCGAACAGGCTTTGGCCGACGCTCAACAGCGTTGGCAGCAGCTGACTGGCCAGCGATTGACGGCGTTACCGCCACCGCTTGCCGTTATCCCGACAGCAAGCGATGCCGAGCGCACACCGGCGGAGCACCCGGCGCTGCAACAACTGGCTGCCGAGCATCAGCGCAACAGCGCCGCGCTGCGCGCAGAGAAAGACGGTTGGCTGCAAGGTAGCGCCTTGGCGCTGCAATACCGACGTGAAGAATTGTCGCCATTCGGCGAAAAAGAAAACTTCGCCGGTATCGCCTTTTCTATGCCGTTGCCGTTTGGCGCACCGCGCCGCGCCGCTATCGCCGAGGCGCGCGCCGAACAACGACAAAGCGAACTGCAATTTCAGCAACGAGAACGCGAATTGACGCTGGCCATCGAGCGAGCACAACAACGCCTGAACGCACTGCAACGCGAACAAGCGCTGCTGCAAAAGCGTCAGCAACTCACAGCGCAAGCGTTGGCCTTGGCCGAAAAAGCCTTTGAACTGGGCGAACAAAGTCTCGCCGAATTCCTGCTCACCCAAACCCGCGCTTACGACACCGAAGCCGACGCCATTAGCTTCACGCAACAACAACAACAGGCCTATGCCGACTTAATCGAAGCGCAAGGATTTTTGCCATGAACCGTCTGAATGTTTCCACTTTGATCTTGACGCTGGTGTTAAGCGCCACCTCGGTTTTTGGCCATGGCGGTGAAGAACACAGTCACGGCGACGAAACGCCGGCGACCAGCACCGCCAACACCAGCGCCCGATTGGCACTGGAAGGCGAGCAACTGGAGGCCGTGCTGGTTTACAGCGAAACGCCCTGGCAGTTGTACCTCGATGATCGCGATCGCAACGCCCCCGTTGATGCCGAGTTAAACATCGATCTCGACGGCCAAACTCTCGCTGTCGAGCGCGTCGACAATGGCAGCTATCAACTCGCGGTGCCGGAAAACTCGCTGGGTAAACACAGCATCGTCATTGCCGTCACCAGCGAACAGTACAACGAACTGCTGCTCGCTGACTTTACCGTCAGTGCCGATCAGGAAGCCGCTCACCAACACTGGTCATGGTGGTGGTTGACACTATTGCTTGTGCCGCTCGCTGGCTGGCTATTCTGGCGCAAACGCCAAGCGGCAACGGCGGTGCTGATCATGACATTTGTTGGCGCTTCAACCGACGGTTTTGCCCATGGCGATGAGCAACACAGCCACGAATCAGAACTACCGACGACGCTTGGCAGCGCCAGCCCAATGCGCTTGCCCGATGGACAATTGTTTGTACCGAAGCCCAGCCAACGGCTGATGAATGTACGCACGGAAAAAACTGCTCTTGATAGCCACACATTAAGTTATCGACTGAACGCACAAGTGATTGCCGACCCGAGCGGCAGCGGGCTGGTGCAAGCGACGCAAACCGGTCGCGTGTTGCCGGCAGGAAAGCGCTTGCCGCAGCTGGGGGCCGAAGTCAAAGCCGGCGCTGTGCTCGCTTACCTTGAACCAGTGTTGAGCCAGGGCGAGCGCGCCTCCTTGCAGGCCGAACACGCGCAAGTGCAAAGCCAATTGCAATTGGCGGAACAGCGCTGGCAACGGCTGCAACAGATTCGCGATAGTGTGCCACGCAAAGAATGGGAAGCAGCACAGGCCGACGTCGACGCACTGCGCGTGCATGCCACCAGCCTGCAGCAATCGCTGCACGCAAAACTGCCGCTAACGGCACCGGTCAGTGGCGTTATCAGCGACGTGAAAATCGTTGCCGGCGCCATAGCCGACACCGGCCAGACGTTGTTCGAAATCGTCACACCGAAAGCGTTTTTGGTCGAAGCCCTGGCGTTCGATGAAGCGATGGCTGCGCAAATCAAAGATGCGGTGTTTGTGCATCAGGGCAATGAATACGCGCTGAGTTTTATTGGCGCTGGTCGCAAGCTGCGTGATCAAGCCGTGCCAGTGCAATTTCGCTTGCGGGAACCGGCCGAGCGCTTGAGCGTGGGTGCCATTGGTTCGGCGCTTGTGGTCAGTGGCCAGCAACAGTCCGGGGTACTGGTGCCGCAATCGGCGTTGCTGCGCGGCGATGATGGCCGGCAGATGCTGGTCATCAAACTGGCGCCAGAAATTTTTGCGCTGCGGGCCGTTGAAGCGCAAGCGCAACCGAACGCCACGGCACTGGTTACCAGCGGCTTGCAAGGTGGTGAACGCGTTGTTGTCAGCGGCGCCAGTCTGCTGCAACAAGTGCGCTGAAGGCAGGGAGCAAACGACGTGTTCAATTTCATTGTTGAATCAAGTCTACGTCAGCGCCTGTTCGTGCTGATTGTGGCTCTGCTGCTGATGGTTGGCGGCTTTTACTCGGCGCGGCAACTGCCCGTTGATGTGTTTCCGGATTTGAATCGTCCAACCGTGACGGTGATGACCGAAGCGCCCGGCATGGCACCTGAAGAAGTCGAGCAGTTTGTCAGTTTTCCGCTGGAGTCGGCGCTAAACGGCATGCCCGGCGTTACGCGTGTGCGTTCGGTTTCCGGCATTGGTTTGTCGGTCATTTATGTTGAGTTTGCCTGGGGCACCGACATTCTCGTCAACCGACAAATGGTTTCGGAGAAACTGCAAGCCGCACGCGAGCAGTTGCCGGATGACGCCCATGCCCAGATGGGACCTATCGCGTCGATCATGGGCGAGATCATGCTGATTGCGCTGGCCGCCGATGGTGCCGATGCGATGCGGGTGCGGGAAATCGCGGAATACGATTTGCGTCCACGTCTGCTCAGCATTCCCGGTATCGCACAAGTCATTCCAATTGGTGGCGAGGTGCGCGAGTTTCGCGTAACGCCAGACCCGCAGCGTTTGATGGCGCTGCAGATCCCGCTGGCTGAACTATCAGACAGCCTGAAGGATTTCGGTCAGAACACCAGCGGCGGCTTTCTCGACCAGGCCGGGCGCGAATACCTGATTCGTCATCAGGGGCGCAATACCTCGTTGGAAGATTTGCAGCGGCTGGTGGTCGCTCATCGTGACGAACATCCGGTGTTGTTAAAACAGGTGGCGGATGTGCAAATTGCCGCCAAACCGAAACGCGGTGATGCCAGTTTCAATGCCACACCGAGCGTGATTCTGTCAGTGCAAAAACAACCGGGTGCCGACACGCTGAGTCTGACGGCGGAAATCGAGAAAACCCTGGCCCAGTTCAATGCCCAGAAGCCGGAAGGTTTACGCGCAGCAGAAGTGTTGTTCCGCCAGGCCAGCTTTATCGATGCGTCAATTGACAACGTACAGGAAGCGCTTCGTGATGGCGCCGTTATGGTCATGATCATTCTGGTCATGTTCCTGATGAGTGCACGCACCACCTTGATCTCGCTGCTGGCAATTCCGATGTCAATTGCGATGACGTTGATGGTGTTCAAGCTGATGAACCTGTCGCTGAACACGATGACACTCGGAGGCATTGCCATCGCGGTCGGCGAACTGGTCGATGATGCCGTCGTCGATGTCGAAAATATTTTACGGCGACTGCGACAAAAACTCGGCACCGAGCCGTTATTCGACATTGTTCGCGATGCCTCCATTGAAGTGCGTTCCGGCATCGTCTACGCGACGCTGATCGTCATCCTGGTGTTTGTACCACTGTTCGCCCTGCCCGGCATCGAAGGCCGCTTGTTCATTCCACTGGGTATTGCCTATATCGTTTCGATTCTGGCCAGTTTGTTGGTGTCGATGACGGTAACACCGGTGCTGTCTTACTACCTGTTGCCAAAAATGAAACGTTTGCGGCATGGAGACAGTGCGCTGGTGCAATACTTAAAAAAATGGGATGAAAAGCTATTGCACTGGAGCTTCGACCATCATCGGCCGCTGTTTACGGTCTCGATCGCGCTGGTGTTCGTTGCCGTTGCCGTCATTCCGTTTTTACCGCGCAGTTTCCTACCGCCGTTCAACGAAGGCACGCTGACCATTAATCTGCTGATGAAGCCCGGCGTGTCGCTGGAAGAGTCGAACCGGGTGGGCACGTTGGCCGAACAATTGCTGCTGCAAATTCCCGAAGTGAAAAAAGTGGGGCGACGTACCGGCCGCGCCGAAATGGATGAACACGCCGAAGGCGTCCATTACGGCGAAATCGATGTCGATTTGCAGGATCGGGAACGCCCGCGCGAAGCGGTGATTGCCGACATTCGCAACCGCCTGAACGCGCTGCCGGCCAGCATCAGCATTGGCCAGCCGATTTCACACCGGCTCGATCATTTGCTGTCCGGTGTTCGTGCCGAAATCGCCATCAAGATCTTTGGTGAAGATCTGGATGCGCTGCGCAGTTTGGCGGAAAGCCTGCGCACACAACTGGCCAATGTCGATGGCCTGGTCGACCTGAGTGTCGAGCGCCAGGTGCGGGTGCCGCAGATCAAAGTGCAGCTGGATTATGAGCGTGCCGCTGCACTCGGCGTCACTCCGAGCCAGGTACTGCGCGCACTGGAGCAACTGGTTGGCGGCGAACGCGTCACTCAATTGATCGATGGCAATCGCCGTTACGATGTGGTCATTCGCGTTGACGATCGCTTCCGCAACGCCGATGGTTTATCGCAATTGCTGATTCCGGTCAAAGATGGCCACGTGCCGCTGTCAGAGCTGGCACAGATTATCGAAACCGACGGCCCGAACCAGATTGGTCGCGAACAAAGCCGGCGCCGGATTATCTTGTCGGCCAATACTCAGGATCGAGCCATTTCCGATGTCATGGTCGATGTGCAAAACGTCATCGATAACTTCAGCTTGCCCGAGCGTTACAGCATCGCCTTGGAAGGGCAATTTCAGGCGCAGCAACAAGCCACGAGTTTGATTTCGCTGTTGTCGGTGATTTCGTTTCTGCTGATCTTTCTGGTGCTGTACAGCCGCTATCACTCTGGCCGTTTGGCGCTGCTGATCATGGCCAATATTCCGATGGCGCTGGTCGGCAGTGTTGTCGCGCTCTGGCTCAGTGGCCAGCCGTTATCGGTGGCCAGCTTGATTGGGTTCATCACACTGGCCGGCATCAGTGCCCGTAACGGCATTCTGAAAATCAGCCATTACTTGCACCTGATGCAGCATGAAGGCGAACGTTTTGATCAGTACATGATCGTGCGCGGTTCGTTGGAACGCCTGACGCCGGTATTGATGACGGCGCTGACGGCCGCGTTTGCCTTGATCCCACTGGTGCTTTCCTCCGGTGATCCGGGCAAGGAAATCCTGCATCCGGTCGCCGTGGTGATTTTTGGCGGCCTGATCAGCTCGACCTTGCTCGACACCATTGTGACGCCGGTCGCCTATTGGCGCTGGGGCGAGAACGCCTCGAAAACTTTTTTGCAACAATCCACTCCAACCCCCTAACTGTTCAATGAGGTAGATCATGAAAACCTTGAAACTCGCTACGTTATTTGCCGGCCTGGCGCTGCTGCCAACGGCGCACGCGCATGATGACAATTGGCTCGATCAACAAACCGCGCCGAATGGAGGTCAACTCCGAATGGCTGGGCTCTATCATATGGAGCTGGTGGTCAAAGGCGATCAGCTGGATTTGTTTTTGACTGATCATGCCGACAATAAGCAAACCGCCGATGGCGCCAGCGCGCACGTGACGCTGTTGGCCGACAAGAAAGTGCAGAAAGTGGATCTGAAACCGGCCGGTGACAATCGCCTGAGCGCCAAAGGCAAATTTCCGACCAGTGCGGACTTGCAGGCCGTGGTCGTGTTGACGCCGGGCAAAGGTGAGAAAGTGCAAGCCAAGTTCACCCCGTTCAAAAAAGCGAAAGTCAGCGACCATCATCAGCACGATCACAGCCATGAAAAACCGGAACACAGCCATAGCCACGATCACGACCACAAACACTGAAAAGGACTGCATATGAACAAGGGAGTTTTTGCGCTGCTGCTGAGCTGCGCAAGTGTTGCCGTGTTAGCCGACGCGGCCGCTACCGTTGAACAATTTCATCAGGCGTTATCCGCTGGTGAACGCGACAAGGCGCTGACGTTTCTGGATGACAACGTGATGATTTATGAATCGGGCCATAAGGAGAAATCCAAGGCTGAATACGCGTCTCATCACCTTGATTCCGATATCGCATTCAGCCGCGAGGTAGCCCGCAAAGTAACTTCAACCCAACGCATTAGCCATGGCAACTACGAAACCGTGTTGCAGGAAACCGAAAGCAGCGGTAGCTACAAAGGTAAAGCGGTGCATTTGGTTGGACTGGAAACCATGTTGCTGAAGAAAACCGATGATGGCTGGAAGATTCAGCATATTCACTGGTCTTCACGAAAAGCGCATTAAATCAGCACCCTACCCGCCCTCTCCTGACAAGGAGAGGGCGCTCCGTTTACCATGCAGCATCGTCTTAACCGCGTCCACACGCGTTTTGGTTTTCCGCAAGCACACAAACGCCGGCGCCAGCTTGGTCACGCTGCACTTCTGCATTAGCTGAACTTCTACACTATAAAGAGCCGTGCGGCGGCAACGGCAACTCGCTGTCTACGCATGGCCATACTTACCGCACCAATATTGGAAGCAAGAGATGGGCAACAAACGCCAAAGTAGCGGCCAACAACACCGGGTATTTTTCGCGCTGCCAATCGACAGTGAAACCAGCGCCAAGCTTGATGTCTGGCGCCGGGCCATGCCGATTACCGGTCGCATGGTACCGACTGCCAATTTCCATCTGACGCTGGCGTTTATCGGTGAAATCTATGGCAGCCGGCTCGATGCGCTGATGGACAGCCGCTTCGATGGCTATCCGCCGTTTCTGCTGGAATTCGGCGAGCTGGCGTATTTCGCCCGCGCAAAAGTGCTGAGCATCGCACCATGCGCGGTACCGGAAGCGCTAAGCCGGCTGGCTGCACGCTGCCAGCAATTGGCCCAGCACTGGGGCAATGCCCGCAAGGAACACAACTACCAACCCCATATCACGCTGGCTCGCGATGTCGAGCCTCCGGTACCACCGGCCAGCGACCAGATGAACCTGAGTTTGCGCTGCAGCATGGTGCAGTTGCTGGAAAGCCGGCCGGCGAAACAAGGTGTCTACTACGAAGTCCTGGCCGAATGGCCATTACAGCGCCCCTTGCGTCCGCAACCGCGATGATGGTCTATCTTTAAAGTCCATCCGGAGTTTTCGGCCGCGGTTCGTTTGTCTGGCGAGCCACGGCTTGATGGATGGACATGGCGCCCGTGTCGGCGCGTTTGCGTTTAACCAGCCTTCGCTTTTTGCCTTAGCGCTCGATGTGCAACAGGGACAGGGCTGACAACAACAGGTGGATGCCGATCAATGAACCCGGTAGAGCTTTCTCCACCGGCGCTCGACCAGGCGCCGTTTGCGGTAATGATTTTCGACGCACAAGGCGTCGTCCATTACGCCAACGGCAGCTTCCGCTTTCTGTGCGGGCATCTTTATCCGGCCCCTGGCAGCAACGAAAACGGTGCGCTGCAAATCCCCGCCGACGATGCGCTATTGCAGAATTGGAAAAACTACTCCAGCGAACGCGAGTGCGCCGTTAAATCAGAATGGCTGCGTAACCCGGAATCCGATGAATTTTTTTATGGCGTGGTACGCTTGCAAGCTTACGGCAATCAAACTCTGGCTTGCTTCTACGCCCAGGACTTGAGCGAACTGCGGCTGACCTATCGCAGTTTGCGCTCAACGATGGAAACTTTCCACGCGATTTTCAATTTGGCACCGGATGTCATTTCGCTGACCCGGATGAGCGATAACGTCGTCGTCCAAGTCAACAAGGCTTACGAAAAACTCAGCGGCTACGATGCCTCGCATTTACTTGGTCGCACCTCGATCGATTCCGGTGCCTGGAAAAATCCCTCGGATCGGCTGCGTTTGCTCGAAGGTTTGATGGCTCATGGCCGGGTCGAATGCATGCCGGTGGAAATGCTCGACAAGCAAGGCAATATTCTGCATGTCTCGGTGTCATCTGTGGTCGTGCAGCTGCACGGCGAGCCGCACATGCTGTCCATCTTCCGTGACATTTCCGAACAGGTGCGCAACGAGCGCGATCTGCGCGAATTGAATCAACAACTGGAAGAGCGCGTGACCACGCGCACGCAGGAATTGTCGCGATTGAATCAGGAATTGGAGTCCTACATCTACACACTTTCCCACGATCTGCGCTCACCGATCCGCGCTATCAGCGGCTTTTCTGCGCTGCTGAGAGAACAAGGCGAAAGCGAGCTCAGTGAAGACAATCGAATCTTGTTGAATCGCATTGAAAGTGCTGCCAAGCGCATGATGCAGATGACCGACGACCTGTTACGTCTGGCCAGATTGTCGCGCAGCGCTGTCGAACGCAAAACCCTTTCGCTGGCGAGAATCGCCGAAGAGGTCCACAAGGATTTTGAAGCGCACCACCCGGAGCGCCATGTCGAGCTGATTTGCAAGGATCCACTGACCGCCTGGGGTGATCCGCAGTTGCTGCGTCATGTCATCGAAAATCTAATCAGCAACGCCTGGAAATACACGTCGACCAAACCGAACGCAACGATACGTTTGTGGAGTGAGGCCGACATTCATAATCAAACCCGTTTTCTGATTCAGGATAACGGCGTCGGCTTTGACAGCTCCTATGCCCAGCGCCTGTTCCAGCCGTTCTACCGAATGCACAAAGACAGCGAATTCCCCGGCACCGGCATCGGCCTTGCAACCGTCGCGCGCATTGTCTACGCCCACGGCGGCCAGGTTGGCGCCAGCGCCACGCCGGGTGGTGGCGCCATGTTCTGGTTCAGTCTGCCCAATCAAGAGGACAACGACGCTTAATTTTTCGGCCCGTCGGCCGATAGCCTAGGCATCAGTCTTGAATTTTTCCTATTGCGCCATGCTTCGAATTCTCGCCTTGCTTTTGCTGCCATTGGCTCCGGCATTCGCCGAGCAACATCCGTTCGAACCGATCCGGCAACAGGAATGGCCACTCTGGGCACAGGCATTCTGGCCGCAACAAACTCAGCAGCGCATTCCGGTTTACCTGCATATCGAAAACCGCAGCCGGCTGGAAACCGATAATCATTTGATCCGAGATGCCGACGGTCTCGACGACATTGAAACCGGCGCTGTGCCGCTCGCTTACCTCGATTGGTGGCTGGAACAAACGCTGGACCAGACCGGATTGTTCGTGCGCTCCAGCAATCCCGACGAGCGTTATCGCATCGACATCATGCTGATTGAGTACCAACCGCTATACACGGCCGAGGGCGAAGGCGGCTTTTGGCGCGACAGCGAAAGCACATTCAACCGCTGGTACGAAGATTGGCAACCGGGCCTGCGCACGCAAGTCGGCTTCAATGTGCAATGGCATGATCGTCAGCGCGCTGAGCAGCGCCAGTTTTCCAGTTTCTTGGAAGCCCGCCCTTGCGAACGCTTTCGCGGCGCCGCCAGCCTGCCCGATGGTCATCATCCAGAGTTTGCCGAGCATTATCGGCGCTCACTGATCGGGCAAACGACGACAGCATTGATGCACCGGGTTGTCTACTGGTTGCAACGACAGCATCCGGAACGCGAGCAATTCCACGCCATTGAAGCACTACGCGACGGCCGGGTTGAATGGCGCATTGCGGAACCGACACAAAAAGTTGGTGAAGTCGTGGAGATCTTCCATCGCGAAGACCCGGAGCGCTTGCTTGGCAGCGCGCAAATTATTCGCGTGCAACAGCAGCGTGTACAGGCGTATCCGTTAACGCTGACACCAGGCAGCCTCACCGTCGGCGATTTGATCAAAAGCTATCAGCCGCGCACCGCGTTGCCAGTCTTTCCGGCTCGAATCATCGAGCGCAACAGTTGTCCGGCGGAAGAGCCGCAAATCGAGCAAGAAAACGAAGTCAGCGAACCAACCGAACCGCTCGCCGCCCTTCCTTGACCGTGCTATCGCCAACAGCAAGTCCGGAAAGGTGCCGGTAGGTCCGGATTCCTCAGAATATATCCGGACATTCTCTAACCATGACCGGTGTGCGAATGAATTCGCACCTACCTGCTTTTATTGATCTGGATCCACCCGGGAGAAGAAAGTCATCGCGACGCCAGTTTCCCTCTAATGCTATAAAGGAGAAAATCACGCCACGGCCAAACCCGTTATGAGCAAAGAGCCGACCCGCCCACGCGTTTACCCAAGCGCTCGCGCCACCGTCGCGGAAGCGCAATGCCAGAGCGATTCACCGCAAACCTGCTCGCCCTCTTTCCGGCTGGCGTTCGCCGATCAGGATTTTCTTACCTCCGATGACACTCGCGCCGTGCGTCTGCAACTGGAATGGCAGAAATTCGATTTATTGTTGTCACGCGCCGGCATCGATCACACCATTGTCATGTTCGGCAGTGCCCGCATACGTCCTGCCGACATCGCAGCCAAACACACCGAAACCGTCCAACAACTATTGGCTGCCGACCCGAACAATCCGCAACGACAACGCGAACTGCAATATCAACAGTCGCTGCAACAAAAATCCGAGTACTACGACTACACCCGGCAACTGGCGGCGCGCATCGCCGCTGAAAGTGAACAGGCATTCGGCTTTCCGGCGACCGTGATCACCGGTGGCGGTCCCGGCATCATGGAAGCGGCCAATCGCGGCGCATCGGACGCAGGCAAGCCCAGCATCGGTCTCAACATCGTGCTACCGAAAGAGCAGCAACCGAACCCGTACATCACACCGGAATTCTGTTTTCATTTTCATTATTTCGCGATTCGCAAGATGCATTTCCTGATGCGCGCCCGCAGCATCATCACCTTTCCCGGAGGCTTCGGTACCATTGATGAATTAATCGAAACACTGACGCTGCTGCAAACAGGCCGGATACGACCGTTACCGATTGTGCTATTCGGCCGCCGCTACTGGCAGCGCGTGATCAATTTCGAAGCGATGGTTGAGGAAGGCACCATCGAAGAAAAAGATCTGCAATTGTTTCGCTATGCCGACAGTGTCGACGAAGCCTTCGACCATATTGCCGCATTCTATCGAGCCCATCCGCTAACAAATGGTGAAGCACTGGTAGAGTGAGATGATCGTGAAAGCCCCTCTCGTCTCGTGGAGGAGGGGAAGTGGAATTCGCTACGAGCGTAAAGCTGCAGCGGCTCCAAGCTTCATTGACTGCCTGTCTATACAACAGAAAATCGTGGGATGGCCAAGCACCTTTAGAATCACCTGTCATAAAGCCATCAGAAATTCCTGCTTGACTTTAAATCTGAAAAAACGCATTTTGAAAAAACTATGCAAAATCAACATCTCGTTTCTCACATCAGTAACCGCACAGGTACCGGTACCGGCACTACCCAGCAGGGGTGGTGGAATCGGTAGCGTCTGAAAAATTACCGAAAAAGCCCGCCACCCTTACCGGTCGCGGGCTTTTTTGTTGACCGCGCGAAGTGAGAACGGGCAAGGAGGCAACATGAAAGTCATGAAGTTTGGAGGAAGCTCCCTGGCCGAGGCCGCGCGCCTTGGCCAGGTCATCAAGGTGGTCAGGGAAAGCGCCAATGAGCAGCGTGTCGGTGTTGTGGTTTCTGCCGTCGGCGGCATCACCAACCTGCTCGTACAGGCCATTGATGACGCGATAGCCGGTAAAAGCGACGATGTCCTCTTCAAGGAAATCCGTCAGCGCCATCAAGCCCTGCTCGATCATCCGGACAATGCCCTGAGCGGCCAAGCGCTGCAGCAATGGCAACAAGCCGAGCAAAGCTTGCTCGATGAATTGCAGCGTGATTTGAATGGTGTGCGACTGCTGAAAACCTGCCCCGATGAAGTGCGTGCCCGCATTCTCTGTAAAGGTGAACAACTGAGTTCATCGCTGATCGCGGCGCTGCTGCGACAACAAGGCAAACACGTTCTGCTGCAAGACCCGCGTGAACTGATTCGCTGCAACGGCGATGTGCTGGAAGCGCTGCCGGACATGTTCTTGCTGTCAAAAAATGGCGCGGAACTCAACCGTAAAACCTTCGATGTCGTATTGATGCCAGGCTTTTTCGCCGGCCATGACCAGCATGCCGTTGCCCTGCTTGGCCGCAACGGTTCCGACTTTTCCGGCGCCCTACTCGCCTACGCGCTGCAAGCCAAAAGCTGCGAGATTTGGACCGATGTAGATGGCGTGTACACTGCCGATCCACGCCTGGTCGCCAACGCCAAAGTGTTGCCGAATTTAAGCTTCGAAGAAGCGCTGGAACTCTGCCACTTCGGCGCCAAAGTACTGCACCCGAAAACCATCGGCCCTCTGGCAGAGTTCGGTATTCCGATTCTGATTCGCAACACGCTGAAACCGGAAGCAGCCGGCACCCGAATCGATCGCGCCTCGGTCATTCCACAAGCGGCCGCACGCGGCCTGACGCTGCTCGATAACGTCGCACTGATCACCATCGCTGGTCCCGGCCTGCAAGGCGTGCCCGGCGTTGCGGCGCGCATATTTGCTACCGTTGCGCGCGAAAAAGTATCAATTATATTGATTACCCAAGCGAGCTCGGAATTTTCTTTGAGCTTTGCCGTGCCGAGCAAAGACAGCCAGCGCGTGTTGAATGCCCTGCAACAGGAATTCAAACTCGAGCAGCAATCACACCTGATGCGCGCGTTCGAATGTGATAAAGACATCGCCATTCTGACGCTGGTTGGTGACGGCCTGCATCATCAAAAAGGCTTGGCCGGCCGCTTCTTCTCAGCGCTGGCTGCCACCCGCGTCAATGCCATCGCCATTGCCCAGGGCTCCAGCGAACGCTCGCTTTCGGTGGTCATCAGCCACAAGGAACAGCGCCGCGCCTTGCGAGGTATTCACCAACAATTTTTTGAGAGCCGCCAGCAAGTCGAGGTATTTCTGGTTGGCGTCGGCACCGTCGGCAAAGCGCTTTTGGAGCAGCTACAAAACCAGCAGCCGTTTCTACGTGAACACGGTATTGACTTGCGCTTGTGTGGTGTCGCCAACAGCAAGAAAATGTTCATGAACAGCGACGGCTTTGCACCAGAGCAAGCGATGAGTAAGTTGCAACAAGGCCAGCCCGTCGATTTGCAGGCGCTAATAGCCAACGTTAGCAACGACGGCTACTTGAACCCGGTGCTGGTTGATTGCACCAGCGATGCGCACGTGGCGCGCACCCAGCTCACCGCGCTGAAAGCCGGATTGCATGTGGTCACCGCCAACAAAAAAGCCAACACGCTCGATATGGCGTTCTACCATGACCTGCGCACCACAGCCGACCAGCAAAACCGTCGCTACCTGTACGAAACCAATGTCGGCGCTGCACTACCGGTTATCGACACGCTGCAAAACGTCGTCAAAAGCGGCGACAAACTGCAACGCTTCTCCGGCATTCTGTCCGGCTCCCTGTCGTATGTGTTCGGCCTGCTCGATGACGGCGTCAAGTTCTCCGAAGCCGTGCAAAAAGCCAAGGCCAAAGGCTTTACCGAACCCGATCCGCGCGATGATTTATCCGGCATGGATGTCGCACGTAAACTGCTAATTCTGCTGCGCGATTCCGGCTCGATCGCCGAACTCAGCGACATCAACGTCGAAAATATTTTCCCGGCTGATTTTGATTTGAACGGCAATGTCAGCGACTTCATGCAACGCTTACCTGAGGTCGATAGCTACTTTGCCGAGCGCATTGAAAAGCTGAAACAGCACAACAAAGCGCTGCGTTTCGCTGGCGTTATCGAACAGGGTAAGGCCCGCGTCGGCTTGATCGAGGTTGACCGGGAACACCCGCTGTACCCGATACGCGATGGCGAAAACGCGCTGGCGTTTTACACTCGCCGTTACGATCCGGTGCCACTGGTTATCCGTGGTTACGGTGCCGGTGCCGATGTCACCGCAGGAGGCGTGTTCGCCGACGTTTTACGCACCGTTTCCTTCCACCCGGCGCGGGGCATGTTATGAGCACCACCGCTTTTGCCCCGATATCCTCCGGAAATTTCATCATCGGCTTCGACATCCTTGGCGCCGCGATGAAACCGGTAGTTGGCGAACCGTTGGGTGACTGGGTCAGCGTAGAATCCGCGCCGGAAAACTCGCTACAAATCACCGGTCCATTTCGCGAGCAATTGCCCGCCGACCCGAAACAAAACATCGTCTGGCAATGCCTGCATTACTACACCGAAAAGCTGCTTCAACACGGTGGCAAACCCAGAGCGGTTCAATTGACGCTGCACAAAGCGCTACCGGTCGGCTCCGGTCTAGGCTCTAGTGCTGCTTCTGTCGTCGCTGCCATCAAAGCGCTGAATCTTTTGTATGACAACGCACTGAGCAATAACGAACTGCTGATACTGGCCGGCGAACTCGAAGGCCAGATCAGCGGCAGCATCCACTACGACAACGTCGCACCGAGCCTACTCGGCGGCCTGCAACTGATGTCGCATGGTGAACAAAAAGCCCTGGCATTACCCACCCCGCCTTGGCACTACGTACTACTGCACCCCGGCACCCAGCTTGCAACCAAAGAAGCCCGCGCCGTGCTGCCGAAAACCATTCCACTGAAACAAACCACCGATGTCGCCATGCGCCTCGCTGGTTTTGTTCATCATCTACACCAATCGCAATTTGCCGAAGCCGCCGCGTTGTTGGACGATACCTTGATAGAGCCGCATCGCGCGCCATTGATTCCACACTTCGCGGAAGCACTGCAAATCGCCAAGGCCAATGGCGCACTCGCCTACTCCATCAGCGGCGCAGGCCCCACGAGCTTGGCCGTTTGCGAAAGCCGTGCCAGTGCCGAGAAAGTACAGCGAGCGTTACTGCAGGTTTATCCTGGTTCAGAAGTGAAAAGCTGGATCTGTGTGATCGATCAGACAGGTGCAAGGCAGTCGGAAATTCCAGGTCGTTAATATGCTTTCATCATTTTGTTTCGAAGTAACAGACATCGAAAAGAAAAAAACGGGTCCCCGTCTGCGCCAGCCGGCTGAAAGCCAACTTTCTCCTGGCGCCATTACAAAGCATCGGCACGGTGCTTTTGTTCCCTCTCCCCTTGTGGGGGAGAGTTAGGGAGAGGGGGCCGCCGAAAACGCACTGTCCTGAAGTAAATATCCCCCCGCAAAGCCGGGGGCTTTAAATTTGTGAGCCGCTCGAAGCGGCTTGTTCGGGGTCGCTAACGCGGCCCCGCGTATTTTCTGCCACCTTGACGGTGGCCTCTCAACTCCACAGCTTCATTTGTTCGAGGCGCTCATCCTCTTTTTCCTGGTTCCGGATGTACTCTCGAATTGTCTCTTCGTCTCGCCCCACTGTCGAAACGAAGTACCCCCTCGCCCAAAAGTGTTGACCGATAAAATTTTGCTTTCGTTCTCCATATACTCGCGCTAGATGTATGGCGCTCTTTCCCTTGATAAAACCCACTACCTGCGACACCGCATGTTTCGGTGGTATCGAAATCAGCATATGCACATGATCTGGCATCACATGCCCCTCTTCGATCCGGCATTCCTTCCGCGCGGCCAGTTTATGGAATATCTCTCCGAGATGCGGTCGCAGTTGCTTATACAGCGTCCTTCGACGGCACTTCGGAATAAATACTACATGGTATTTGCACTCCCACTTTGAGTGGCTTAGGCTTTCAAACTCGTCCATTTCGGTTTCTCCGATTCGTGTTGCTTGGCGGCTCACGTTTCGGAGTTTCCGTTATGGACTCCAGTAATTGTCAAACTGCTGCTGCCACCCCGGCAGAGCCGGGGGAACTCCCGTTACGGCTTAGCAAACCAACCCATTCGAGAACCCATACATGCAACTCTACAACCTAAAACACCCCAATCAACAAGTCAGCTTCCGGCAAGCCACACTGCAAAGCATCGGCCGCGATAGCGGACTATTCTTCCCGTCCATACTCCCCCGCTTCGACGACATCGACTCGCTGCTGTCGATGAGCTTCGTCGATCGCTCCAGCGCCATTCTGCAACATCTGCTCGGTGACGAATTTGGCCACGACACCATCGACGACATGGTGCGCAATGCCTTCACCTTTCCGGTGCCGGTCGTCCCGGTCGAAGACAACATCTGTACACTCGAACTCTTCCACGGCCCGACACTGGCGTTCAAAGACTTCGGCGCCCGCTTCATGGCGCAAGTCATGAGCCATTTAATCGAGCGTGGCGATCACAACGGCCCGTTAACCATTTTGAGCGCCACTTCCGGCGATACCGGCGCCGCTGTTGCTCATGCCTTCCACAACGTGCCCAATATTCAGGTCGTCGTGCTCTATCCAAAAGGCAAAATCTCCAGCCTGCAGGAAAAACTGTTCTGCACACTCGGCGGCAACATTCACACCATTGCCGTCGAATCCGATTTCGACACCTGCCAGGACTTAGTTAAACAATGCTTTGCGGATGCCGAACTCGTGCGCCGCTACGGCCTGAACAGCGCCAACTCCATCAACATCTCACGCCTAATCGCCCAAACCACTTACTATTTTGAAGCCACTGCGCAATTACGCGGAAAAGAAGTTGTCATCAGCGTTCCCTCTGGCAACTTCGGCAACTTGACTGCCGGATTAATCGCACAATCGCTCGGAGCCCCCATCAAAGCCTTTATCGCCAGCACCAACATCAACGACACCGTACCGCGCTACCTCGCCACCGGCGACTGGCGCGTCAACCTGACCCAGGCCACGATGTCAAACGCGATGGACGTCAGCGCACCAAACAACTGGCCACGCATCGAAGCCCTGTTCGCCCGCCATCAAAAAGCGCCAAACGTCGAACTGCGCTACAACGCCGTCACCGAAGCAGAAACGACCGAAGCCATGCTGCAATTGAAAAACGCTGGCTATATCTCCGAACCGCATGGTGCAGTTGCTTATGCCAGTTTGAAAAAGCTATTGCTACAGGGTGAGCACGGCGTATTTCTTGGAACCGCCCACCCGGCAAAATTCAAAGACTCAGTGGAAGCGACATTGCAACAAAGCATTAGACTACCGGCAGAACTGGAAGCCGTAGCAAACAGAAAAGTGCTTTCGAGCACCATATCAGCAAATAAAAGAGAGCTAGAAAATCAGTTGGCTATCTATGTCGCTGACTAAAAATCCATGAAATAAGAATCAATTTCACTTGGCATCAACACGGCACTCAGACGTGCCGTAAAACGTAGAAAAACTGCAAAAGACATCTATTAGTGCGGGAAATGAAAGAAAAGCAGTCCAAGACGTAATCGCTTGAATTTAATGACCTTTTCAAAAAAGCAAACTCGAAAAATGTGTCAGCACACAAGTAAAACTAGCACCATAAGAGACCGTTTTGATTTTTGTGTATCTGGTTTCATCCTATCCTCAATGGGATGTAATTATGAACTCAACACGTAGGTTTGGCAGAAATGTCCAACAATTATCCTCTGAAGCGTAACATCCGTTGAGCTTCGCTTTGCTCAGCGCCAAGCTACCGGAACGCCTCTTTCACGAGTTGGACAGCAAAACCTGAACAAACAAAAAGGGCCGCTTTCGCGACCCATTTTTTGTTTTGCTTACAAGCAGTAAACAAAAATAAACAACCCGATCCAGACCACGTCAACGAAGTGCCAGTACCAGGCGGCGGCTTCGAATGCAAAATGCTTTTCCGGAGTGAAGTGACCTTTGGCCATACGGAACAACATAACGAGCAGCATCAGCGTGCCGAGCGTTACGTGCATGCCGTGGAAACCGGTCAGCATAAAGAAAGTGCTGCCGTAAACACCCGCGTCGAGAGTCAGCCCCATTTCGGTGTAAGCGTGATGGTATTCAACACCTTGCAAGTACAGGAACACGGCGCCCAGAGCGACGGTCCAGAACAACCAGGTCCAGGCCTTGAAGTTGTTGCCGGCGATCAGCGCGTGGTGGGAAATGGTCAGCGTTACCGATGAAGTCACCAGGATGATGGTATTGATCAGCGGCAAGCCCCAAGGCGGCATCGCGGTGGTGGTGTCGCCGCCTGGTGTCAGGGTCAGCGGCCATACGTTGACGAAATCCGGCCACAGCAGTTCGTGGGTAGAGACTTTCGCGCCTTCACCGCCGAGCCATGGCACGACAAACAAGCGGATGTAGAACAGCGCGCCGAAGAAGGCCGCGAAGAACATTACTTCCGAGGTGATGAACCACATCATGCCCTGACGGAAAGAGCGGTCCATTTGCTTGCTGTATAAGCCACCGAGGCTTTCATCGATAACGTTGGACCACCAAGTCCACAGCATGCCGATAATCAGCGCGATACCGGCCAGCAATACCCACAGACCATAGCTGTCACCGGCTTTGTCAGCATACAGACCAGAGTTTTGATGCACGGTGCTGGCAGCACCGAACACAATCAGACCCAAAGCAATGGAACCGATAAACGGCAGCTTGCTCTGTTCCGGCACGTAGTAGTGTTCGTACTCGCCGTTATTGGAGGGCGTGTTCGCCATGTTTTCTCTCCCTCGCGTTTAAACGCGACACTCAATTTGCGGAGCGGTGTGGCACCGCTGTTACTCAAGCGCGGATGCGTTACACACCCGCTCCTACAAAATTATTGTGCTGCCACGTTGTTGTCGGTGGCGGCGTCGGTAATGTTGTACATCGTGTAGGCCAGCGTGATCGTGTGCACGTTTGCCGGCAGTTGTTCATCGACGAAAAACGCCAAACCCAAATCGGCTTTGGCCCGACCGTCCAGCGGTTGGTTGTTGAAGCAGAAGCATTCGGTCTTGTTGAAATACAAGGCCGCCTGTCCCGGGCTGACGCTCGGCACGGCTTGACCAATCAGATGCTTACCACTCAGGTTTTCCGCCAGGAAATTCACCTGGTGCATTTCACCGAGTTTGACTTTCATTTTCGCGACCGGTGGTTGGAATTTCCACGGCATACCGCGATCAACATGAGCGACAAACTCGATGGTCACTTCCCGCTCTTTGACGTCACGCGCACCTTGTTCGGCAACCGTAATGGTCTTGCCGTTCAGGCCGGTGATTTCGCAGAACACGTCGTACAACGGCACCATGGCAAAACCAAACGCCGTCATGCCCAACGCGATACCGGCCACTTTCAAGGCCAGCGATTTATTGCGTTGTTTCAACTCGTTCGTGTCTTTCATGGTGCGTCTCTCTTTCGTTAAAGCCCGCGCGATTAAGCGCGGGGAAGCCATTAACTGTGAGCGTTTTCGTCAGTCACTTTCGGTGGCGTGCTGAAGGTGTGGTAAGGCGCCGGGCTCGGCACCGTCCACTCCAGACCATGGGCACCTTCCCACGGTTTGGCCGGCGCTTTTTCGCCGCCTTTGATGCACTTGACGACGATGTACAGGAACAACAACTGCACAATACCGAGGCCGAAGGCACCAATGGTGCTCAGCATGTTGAAGTCGGCGAACATGATGTTGTAGTCAGGTACTCGGCGTTGCATGCCAGCCAGACCCGAGAAGTGCATCGGGAAGAAGGTCAGGTTGACGAAAATGATGCTGAGCCAGAAATGCCACTTGGCCAGGCCTTCGTGATACATGTGGCCAGTCCATTTCGGCAGCCAGTAGTAGGCAGCCGCGATGGTACCAAAGATGGCGCCCGGGAACAGCACGTAGTGGAAGTGGGCAACCACGAAGTAGGTGTCGTGATACTGGAAGTCAACCGGTGCCATCGCCAGCATAACGCCGGAGAAACCACCAATGGTGAACAGCACGACGAACGCGATGGCAAACAGCATCGGCGCTTCGAAGGTCATTGAGCCTTCCCACATCGTCGCTACCCAGTTGAAGATTTTGACGCCGGTTGGCACCGCAATCAGCATGGTCGCGTACATGAAGAACAGCTCACCGGCCAGCGGCATGCCGGTCGTGAACATGTGGTGGGCCCAGACGACGAACGACAGAAACGCGATCGATGCAGTCGCGTAGACCATCGAGCTGTAACCGAACAGCGGCTTGCGGGCAAACGCTGGAATGATCGCCGAGGCAATACCAAAGCTCGGCAGAATCATGATGTACACCTCAGGGTGACCGAAGAACCAGAACACGTGCTGGAACAGAACCGGGTCACCACCGCCGGCGGCATTGAAGAAGTCGGTGCCGAAATGGCGATCGGTCAGCATCATCGTGACCGCACCGGCCAGAACCGGCATAACCATGATCAGCAGGAACGCGGTGATCAGCCATGTCCAAACGAATAACGGCATTTTCATCAGCGTCATGCCAGGGGCACGCATGTTCATCACGGTAACGATAACGTTGATCGCGCCCATGATTGAGGACAGACCCATGATATGCACCGAGAAAATGAAGAAGTCAGTGCTGGGCGGACCATAAGTGGTTGACAGCGGCGCGTAGAACGTCCAGCCGAAGTTCGGACCACCGCCTTCCATGAACAAGCTCAGCACCAGCAGCGCAAAAGCGAAAGGCAGAATCCAGAACGACCAGTTGTTCATGCGTGGCAGCGCCATGTCAGGCGCACCAATCATCAACGGGATCATCCAGTTAGCCAAACCGGTGAAGGCCGGCATAACGGCACCGAACACCATGATCAGGCCGTGTACGGTCGTCATCTGGTTGAAGAAGTTCGGCTCAAAGAATTGCAGACCCGGCTGGAACAATTCCGCGCGGATCATCAGCGCCATGAACCCGCCGAGCAGGAACATGGCAAACGCGAACCACAGGTACATCGAACCGATGTCCTTGTGGTTGGTCGTGAACAGCCAACGCTTGATACCGGTTGGCTTGTGGTCATGATCGTGATGATCGTGAGCCTGTGCGTGTGCGCCCATGGTCATCTCCCCTTATTTACCTTGTTTAACGGCGGCGATATCTGCTGGCTGCACCACCTGACCGGTGTTGTTGCCCCAGGCATTACGCTCATAAGTGATCACGGCAGCCAGCTCCAAATCGGACAGCTGAGCACCGAAAGCCTGCATCATCGAACCGGCTTTGCCGTAAACGACGATATTGATGTGGTCATTGACCTGATCCGGGTTGACCGCCATAGCGGAGCCTTTCAGCGCCGGGAAGGTCGGTGGCAGACCGGTACCGTCCGGCTTGTGACAGGCAGCGCAAACGCGGTTGTAGACTTTTTCGCCTTCGGCCATCAGATCTTCCAGCGACCAGTTGGCGGCTGCGGCAGCAGCGGCGGCTTCTTCAGCAGCGCGTTTTTCTTCCAGCTTTTTCGCCATCCAGGAATCGTATTCTTCGGCACTAACGGCACGAACAACGATAGGCATGAAGCCGTGGTCTTTACCGCACAGTTCGGCGCAGACGCCACGATAGATGCCCGGCTCCTCAATACGCGCCCAGGATTCGTTGACGAAGCCGGGAATCGCATCTTTCTTGATACCGAAATCCGGAACCCACCAGGAGTGAATCACGTCTTCGGCGGTAATCAGGAAACGAATTTTCTTGCCGATTGGCAGCACTAACTCGTTATCGACTTCCAGCAGGTAGTTTTCGTCTTTTTCCGTTGGCTTGTTACCGGCAGTAATGACACCGCCTTTGATGACGTTGCCAACGGCTTTAAACGGGTTTTCGCTCAAGCTGTCAGAGTTGATGAACTTATCGCGTGGCGTCGACAAATTGGAGAAATACTCCAAGCCGGTATCTTGATAGGTATAACGCCATTTCCACTGATAGCCACGGACCACAACGCTCATGTCCGCTTCGGAGGTGTCTTCGTGCTCAATCAGCATCCGAGTGGCCGGCACCGCCAGCGCAATCAGGATGATGAACGGAATGGCCGTCCAGATCACTTCCAACAGGGTGCTGTGCGACCAGGTCGCCGGCTTTGGATGCGCGGAACGGCGGAACTTGACCATCGCGTAGGCCATGGCACCAAACACCAGAATCGCGATGATCAGCATCACTAACATGGTCATGTTGTGGTGGCTGTATGCATCGCGGCTGATGACGGTGACACCTTCGCGCATGTTCAGCGAGGAATCAGCCGCTTGCACTGCTGTCATCGACAACAATGCCGCGCTACCGAGCCCGGCTTTGAGCTTGCTCAAAAAAGACATGCCTCATCTCCATCAAAATGACAGACTGCGGGAACGCTGCAGTCCGGTGAAGGACCTTTAATTACTGGGTTTTTACGGGAATTTCAGTAGATAAAGGCCAAACCCGAGCCGCCCCAAGTCGGCCCAGGCAAATTTAAGGTAGCGGATTTTAAGGGCTGCGGCGTTTTGCCGCTAGCAAAAAACCCCAACTTTTCCGTTAGATAGAAGACTTTTAATATACTTTCGGGTCTTGACGAACCGGAAATCGCTGCTGTGTCCCCTACTGAACTCACCGCCTTGCTGCATCGCGAAATCCCTTTGGCTGCCGCCATAGGCCTTCGTGTCGAAAATTTGAGCGAACATGGGCTGCAGGTTAGCGGCCCGTTTGCTGCCAATCAAAACCTGCACGGCACGCTGTTCGCCGGCAGCATTTATTGTTTTGCCACGCTCGCTAGCTGGACGTTGGTACATGCACTGTGCCAGGAAGCCGGCCTGGCGGCGGCCGTCGTGCTACAGGAAGGCAACATCCGTTACCTGAAACCCATCACCGATCAGCCGCAGGCGCTGGCCAACATGCCGGAACCCGCAGCGAAAGCCCGCTTTCTGCAGATGCTGCGCGAACGCGGCAAGGGCCGGCTCAGCGTTGAAGCAACGTTGACCCAGAACGGCGAGCCAGCGGCGGTTTTTATCGGCCAGTTTGTCGCGGTAAGGGAACATGAGTCATGAATAAAACGCTGTTCGGATTGGCGGTGGTGCTTTGCGCCCACCTGGCGCTCGCTGCCGAGCAACTGGCTCTGCCCGATGGCAGCATGATGACCCGACATTTGCCGACGACCTCGACCAGCAAAGGCGATCTGCTGCTGCTTAGCGGTCGTGATGGCAGCTACCGCCAACAGAGCGTGTTGCCGCAACTGGCCGACAGCTTGAGCAAACTGGAATGGACCAGTTGGTTGCCGCCGCGTGAAGCCGGTGATGCCCTGCCCGAGGATCGTTTTCGGGCCGCGCTGCAACAGCTGACGACGGGCGCCACCTCGCAACCGCCGATGAAAGCCATCATCGCTGAGGACGATGCCGCCCGGTTCACGATCCAACAATTGATTGGTGGTGAAGTCGCGGCAGTCGTGCTGCTCAATGCCGGCGCCGAATTGAATGTCGATTTGGTGGCGTTACCGGAAGCGCTGAATGGTCGTATCATTGAAATCTGCGCACCCAAAGCGCGCAATGCCGACGCCTGCCAGCAACGACGCGAGGCCAATCTGCCGCAACTGAATGTGCATCTGGTGCCGGCGGCGAATGCGGCGTTCAGTCACCGCGAAGCCTGGGTGCGCAATGTCGTGCACGGCTTTCTGAGCCGGATGCAGCGACAAGCGGCTCAAAAATGAAACGCCGTTTGCAGCACCAGAAAGTCGAGGCCAGGATTCGGTGACTCGGTGTAACCGTTCGAGTAATGGCGATAGCGAAGGCTAATATCCAGATTCGCTGACCATTGCACACCGAGGGCAAAATCGAGCACGAAATTGGCCTTGCTGCCCATTTTCACTTCTTCAAAACGCTGCTCGCTCAAATACGCGAGACCAATGCCGGCATCGGCAAACGCCGTTTCGCCACGCCAACGCCAGAGCGCCGATATCGCCGCCAGTTCCAGTTGATCGTAAGCCTCGGTATCTTTGCGTGATTGCGCGCTTGCCGCATGGATGTTGATGAAGGTTTGATCGACCTTCAAAAAGCGAATCGCTTTCGGAAATTCGGATTCGATAAAACCATCGACGCCGATGATATGCGCGGTGCTGATATCGCCGCTTTGAATCAGCGTATCGTTCATGCCATTGCCTACCGTCAACGCCAGCGAATCGAATGCCTTGGCCGAATTTGCGATGAGGGTCAACAGCAAAGCTAGCGCTGTACGCGAACAAATCTCAGACATCATTTCCTCGATGTTTCTTGATTAACTGGTAGGCGTCCTGAATCGACTGGGCACGGGCGGTGACTTCTTTCATCATTTCTTCCGGCAAGCCCTGCGCGACCAGTTTGTCTGGATGATGCTGGGCCATCAAGCGCCGATAGGCTTTCTTAATCGTTTCGTCATCATCGCTGGCTTTGACACCCAAGGTTTCGTAAGCCGCCTGCAGCTGCGTCTTACTCGATTGACCAGTGCGACTGGAATGAAAACGCTGGGCACCGACGATTTGGCCGATCACGGCATCGAGTTGATCGCGATTGAAACCAAGCGCACTGCCAATATTGAGCAGCAGCAGCCGTTCGCGATCATGGATCTCGCCATCGGCAAGCACGGCCTGAATCTGGATTTCCAGAAAGGTTTGCAACAGATTTTGCCGACGCAGGCATTCGCGCTTCAAATCGCGCAAGGCCTCATATAAATCGAAACCGGTTTCTTTGCCTTTATTGAACAAATCAATGGCGACTTTTTTCTGACCCTCGTTCAACGAGAACTGGCGCATGACTTCTTGCGCAAAAGCAATTTCCTGTTCGCTGACCCGACCATCAGCCTTGGCCAAATGGCCCAGTACCGAAAAGGTCGCAGTAAAAAAAGCAGTTTGCACGCGTGTTTGCGCGCCGGGTGAAAAATCTTCATCGATTTCGTAATCAGTGGCGCCCTTGTCGACCTGATGGCCAATGACTGCGCCAATCAGCGCGCCGAGATAACCACCCATCAGGTAGCCAACGCCGCCACCAATCGCTTTGCCCCACCACGACGACATGCCATTCGGCCACTTCATTGTCCGGCCTCATTGTTGGAAAAAAACTGTTGCTCCACCTGTCGCAATCGCTCCGGTGTGCCGATATCAAACCAGTGACCGCGAAAATGCTCGCCACTAATCCTTTCGCTTTGCATCGCTTCGCGCAGCAGTGGCGCCAGCGGTGCTTTGCCCGGTTTGCAGTCGCTAAATAATTTGGGTGAAAACACACCGATACCGGAATACGTCAACGCGAGCTCGGCACGCGTATCATCCGGCGTGGCAAACACCTCCGGCGCCCGAAAACCAAAATCACCTTGTGGTCGATGCGGGGGATTATCCACCAGAACCAAGTGCGCGAGCTTCGATGCCGATAAGGTTTGTGTAACAAAACGATAATCGGTCCAGATATCGCCGTTGACCAATAGGAATGGTTCGGTGCCGAGCAGAGGCAAAGCCTTGACGATACCTCCCAGCGTTTCCAGCGCTTCGCCTTCCGGCGAATAGCGAATTTTGATGCCGTAACGTGAACCGTCACCGAGAAAATCTTCGAGCTGTTGACCGAGCCAAGCGTGATTGATGATCACTTCCGAAAATCCGGCCTTGGCCAATTTGTGCAGATGAAACTCAATCAACGCCGTGCCAGCAATTTTCAACAACGGTTTCGGCGTCACATCGGTCAATGGTCGCATTCTTTCGCCGCGACCGGCAGCCAGGATCATCGCTTTCATGCCAGCGCCTCCGGAATACGTGGCGCTATCTCCTCATGCAGCCATTGCGACAATGGTTTCAACTCATCGTAAGCCGCCGTGGTTTCCAGACAATAGCGCAAGGTCAAAGGCAAATCGCGAAGGTAAAGGGTTTTGCCGTCGCGATGCGCAAGCCGAGCGAAAATACCCAGCACTTTCAGATGCCGTTGCAAACCCATCCAGTCAAACCAACGAAGCCAGGTATTTTCGCTGACTGGCGGCAACAGGTTTTTGCTGAGTAGCAGCGAGTGATAATCCAGCGCGAACTGCCGCACCCGCTCGGGCGGCAACCGGTAATAACAATCTTTCAACAGACTGACCAGGTCATAAGTGGCCGGGCCCCAAACCGCATCCTGAAAATCAATGATGCGATTACGATTGCACTGCAACATCAGATTGCGTGAATGAAAATCACGATGGGTCAACAGTTCCGGTTGTTCAGCGGCACTTTGCAACAACAGTTCTCCCTGTTGCCGGTACATCGCTTGCACATCATCAGAAAATGGCAGATTCAAATGCCGGACCAAAAACCATTCCGGCAAAATCGTTAGCTCGGTTTGCAGGCGGCCGTCGCGATAATGCTCAAGCTCCAGCGGCAATTCGCGTACCGACTGCCACTGCAACAGACTGCGCATGGCGTGGCCGTAAAACGCGGTTTCGTTTTCCGGTGTCAGCAACGGCAACAGTAGTTGCTCACCGAGATCTTCCTGCAGCATGAAGCCTTGCTTGAGGTCGTGAGCCAATACCTTCGTGACCGGCACACCGCGATGATTCAGCGCTGACGCGAGCTCAACGAAGCGCGCGGTATTTTCCCGCTCCGGCGGCGCATCAACGGCGATATACGACTGCTTGCTCGTCTGCCAACGAAAATAGCGGCGAAAACTGGCGTCACCAGAAACCAGTTGCCATTCGCCTTCGATACTCGTTTGTTGCTGCACCCAACTTTGCAGCGCCGCCTGCCGGGTATCCATTCAGTCGTCGCTGGCCTCGATAATCTCGAAACTGCTGGTGATCTCGACATTGTCTTTCAGCATCAATGCCACCGAACAATATTTTTCCAGCGACAGGCTAACCGCGCGCTCGACCTGATCCGGCTTCAATTGCTTGCCGGTGACGATGTATTTGGCGTGGATTTTCCTGAATACTTTCGGACTGGTTTCCGCCCGTTCACTGTCCAGTTCGCAGACGCAATCGAGCACGTGCTGGCGGCCTTTTTTCAGAATCATCACGACATCGATCGACGAACAACCGCCGACAGCCATCAATACCATTTCCATTGGCGTCGGCATGCTGTCGCGCCCGCCGCTGTTGCTGCCGGCCGACATGGTCACGGCATGGCCGCTGGCCGACTCGCCGACAAAGCTTAAATCCTTGAACCAGGACACCTTGGCTTTCATTACTTCACGCTCAACTAAAGCTAAAGTGCCAAAGCTTATCATGGCCCCCAGCCGGCTTGCGCGTCGCGCTGATTTTGCCAAACTGGACGACTCATACCTAATGCATACGTGATCAAGGCCGCGTTCTTGCACGCCCGGTCAGGGTATACTCAACGCAAATAACATGCTCTACTGTGCACACCGCAGTCTTCGGTCTGTTCAAATAATCAACAGGCAAGCTGACCGAAAGGGGCACCTTTAAGGATTGGCAAGGAGTACATCAATGGCCCTGACGAGAAGGCTACTATCTGATCCGACGATGGAGTGGTTCATTTCGCATTGCCATCGCCGCAAGTATCCGGCTAAAAGCACCATCATCTACGCCGGCGACAAACCCGATACCTTATATCTGATCCTCGACGGCTCGGTTTCAGTGCTGATCGAAGATAACGATGGCCGCGAACTGGTGCTGGCCTACCTGAACCCCGGTGATTTCTTCGGTGAAATGGGCCTGTTCGATGGCCAGGACATCCGCAGTGCCTGGGTCCGGGCCAAGACCGAGTGCGAAGTGGCCGAAATCGGTTACAGCAAGTACCTGCAACTGGCCAAAGAAAACTCGGAAATCCTGGTCAAGCTGGCTGGCCAGATGGCGCTGCGCCTGCGCGCCACCAGCCGCAAGGTTTCCGATCTGGCCTTCCTCGACGTCACCGGCCGGGTTGCCCGCACCTTGCTTGATCTGTGCAAACAGCCGGACGCAATGACCCACCCGGAAGGCATGCAAATCAAAATCACCCGTCAGGAACTTGGCCGCCTGGTCGGTTGCTCGCGGGAAATGGTCGGCCGGGTGTTGAAAGCGCTGGAAGAACAGGGCCTGATCACCGCCCGCGGCAAAACCATGGTCATTCGCGGCGCCCGCTAAGGCGGCGCCGCGGTGCTGATTTCCAGTCTGGTATTAATCGCCTGCTGCCTAGCCGCAGGCGTTTTGTTACGTGTCTCCGGCCGGGTCGATGCCAACGTCTCGCAAGCGCTGAACGCTTACGTCATTCACGTTGCCCTGCCAGCAGTTATCCTGCACCAACTCCCGAAATTACAGCTCGGCGCCGAACTGCTCTGGCCGACGCTAACCCCTTGGCTACTACTGCTCGGCTCCGCCAGTTTGATCGCCTGGCTTTCCAAACGTGCCGGCTGGTCGCGGCCGGTAACCGGTGCGCTGCTGCTGCTGGTACCACTCGGCAACACCTCGTTTCTCGGCTTTCCACTGGTTGAAGCCTACTGGGGCAAAGACGCGCTACCTATCGCGATTATTTATGATCAGTTCGGCAGCTTTATTGCGTTGTCCACCTATGGTCTCTGGATACTCGGCACTTACGGCCAGGGCGAAAAACCCGATGCGAAAGCGATGCTGTCGCGCATCTTGCATTTCACGCCGTTTCTGGCGCTGTTATTGTCGATACCTTTGCGCTTTATTTCCGTACCGGACGTTATCGATACCGTGTTCGCTCGCATTGGCGCAACGCTGGTGCCGGTCATTCTGGTTGCCGTCGGTTTGCAATGGCGCTTGGAATTGCATACCGATTGGCGTGTGCCGCTGGCCATCGGGCTATCGATAAAATTGTTATTGATGCCGCTGGCGGCGATGCTGATTCTGAAAAGTTTTGGCGTAAGTGGTCAGGTGCTGAATGTCACCGTTTTCGAAGCCGGTATGTCATCGATGATCACGGCCAGCGCGTTAGCGGTAAATGCCGGACTGGCGCCGCGCTTGAGTGCCGCGATGGTGGGCTTTGGTATTCCGCTATGTCTAGTTACGCTGTACGTGTGGTCGCTGATTCTTGGTTAACAAAATTACTCAGTAACTGATGACCATGCTCAGTCAGGATCGCTTCCGGATGGAACTGCACACCTTCAACAGGTAATTCGCGATGGCGAAAACCCATGATGTATTCCCGTTCGCCTGCGGCACGTTCTGTCCAGGCCGTCACGTCCAGTGAGGCAGGCAAACTGGCGGAGTCAACAATCAAGGAATGATAACGAGTGGCAGCAAAAGGATTTGGCAAATCGCGAAATATTCCTTGTTGCCGATGATGGATCGCCGAAGTTTTACCGTGCATGACTTGATTTGCGCGCACGACTTTGCCGCCCAACACCTGAGCGATGGCTTGATGCCCGAGACATACGCCAAGCATCGGCAAGCGTTCGAGAAAATACTCGATGGCAGCAAGCGACACACCGGCTTCGTTTGGCGTGCAAGGGCCTGGCGAAATGACCAGATGACTTGGTTGCAGTGCCTCGATTTCTTTGACGGTAATGGCATCGTTGCGCCGAACCAGAACGTCGGCGCCAAGCTCACCGAAATACTGGGCCAGATTCCAGGTGAAGGAATCGTAGTTGTCGATCAGCAGGATCATTTTGCTCGCCTGCTGAAGCGATTTGATAACGATGGGATATCGAGAATTTCCGGGAAATGATCGATCAGGAAATCCGGATGCTGAAGACTGACCGGCTCACCATGGTTATAGCCAAAGGTAACCGCCGCGATCGGCATACCGGCGGCGCGCGCCGCGAGAATGTCGGTGATTGAATCGCCGACCATCAGACTTTGTTCGGGAGATACGTTCATTGCTTCGCAGGCATGCAGCAATGGCAAGGCGTCGGGCTTTTTGCACGCCAAGGTATCACCACCAATCAGCACGGAAAAGTACTCATCCAGCTTCAGATATTTCAGCAACGGCGCAACAAACTGTTCCGGCTTATTGGTCACAACCGCGAGCGGCAAACCCTGTTCACGCAATGCTTGCAAGGTTTCCGGCACGTGCGGATAACACTGACTGCGGCGACAAAAGCCGGCGCGATAATGTTGCAAAAACCGATGATGGGCACGCTCCAGCTGCGCCGGTTCCGGCAACTCATCACCGGCGTGTTGCAAGGCGCGTTGCACCAGCATTTTTGAACCGCTGCCGATCATGGTCGCCAGCAATGCTTCCGACAACGGCGCTCTCGAAAAGCTGGCCAGCATCGCGTTGATGCCGTCTGCCAAATCCGGCGCCGTGTGCGCCAGCGTGCCATCCAGGTCAAACAGCAGCGCTTGCACGCTTGGCAATTACTTCACCGTCGCCAATTGCTTGCGCATCTCGTCAATGATGCCGCGATAATCTTTTTTCCCGAAGATTGCCGAACCGGCAACAAACGTGTCGGCACCCGCTTTGGCGACCTCGGCAATATTGTCGACTTTGATGCCGCCATCGACTTCGATGCGGATATCGCGCCCGGATTTTTCCACCCGTTCGCGCACCTGACGGATCTTGTCCAGCGTAGCCGGAATAAATGACTGGCCACCGAAACCCGGGTTGACGCTCATCAACAGAATCATGTCGAGCTTGTCCATAACATAGTCGAGATGATGCAGCGGCGTTGCCGGGTTGAATACCAGTCCAGCCTGACAACCACTGTCTTTGATCAGCGCGAGTGAACGATCGACATGTTCACTGGCTTCTGGATGGAAAGTAATCAGACTGGCGCCAGCTTTGGCAAAATCCGGAATGATGCGGTCGACCGGTTTCACCATTAAGTGAACATCGATTGGTGCTGTGATGCCGTAGTGGCGCAAGGCTTCGCAAACGAGCGGGCCGATGGTCAAGTTCGGCACATAATGATTGTCCATGACATCGAAATGCAGCCAATCGGCACCAGCGTTCAGAACCGCCGTAGCATCTTCACCAAGCCGGGCAAAATCCGCTGACAACAACGACGGCGCGATCACAAATGGCTTCATCAAACGATCATCCAGGCAAAAAAGGCAGCCGATATTGTACTCGTTGCTGACTGCGCGGACCAACTTGCCAAATGCCGGTCAGGATGACAAAGTACCGCTCGCACTTGTCGTATTCCCACCGGTAAGTGAGCTCATGGACGAGTTTCGCCTTGGTTTGTCGCGCGCTGAGCCGCGTTGTTGTAGAGGTTTTTAGAATAATGATAAGCAGTCATGGCCAGTGCCATTGTGGGAATATCAGTCTCGATATTCAGTATCCGGAAACTATCCATTCTTTCACGGCCGGCGTCTGCCGATGTCAGTTCTGCCGCATGCATGGAGCTATGTGGCTGGGTTTGCCGATCAGTCAGTTACAGGTGCAGGCCGAGCTTGCCAGTCAGGCCCATTTCTATGATGACGATCTGCTTGGCGTTCGTTACCTGTTGTGCCGCCACTGCGGCGTGCTGACCTCGGTGTTCAGTGAAATAGAAAACCAGACTTACGCGATGGTCAATGCCGGCGTCGTCAACCTGCCGACCCATATCAAAACCGATGTATTCCAGTACGGCCCCTATCCGAATCTGGCCGGCCGGTTGCAGATCCGCAAGGAAAGCTGGCTATCGACGGTCAAATTCAGCCGTGAGCTCGACAGATTGCTGAAGCGCGAAGAACAGATGGCACAAGCACAACAGGATGGGTGAAAAGTTGTACAAATACCTATTTATGGGTTAACGAAAGGTGGGTAAAGCTGAGGTTATCTGTACTCATGTATAGGCTGTACAAAAAGACACCGTAACCCCCCTTGCGCTTTGTGATAACACCCTGTAATTTCGACAACCCGTTCGCCCAAAAACGTGATCGCGATCACATCGAATGGCGACAGGTTGGGCAAAACCGGAACGGGTTCTCGGTTTTATTGTTGTAACCGGCTTTCACGAATTGATTGGGGTAGGGAAAGCATCATGAACACCTTGACGGCCAGCGCCGCACTGCAATTAGTGCATGGCGAACTGAATGCCTTGCTGAATCAGATTGGCGATCACCTGGATTTGTTTGCCAAGCATTGGCAGCAGCGACAGGGGCTAGAAGAGGCCATCAACGAGTTGCTGGTTGTGCGTGGCACGCTGGAACTGGTTGATATGACCGCAGCCCGACACTTCACCGAAGAAGCCCTCGAAATTGTCAAGGAAATGCCGTTCGAAGCCGACGCCAAGGCACTCGATACGGTAGGCCAGGTCAGCTACGGCTGTGCCCTGCTCGCCCGCTACTTCGATTACATCGTTTCCAAACAGTGTGATGTCCCGGAGCTGTTGCTGCCGGCCATCAACCAACTACGCCAATCCCGTCGTCAGGCCCCACTGCTCGACTCGCATTTCTTCCCGGTACGCGTGCCGTCGGTACGCATCGCCAGCAGTGTCACGTTCAAAGAACTGAACCAGACTGGCCGTCGCCAACACCTGTTATTCCAGATGGGACTGCTGCACGTGGTCAAACACGGCAAACAGGGATCCGGCCTGAAGCTTTGCGCCCGCGCCACCGAAATTCTCGGCAGGAGCGCGCCGGATGGTCGTCATAAAGAATTCTGGTATCTCGCCAACGGTGTCATCAACGCCATGACGAGTGAGCTGATGCTGACACCAAGCCGCCTACGCTGGTTGTCGCAAATCGAGCGTTACATCGACAAACACCTCGAATCGGCTCGTAGTGAACAAATTTCCGTCATCCCGAACGTGCTCTGGCGCGACGTGTTCTATCACCTGAGCCTGGCGAAAAAACGCCCGGCCGGTTTCGACGCGCTGGCCAAGGCCTTCCATGTTCAGGTACGGCCGCTGACCGACCACGACCTGCTCGACGCCCAACGCGCGCTCGGCGCGCCGGCCGACCAGACTTATCGCGTCGTGCTGAGCCATGTTCATGATGAGCTCAGCGCCTTGCTCGCCGACCTGAATCACAAAATCGTTTCCTCTCCTGGCGCCGAGCTGGATCAGCAAGCGCTGGAAAGCCAGATTCATCGTCTGGGCCAAACCTTGGCCGTGATCGAACAAGCCACTTTGGCGCAGGAATTGATTGGCGCCTCAGCAGTGTTGTCACGCACCGAATTGAAAGTGCTGGTGGCCTGCCACAGCTCAGTGCAAACCGTCGTCAATGCCTTGTCGAAAGTGCGCATGGGCTTGGAAAGCAAACTGGCGGCGACGCAAGTGCGCAGCGAGTTCGATGCGCCAGAACCGCATGTGATGAAAATCGATGAGCGTCAGCACAGTGCGCTGACCGATGTGCGCAGCTATCTGGCTGAAACCACCAGCGCCTTCGACGCCTACATTGCCTCCGAAGGCGACCGCAGCCAAATTCGCCAAGTGAACGCGACGATGGAAAAAGTCTGCCAGGCGTTGACGTTCATGAAACTCGAACACCTTGCCGAGCCGCTGCTGGAAATCCAGTATGTCGTCGAGCACGCGCTGGACCCAGCCAATCTGCGTAGCCTGCCGGCAAAAACGCTGACCTTGGTTGCTGATTTGCTGATGGCGGTCGATTACGCGCTGGAATGCGTGATGCTGCGCCAGCCGATTCCAGATCGGGTCAACACCTTGACCAACGCCACCACCCGCTTGCTGCGCAAAGCACGCAACGCCGCGTAAATAACGTTCGCCACGCCATCGGGCGCTGCGATTTTTCTTGAGTAAATGGGGTGCCAGCCGTTAGGCTTGCACCCCATTTTGCTGTACGCAGCCACGCCACTTTCCCGATGAAAAACCGCTATCCCGTTGCCCGACATTTGCAGCAACTGACGCATCAGCGCGCGCAATCGTTTGCGCTGCCCTTGCTTGATCGCACCGGACCACTTTCCTGTGATCGGCTGTTGCAATTGACGCCAATGAAACGCGCCAGTTTCCATGGTTTTTATTTCAACGACGAAGTGGTCGCCAAGCTGTATTTCAGCTCGGGCAAACACGCCGATTTTGCCCAGCAGGAAATCGATGGCCTGCGTGCGCTGCAAAACGCCGGCTGCGTGACGCCGGCATTTTTGTATGCCGGACTTACCAGCGATCAGGCCGTCTCGGTGGTGCTGCTGAAATGGTTGCCGAATGCGCGCACGGTGTTTGGTTTATGGCCGGAACTCGATGCCGATGATCCGACGCGGGCCAATATCGTCGACGCGCTGGCCGCTTACCTGGCCCGTCAGCACATGGCTGGCTTGTCACTGCGTGAACCGCATCTAGCCCAGTACATGTGGCATGAGCAACAGATTCTCGGCATTGATGGCGGCCGCGTGTCCAATCGCAAAAAACCGTTGACACTGCAGCAAGGCTTGATCGCGCTGGCGCAGCTCTGGGCGCATTTTGCTCCGCGCTGGGATCTGCTGCTGGCTAATGGATTGAATGCCTATTTTGCTGAGCGTTTCGGCGCCGGCCGCATCGTCAGCGCCAGCGAACAAAAAACCTTTTGGCAATTGCTGTTTCAGTTTCGTCAGCAGCGCCTTGCCCAGCGCCTACGCGCCAACCGCGAATTGGCTGCGCAACCACGCCAGGTTTCGGAAAGCAACGCCGACCAAAATCATCAACCGCTGGCGTTGGAGCCGGTGCGCAGTTGGTTGCGTTCGGCCGAACCGGTTACCGATTGGTTGGCCTGGCAATACTGTTTGCAGGAAGTCGAGTTACCGAACTGGTCGAACGCCCAATACGGCGGCCCCTATCAAGTGCTGATCAGCGCCGGTACCCAACCCTTGCTGGCCGAATCGGTTGAACAAACACTGCCGCATCTGCGCGCCTGGCTGCAGCAACTGGTCAAGCTCGGCATCTGCCTGCGTCGGTTTGAACCGCAACAGTTGTTAGTGCAATACGGCAATCCGCATCGCCGATTGCATTACGCCCAGTCGCAACAGCTTCAGTGCAAAGAACAGTGGCCATCGGCGTGGCGCTGCTGGCAAAAGCAATTGAAAGCGGCTGCCCGCGACACCTCATTGCCAGAAGCCTGGCGCAACACTTTCCGTCTGCTGGCGACTGAGCCGTTCCAGTTGATGCCAGCCGAAAGCCAAGCCCAGCAGTAACACCGCATCGGTCGTTTCCGCAGCATGACGCGGCAGGAATAGCTGGAGAGTTTCAACCAGCACCAAAACGACCAAAAGCAAAAGCAGCCAATAGCGCCTTACCAGCGGCCACAACGAGCCGAGATAGAGCATCGCCGCCAGCCAAAACAGCTTGGCGAGGCTTTGCTGAATCGCCCAGGCAATCGGCACATGCATCAGCGAGGCAAATGGCAGCCAGTAAAACGGCTGCCGCGTGTCCAGCCACTGCCAAGGCAACAGCGTGCGCCACAGCCAATAGCCGAGCGCCAGCGGCAGCAGCCAGCGCAGCGACCAATATTGACGACCCCAATACAACCCATACGCCAGCAGTAAACCGAGTAATTCTTCCGGCTGCAGACCATTGGCCCAAACGAAAGCACTGAGTAGCAACACCAGCGGCGCCAGCCGGCGCGCCAGCAGCGATACCGGATCGACCAAACGAAACAGCAGCGCCCAACCCAAGGTTTCGGCCAGCAGCAATGCCGGATCGAAGGCCATCTCTGTCCACTGATAGACAATCAGGCGCCAGGCCTTGTCTGGAGACAGCGGAATGAATGGCGCCAGTTGATGCAACAACCAGAACAGCAGCAGCCAGCCTTCCGGCTGGCGGGCCAGCGGCAGTAAGTATTTGCTCCAGCCAGACCAATGGGCGAGAACCAGCAAACTGGCACCGAGCGCGACGCCGATCATGTTCATGCCGATGTCCATCAACGAGGCGCTGCGCCCCGGCACGAATACCTGCAGCCACTGCAGCAAGGCAGCAAATGCCACCGCTGCCAGCAGCATCCAGCTCATCGCTCGGGCCGCGTTGACAAACTGGCGCTCGGCCCAGGCCCGCAGCAACACGCCAAGCGGGATGAAGGCCAGGACATTGGCCAGCATGTCGCTCCGCGACCAGGCCGGCTCGACCGGTCTTACCGGCACCGTGAAGTAGAACGGATACAAGGACAAATAGGCCAGCAGCAACGCATAAAGAGTTATCAGTCGGCGCATGGTTGAATGGAACCTCCGTGTCACCGACTTTAGCGGGCGAAATCGGCTTTGATCAGTTTATTGCCCTGCGCGGGGCTGGCATTTGACAGCATGCCCGTTACAATAGCGCTTCATCAACAAGGATGCTTTTTGCCGTCATGAAGGAACTGCTGCACGCCCTCGTGCTCACTAGCGCTGAGCGCTATCCTGAGCGCCCCGCTCTCCATTTTCGCGATCAAACCCTTTCCTACCGCCAACTCGCCGATGCCATTAACCGCTTCGCCGATGCACTGGTTTCGTCCGGCATTCAGCCCGGCGATCGAGTCGCGATTTATCTGCCGAAGCAATTTGAAACCGCGATTGCGATTTTTGGCGCCGCCGCCGCTGGCGCCGTATTCGTGCCGGTCAATCCGCTGCTAAAACCGGCGCAAGTCGCCTACATTCTGCGCGACTGTAATGTCCGGGTGTTGATCAGCGCCAAAGCGCGCTTTGAACAACTGCAACCGGAGCTGGGTGATTGCCCGGATCTGAAACTCAATCTGTCAGTTGATGGCGAATGTCCGCAAGCAGCCGATCTCAATCAATGGCTCGCTAGCGGCAAAGGTTTGCGTGGTCATCGCCGCATTGACGCCGACATGGTCGCGATTCTCTACACCTCAGGCTCGACCGGCAATCCGAAAGGCGTCGTGCTATCTCATCGCAATATGGTTGCCGGTGCCCACAGTGTTGCCGAGTATCTGGAAAATACGGCAGATGATCGTTTGCTGGCAGTGTTGCCACTATCGTTCGATTACGGCCTGTCGCAACTGACGACGGCGTTTTCTGTCGGCGCTTCGGTGGCGCTGATGGATTATCTGCTGCCGAATGATGTCATCCGTGCTTGCGTCAAATACCAGATCACCGGTTTGGCTGCCGTGCCACCGTTGTGGGTGCAATTGGCGCAATTGGAATGGCCGCAGGAAGCCAAGCAATCGATACGCTATTTCACCAATAGTGGTGGTCACATGCCGTTCGCGACGCTGCAAGGTTTGCGTGCGCAATTGCCGAACACCAAGCCATTCTTGATGTACGGTTTGACCGAAGCATTTCGTTCGACATTCCTGCCACCGGATCAGGTTGATGTTCGCCCCGGTTCGATGGGTAAAGCGATTCCCAATGCCGAAGTCGTCGTGCTGCGTGAAGATGGCAGCGAATGCGCCGCTGATGAACCGGGCGAACTCGTTCATCGCGGCGCGCTGGTGTCGCTCGGTTACTGGAACGCGCCGGAAAAAACCGCTGAGCGCTTCAAGCTGATGCCAAAACGCGTCAACGGCCTGGTGCTCGATGAAATGGCCGTGTTCTCCGGCGACACCGTGAAAAAAGATAGCGAAGGCTTTTTGTATTTCATCGGCCGCAAGGACGACATGATCAAATCCAGCGGTTACCGCATTTCGCCATCGGAACTGGAAGACACCGTTTATCAGCAAAAAGGCGTTGCTGAAGTCGCGGCCATTGGCTGCAAACACGAACAACTCGGTCAGGCGATTGTGTTGGTGATCAAAGCCGGCAACGATTTTGTTGAAGCGGAAATGCTTGCTGAGTTGCGCAAAACACTGCCGATGTTCATGCAACCACACAAAATCATTCTGCGCGAACAATTACCACGCAACCCGAACGGCAAAATCGATCGCAAACATTTGTCGGCCGAATACGCCACGCTGTTCACGACCGAGGGCTGAACATGAGCACGAATCCCACCGCATCGGCGCCGATTCACGCCGAGAATCCGTATTTTCCGGTCGTCGACAATGAACTGACCGCGGGCGGCATCAAACTCAGCGAACTCGTTAAACGTGCCGGCCAAACGCCGTTCTACGTCTACGATAAGAACGCGATGACGGAGCGGGTAAAAGCCCTGCGCGCGGCGATGCCAAAAGACTTATCGCTGCACTACGCGATGAAAGCCAACCCGATGCCAGCCGTCGTCAAACACATGTCTGGCCTCGTTGATGGCATTGATGTCGCTTCCGGTCGCGAGCTGCGTGTTGCGCTTGATACGCCGACCAAACCGCATGACATCAGTTTTGCCGGTCCCGGTAAATCACTGGAGGAAATTCGTTTGGCGGTAGCCAGTGACATCGTTATCAACCTGGAATCACTGACGCAACTACAGCAAACCGAAACCGCCGCCCACGCGTTGAACAAAAAAGCGAAAGTCGCGATCCGCGTCAACCCGGATTTCGAGCTGAAATCATCAGGGATGAAAATGGGCGGCCATGCCGCACAGTTCGGCATCGATGCCGAAATCGTACCCGATGTGCTGAAACGCATTGGTGCAAGCGATGCGCTGGAGTTTGTCGGTTTCCATATTTTCTGGGGTTCGCAAAATCTGCGTCCGGAAAATATTATCGAAGCCCATGACAACACCTTTGCACTGGCTTATCGCTTGGCGCAATCGGCCCCCGCGCCCGTGAAATTACTGAACATCGGCGGCGGCCTTGGCATTCCGTATTTCCCTGGCGACAAAGCGCTGGAATTGGCCGAGATTTCCGCCAATCTCGAACGTCATCTCGCGGAATGCAAACAACGCCTTCCGGAAGCGGAAGTGGTCATGGAACTCGGCCGTTATCTGGTTGGCGAAGCCGGGCTTTATGTCTGCGAAGTGCTGGAGCGCAAAGTCTCGCGCGGACAGGTATTCCTGATCACCAATGGAGGTCTGCATCATCACTTGGCAGCCAGCGGCAACTTTGGTCAGATCATTCGCAAGAATTATCCGCTGGCCGTTGCCAATCGCGTCAGTTCCGATGACATGGAAACCGTGCATGTCGTCGGCCCGCTGTGCACGCCGCTCGATTTGCTCGGCAGCAAGATGACGCTGCCAAAAGCCGATATCGGCGATTTGATCGCCGTTTACCAATCCGGTGCTTACGGCCTGACGGCATCGCCACGCGCGTTCCTGAGCCACCCGGATGCCGTTGAACTGCTGGTGTAAGCGTTATACCGACTCGGGTGTGAACACCGGCCAATACCGCTTGTAGCAAGCCAGATCATTGTGCTCTGGCAGCGAAAACTGGAGGTGGTGTCATGTCCTACGTCGATGGCTTTGTGCTGGCGGTGCCGACTGCCAATAAATCAACTTACCAGCAACATGCCGAATACTGCGTCGATATCTTTCGCGAGTACGGCATGGAAAAATTGGTGGAATGTTGGGGCGACGATATTCCGGAAGGCGAAGTCACCTCGTTTCCAATGGCAGTAAAACTCAAGCCGGATGAAACCGTGGTGTTTTCCTGGATGATCTGGCCATCAAAAGCCGTACGTGATGAAGCGTGGAAGAAAATCATGGAAGACCCGCGCATGGACCCCGAGCGATTCGAGATGCCGTTTGATGGCAAGCGGATGATGTATGGCGGTTTCACGGTTCTGGTCGAGAGCTAAAGTGCTGCTCTAAACGCTTGTCATGGCTGCGCCTGAGCGTGTTCTAAGACCGTAGGAAAATTAACCAACCTGAGTGATTGTCCCGCTGTGGCGCTTGCCTCGGCAGGATCACATTCATACGGCATGTGTAAGAAGGAAATCAGCCCATGTTGAACGGAGAATCTGCCGAACTAATTCAATGTCCTTATTGTTTTGAATGGATCACCATCATGGTCGATTGTTCGGTATCGGAGCAGCAATACATCGAAGACTGCCAAGTGTGTTGCCACCCCATTGAAATTCTGGCTCACGTAAGAGCCGATGGTCATGTTGAAGTCACGGCATTGCGCGAAAACGAGTAATAAACTTTTGTGTCGATGATGTCGACAGAAAAAAAGCGATGACTTGATGTCATCGCTTTCTTTTTGAGAATTCGCTCCGACCTACTCAGGCCCTGCGCCGTCGGGGTAGCGCGGACAAATCCAGGCTTCACAGGCCGGAGCGAACAACGGTTCTCAGCTGCACGGACCCAAATCAGTCCAGTAGAAGCTGTAGGAAGGTGACCAATACCAGATCGCATACTTCGCCTGATATTGACGGCCGTTGTACTGCACTTTTGCACCAGCCTGGTAATACGTGCTGGCATTCCACTGCGGCAGGCTGCTGCAACCACCGCCGCCACCGCCGGTGCTGTAGGAGCCCGTCAAACTCAAGCCGGAGAAGGTTGAGTAAGCGTAAATGCCAACGTGATAGGTACCGGCCTGGATGTTGCTGATCGTGCAGCTTTCGGTGTTGGTCGGGCTTTCCGATTTGCACTGATAAACCGATGCGCTCGGGTTGGCGCCATAACGCACGAACAAATCGGCATCGCCGCTGCCACCGCTGGTGTTGAAGCTCAAACTGGTGGCATTGGCTGGCACTTGCAGTGTGTAATACAGCCACTGACCAGTGTTGTTGCCGAGGTTGCCGACTGGCACACCGTTCTGCAGCTCACCACCACCCGGTGGTGGTGGAGGCGGTGGCGGCGGCGGGTTGCCACCGTTCAGGAAGCCGGTGTACAGCAATTTGTTCGCGCCAGACGGAATGCCGCTGACTTTGTTATTCAAGGCGTTTTGCACCAACGCATTGCCTACCTGCGAGGGCGTAGCGTTCGGATTGGCGGCAAGATACAACGCCGCGGCGCCGGCAACATGCGGTGATGCCATCGAGGTACCGGACATCGAAGCTGAGCCGCTGTTGCTGGTATGGCTGGCGGACGTGATGCTGGAACCGGGCGCATAGATATCCACGCAGGAACCGTAGTTGGAAAAGCTCGAACGACTGTCGGAGCTGGTCGTTGAACCAACGGTAATCGCCGATGCCGCCCGCGCCGGCGAATAGTTGCAAGCGTTGCTGTTGTCGTTACCGGCCGCGACCACGGTGACGACACCGGACGACACCAGATTGTTGGCCGCCGTATCCATCGCACTGGATGCGCCACCACCCAAACTGGCGTTGGCAACGGCTGGCTTGATGTGATTGGCGCGGATCCAATCAAAGCCGGCAACGATGCCGGAAATGCTGCCACTGCCATCGCAACCGAGCACCCGAACCGGGTGAATCACGACATTTTTCGCGACGCCCCAGGTGGTGCTGCCAACAGTGCCAGCGACGTGCGTGCCGTGGCCCTGGCAATCGCCGGTGCCACCGCCAATCGCCGAATAACCATTGCCGATACGGCCACTGAAACCACTGTGTGAAGTGTTGACGCCGGTATCGATGATGTAGGCGTGCACGGTCGAGCCGCCCGTTGGGTAGGTATAAGTGCTGTTCAGCGGCAAATCGGTTTGATCGATGCGATCGATGCCCCAGGTGGCACCGGTTTGTGTTGCTGACAAACGAATGATGCGGTCCTGTTCGACGAACGCAACATCCGGATCATCCGCGAGTTTTTGCGCGCTGCCATGGTCCATGACCACGACCGCGCCTTTCAGTGCATGTTCGAATACCTGACGGATATCAGCACCGTAACGACGGCGGTGTTTGTCGGCCAGCGCTTGCGCACGAATGGGGCCGCGGCTGGCAATGGTGGCGGCGTCGTCTTTGTAAACGACGATGTAGCGGCCGGGAATGATATCCGGCTCGTTGGCGGCGCGGATTTCTCCGGCCTGCGCCGCACAGGCAGCGAAAACGCTGACTGCAGCGAGCGAGAGTCTGAGCGCTCTTTGTGTTTTCATTGGGCATGTTCTCCGTAGCGTTGATGTCGTCGCAGGAATGCCGAGCTCTGCGTCGTAGTCACTGAATATCAATGCGATGTTCAGCGCCGGGCGATGGTAAGAAAACGGTAACAATCGTCACCATCATCCGTATGGATGACTCGCTGGTAAGAGGTGCGCGCTTTCTGGCGCGTCGCAACAGAGAAGAAAAATCGAAGTTTTCTCGGGAAAATGGCGATTTTGATTCGAAATGAAAATCTGATGGAGCGAAAATTGATGGGCGCCGTTCACAAAAAAGGCGTTAGCACATAACCAATTGGCATGTTCGCCACAATCGGATTTTTCTCGCGTTAAATCAGTCCCGCTTGCCGCGCCGAAATCACACAAGCAGTACGATTGTTGACGGAAAATTTTCCGAACAACGCGCTTAGGTGCGATTTCAACGTCGAAGCAGAGATATTTAACCTATTCTCAATTTGTTTATTGCTGAGACCACCGGCCAGATGCAACAGCACCTGAAATTCGCGTGGCGTCAGTACGGGTAAATTCGGTAATCCGCAGCTGTTGCCATTTGGTGAGAAGGGCTCGTAGAACGATTCGCCGAGCAACACCCGCTGCACGGCGCGCTGAAAATATTCACCATCGATACGTTTATTCAGAATCGCCTGCACGCCGAGCTGACGCGCCGACGCCTGACACTCGGCCGTGGCGCCACAACAAAGCAGCACCGTCTTCGGTAGTGCATTTTGCTCCTGCCAGGCTTTCAATAATAAAAAGCAGTGCATGTCCGGCAAGAACATTTCCGCGATCAGCAAATCGACCGGCGCCGCCGCCAACTCGGCAATCGCGGCCGCACCACTGCGCACGGCGGTCAGTATCGGAGCCGACAACGATTGATGCAGATGGTGTATCAAACTTTCCCGCAATAAAGGTTGATCATCAACCAATAACACACGCAAACCTGTAGCCGACATATCGCTGCCCTCCAGCGGTCAACAAATCCAGGGGGGACGACCCATGACGGCGGAAGACTAGCGCTGTCATTCCGGCAGCGGATAACACCATTTTGCATATTGCTATAGCGATAGCGCCGACAAATGCCTTGCCAGGCGGCAGTTTGCGCCAACTCGACTATGCTTGATGTCGAGGCTATTCGGATAAATCGCGATGCACGTTCACCACGTTTACCCCCTGATGTTGGCCATTTTTCTGCTGTTCTCTCCTGTTTCGTTGACGTTGGCAGCCCATGCGCCGGCGGTATCGGCAAGCACGCAGCAATGGCTGGACAAACTCACCGACATTCAACGCCGAACCCAGGCCGATCCGGAAGGCAGCGCCAAGGCCTTGGCGGAAATGGAATCACAATTGCCGGCCGATGAGCCGCTGGTGCAACAAAAATGGCAGCAGCTGCGCTGCACCGTTGGCGCCGCCAACAGCAATACCGAACAAGTGCAGCAAGCCGCCGAATGGTTGATGCGCGAAAGCGCGACAAAACCGGAACTGGGAATCATCGCCAATACTTGCCGCGCCAGTCTGTTGTTTCGAGTTGGTGATCGCCAGCAGGCATTTCAATTGGCGCAACAAGCCGTGCAGCAGGCAAAACAGCAAACTGATTGGCGCCTGCGTTTTGACGCGGCGTTACAACTCGGTCAAATTGCAGACCGGCTGGGCGAATTCGACACCGCGCTCGAAGCCTATTTGCAAGCGCAATCTGCGGCCGAAGCGATGGATGATCGCCATGCGCTGTTTTTGCTCTGGGGCAATCTCAGCGTGTTGTACACCTACATGAATCGGCTTGACGAAGCGATCGCCACTAATGATCGCGCATTGCAACTGGCCGAAGCAGAGCAACCTCCCGATGCCAATCGACTGACCCGGCTTTACCTGCAGCGGTATTTTGCGCTGTCGCGCACTGATCGGCTTGATGATCGGCAGCACGCATTGCTGCAAGCAGAACGTTACGCCGCGCAAACACCGGAGCCGCAGCTGAAAACCATCACCGCGGTGAATCTTTCTGACCACTATTACAAAACTGGTCAGTACGAAAAATCGATAGCTTCGGCCAGCAAAGCCATTCAGCTCGCCGAGCAATATCAAGACCCGGCCTTGCGCGCCATTGGTTTTGCCAATCGCGGTTTTGCCAAACTGTATGCGAAGCAGGACGGTGGCCGACAAGACGTTGAACAAAGCATCAAGATGCTAGGCGACATGGGCAACAAACCGGATGTCTCCGGCATTTACCAGGAATACAGCGAAGTGCTGGCCGCGATTGGCGATTATCGTGAGGCCTACCTGGCCGCGCGCGAACATAAGCGTCTCAGTGATGAATTGTTCCGGGCCGATCGCGACAAACGCGTGTTGGAATTGCAAGAGCAGTACAACACGGAAAAACGCGAACGGGAAATTACACTGTTAAGCAAAGAAAACGCGTTGAAATCGGTCGAGCTCGCCAACCGCGAGCTGGAACGCCGCACCTGGTGGCTGGTCGCGGTGATCACGGCATTGGTGCTGTGCGCGCTGGTGCTGCTCTATCGTCGGGCTCGTACCCGCGTTACGCAGTTGAGCGCGATCAATATCGATCTCGATTATCAGAGCACGCACGACCCGCTGACCGGCTTGTTCAACCGCCGCTACGTTGATCATTTCTTCCGTCAGTTCGACTGGCAGGCGCCACTGCAACCGGGTCACACCCATGCCCTGTTTCTGCTCGACCTCGATCATTTCAAGCAAATCAATGATCGGCTTGGTCACGCTGCCGGCGATGTCGTGCTGAAAACCATAGCCGATCGCTTGCGAAGCACCTTGCGTGAACGCGATATTGCCGTGCGCTGGGGTGGTGAAGAATTTCTGATTGTGCTGCTCGATGTTCAGCGGGAACAACTGGAAGCCGTTGCCCAGCGTCTGATGCAGACGGTTGCTGGCGAACCGGTCACACTGGAACAAGGACCGTTACCGGTAACCGGCTCGTTCGGCTACGCGGTGCTACCATTGCGTATTGGCGAGCAAGCCTTGTCGATAGACAAGACACTGCATCTGGTCGATTTGGCACTGTATCAGGCGAAAGCGCGCGGTCGCAATCAAGCGGTCGGCATTACGGCGTTGCAGCTGAGTTCAGAACACGATCTGGAGACCTTGGAAACCGGCCTCGCGGACGCCATCGCAGCCGGCCAGATCGAAGCCCGCATCAGCAAAGGCCCGGGCGGTTGACTACTTCACCGCCTGATCAATTCCGTTAACAAGGAGTGAACAACATGGCCGTTGATCAACAACGCTATCGCATCGAGAAAGACACGCTCGGTGAAGTCAAAGTGCCGGCCGAAAAATACTGGGGCGCGCAAACCGAACGCAGCCGCAATAATTTTCGCATTGGTCCGCCAGCCAGCATGCCGTTTGAAATCATCGAGGCGTTCGCTTATCTGAAAAAAGCGGCCGCGCTGACCAATCAACAATTCAACGTACTGAGCGCAGACAAAGCGACGCTGATTGGCAGGGTCTGCGATGAGATTCTTGACGGCAAACTCGACGATCAGTTTCCGCTGGTGATCTGGCAAACCGGCAGCGGCACCCAGAGCAACATGAACGTCAATGAAGTGATCGCCTATCGCGGCCATGTGCTGAACGGCGGCAAACTCGACGACAGCGAGAAAGCGCTGAATCCCAATGATGACGTCAATAAAAGCCAGAGCAGCAACGATACCTTCCCAACCGCCATGCATATCGCTGCCTACATGCTGACCTTCAAGCAAACCCTGCCGGCGCTCAAGCAATTGCGCGAGACGCTGCAAAAAAAATCCGACACGTTCAAGGATGTGGTGAAAACCGGCCGTACGCATTTTATGGATGCCACGCCGGTGACGATGGGCCAGGTATTCAGTGGCTATGTGCAACAGCTCGACAATGGCATTCGCGCCATCAACAACGCGCTGGAAATGGTGCGGCAGTTGGCGCTTGGTGGCACCGCGGTCGGCACCGGCTTGAACGCGCCGAAAGGCTATGCCAAAGCGGTCGCCGAAAAAATCGCCGAACTGACCGGCTTGCCGTTCGTTACCGCACCGAATAAATTTGAAGCACTGGCCGCACACGATGCCATGGTAGAGCTCAGCAGCGCGTTCAAACGACTGGCCGTTAGCTTGATGAAAATCGGCAATGATATCCGCATGCTTAGCAGCGGCCCGCGTTGCGGTATCGGTGAACTGATTATTCCCGACAACGAACCCGGTTCCAGCATCATGCCCGGCAAGGTCAACCCGACCCAACCGGAAGCACTGACAATGGTCTGCGCGCAAGTTATCGGCAACGATACGACCGTCGCCATCGCTGGTAGCAATGGCCAATTCGAACTGAATGTGTTCAAACCCGTGATCGCGGCCAATGTGTTGCAAAGTGCCCGGCTGCTCGGTGATACCTGCCGTTCATTCGATGAGAAATGCGCGCAAGGCATCGACGTCAACAAAGCGCAAATCGACGAGCACCTGAACAACTCACTGATGCTGGTCACGGCATTGAACCCGCATATCGGCTACTACAAGGCCGCCGAAATCGCCAAGAAAGCGCACAGGGAAGGCACCACGCTGAAACAGGCAGCGATCGACCTCGGCCATGTCAGTGCCGAGGATTTTGATCGCTGGGTTGATCCGAAAAAAATGGTGTGACTCGAATGCGGGTAGCCAGGATTGCTGGTCGTAGCAATCCCGTGTTTTTCCATCACAACGTCTTGATGAAGATCTTGCTGTTGCGCTGGTAGTTGTACAGTGCTTTTTTCTTGCCGGGCAAATTCTCTATCGCCGCCGGCGCGTAGCCACGCTCGATAAACCAGTGGGCGGTGTGGGTGGTCAGCACGAACAGCGTTTTCAAGCCCATTGATCGCGCTTTCTTCTCAAAATGATCGACCAGAATCGAACCTCGACCGCGATACTCCGGATGCACGACGACACAGGCAAGTTCACCCGTCTGATCTTCCGGAAACGGATACAGTGCCGCGCAAGCGACGATCATGCCGTCGCGTTTGACGACGGCGAATTGGCCGATTTCCGTTTCCAGCCGCTCGCGTGAGCGATGTACGAGAATGCCTTTCTCTTCCAGTGGCGCGATTAATTCCAGAATGCCGCCAACGTCGTCGATCGTTGCCTGGCTCAAGTGCTCGAATTTTTCTTCGCTGAGCAAAGTACCATTGCCATCGCGGGTAAACAGCTCCTCAATCATTGCGCCTTCGCGTTCATAGCTGATGAAGTGCACACGGCGGATATGATTACTGCAGGCTTTATAGGCGTGTCGCAATTGGCGGGCGATATCGACATCGATGTCTTCGTAGCGAGTGGCCAACGGTTCAATTTCCGACGGCTCCAGTTCGCGCACGATTTCGTTGTTCTCATCGCGAATGCCGTCATCGGCGGTAAAGAACACTAGTTTTTCTGCCTGTAGTGCAATGGCCGTCTCCGCGGCGACATCTTCATAGGCAAGATGAAAGACTTCGCCGGTCGGCGAAAAGCCGAGACTGGACATCAGCACAATGACGTTCTGATCGAGCAGCATCTGAATCATCTTGCGGTCAATGCGGCGCACCAGGCCGGTCAACTCAAAATCGACACCATCAACAACACCACGCGGACGTGCTGTCACCAGGTTGCCGGACATCACCCGAATTCGTGAACCGTGCATCGGCGAATTGACCAATCCCATCGATAACTGCGACTCAATGGTCACGCGCACCGAGCTGATCGCTTCCTGAATGCATTCCAGCGAGTCGCGATCCGTGATGCGGTGCATCTTATGAAAGCGCGGCGTGATGCCTTTGGCTTTCAGTCGCTCATCAATTTGCAGGCGAGCACCATGGACCAGCACGATGCGCACTTCCAGGCTGTTCAGCAACGCCAAGTCATAAATGAAGTTTTCAAAATGCGGATCGGCGACGCCATCGCCGGGAATGGCGATCACAAAAACCTTTTCGCGATGGGCATTGATATAGGGCGAGGTGTTGCGAAACCAATTGACGTAGTTATCTGTTTCCATTGCTTCCGATCCAATTGAAAGGCGAGTGAAATCCCTGGCATCCAGGCACAAAGCGGTTCAGTCCGGCTAAGTATAGTATTTCGGTACGAAAATCCCTATTCGACCTTGAGCCGCTATCGGATCGTTGCCAGCTACCGTGTGCAGGATTATGCTGCTCGCCTACCCTTTCATGGATGGCAAGGGATGCCATGTCACTACTAAGCGAAGCCAAACGTCGGCTGAAGCTGGCGGTGGACATTTTGTCGATCATGTGGCGCAAATCGCGACAGGGCCATTTACCGCTGTGGCGTCAGTTGCGCGAGAGCTGTTGGCTGAAATGGCATAGACAGCAAACGTTTCGTTTTTATCTGATGGCAAGGATGTGGCGAAGGGAGATGCCTTGGGACGATAAACTGGCGCATTTTTGTTACGACGACTTTCACCAACTGATAGACCTGCTGAATCCTCCGACACACCGGCAATTGCACCGTCATAAGTTTGCTCAAAAGCAGCACCTACTAGACGCCGGCATCCGAACGCCAGCCTTGTACGGTTTTTTTCATCCAGATCACGGCATTGCCACTGATGGCTCGCGGCTGCGCGATGTTGAATCCGTTGCGCACCTATTGCATGCCCACGAAAACGAGATCGTCGTGTTCAAGCCGGAAATTGGCTCCGGCGGTGAAGGCGTGGTTTGCTACCGGATTGAATGCCTTGCCGAGCAGGTGCTGCTGACCCATCCGTTGACCGGCGAGAGCGAACCGTTGGCGACGCGCTTCACGCAACTGAACCACCATGGTCATGGCGTCGTAATCGAAGCATTTTGTCATCAGCATCCTAAATTGGCGGCATTGAATCCGGATTCAGTAAACACCTTGCGTATTTGGGTAACCAATGAAGGAAATGAGCCGCGAGTGCTCGGTTGTTTCTTGCGCATTGGCCGTCGACACGTACAGGTCGACAATACCGCCGCCGGAGGGTTGATTTGCACGGTTGATGACCATGGCGTGTTGCAGGAACTGAGTCGCGGCGATTTATCGCGCGAGGTGCTGATGCAACATCCGGATACCGAGGTCACCGTCTGCGGTTATCCATTGCCCTTCTTTGCTGAGGCAAAAACACTGGCCTTGCGGGCACTCGCCGCGTTTCCCGATATGGGTATTGCCGGACTTGATATCGCGATCGATGAACACGGGCCGTTGGTGTTGGAAATCAACCTCGACAATCCGGCCCAGATCGGCACCGCCTGTTTTGATCGGCCGGGCCGTTATCTGTTTCCGCGTTTGTTTGCGACGGAAAAACTTGCCTGATCAAACAGCTGCTCGCGCCAAACGCTGTTGGTGCAATCGGCGGCCAAGCCAATCGCCCATCGCAAACGCCACCAGATACACAACGACGGTAGCACCAACAAACCAACCCGGATGAGTAATGGTCATCAGGTTGATCGCAGCACCGGCGGCCAATAACGCAAATACCACGAGGCCATGCGCACGCGGCTGATTCGGTGCCAACCAGCACGCCAACAGCACACCATCAAAGGTGGCGATGAAATAACTGGCCAGCACCAGAATGAATGCGCTGGCCGGTAGTGACATCACCCATTCCGACATCGCTTGGGCATTTTCCGGTGATAACCCTTCCGGCATCGGATGCATTGTCGATGAGATCATCTGAATGACGACGATCAACACCATCGCGCTAACGAGGCCGACCAAAATGGCCAGCAGACTTTTCAGAATGGCTTTCATGGCATGGTCCTTGTTGTGTTTGCCCGTGCAGCTTACGGGCGTTCCAGAATGATTTCCACCCGACGATTGCGTGCGCGGTTCTCATCGCTGTCATTCGGCGCCACTGGCTGCGTGTCGGAATAACCGGCGATTTTCATCCGCTGATCAGGTATGCCCGGTGATTTCAGCAATTCGTCGGCAACGGAGACCGCTCGCGCCGCCGACAACGACCAGTTCGAAGGGAAACGTTCCGTTTCGATAATGACATCATCGGTGTGGCCTGCGACGGTGATCTGTCCTTCGGTTTTCGCCAGTTGCTCGGCGATGTTGGCCAACACCGGCAGAAAGTCTTCACGTATGGTCGCCTGCCCGGAGGCAAAGCTGCCGCTCTCGCGGATGCGCAGCGTGATGCGTTTACCGTTGACTTCCAGCTCGATCTTTCCTTGCACAATTTCGCGCTGCAGCGCATCGACCAGATGCTGGGCAACGATTTCCGATTCTTGTTGAATTTTCTCATTCAGCAGCTGTTCCGCGGTATCCAGGTCAATCGTATCCAAATCAGTCGGCGTCAAATCATCCGGCGTGCTTTCCTGCTGCGCTTCGTATTGCATCGGATCGATGATTTCCAACGGCAAGGCTTCTTCAACCAAACCGCTGGATACCGGTGCACCACCCTCTTCGGTGGCCGGGCCGCCGGCAGTGCCAAGTGATGCCTGCAACGACGAGGCGATAGCGCGGAATTTTTGTGAATCCATTTCCGCGAACGACCAGAGCAGTACGAAAAAACACAACAGCAAACTCATCAGATCGCCAAAGGTGACGATCCAGGCCGGCACACCACGCGGTGCGCTGTCGCTGTCGTCGGCCCATTCATCCATGCTGGTCTTCCATATAAGACTGCAACTGCGTGGTTAATAAACGCGGATTAACGCCGTTCTGTATGCCCTGCAAGCCATCGATCATCATGTAGCGCAGACGCTTTTCCTGCTGCACCACCTGTTCGAGTTTGTCGGCAATTGGCAAGGCAATGAACTGCGCAATCAAGGCACCATACAAAGTCGTCAGCAGCGCGATCGCCATGCCGGGACCGATTGCCGACGGGTCATCGAGATTGGCCAGCATCGCGACGAGGCCGACCAAGGTGCCGATCATGCCCACCGCGGGCGCGACATCACCCCAGGAACGGAACACCTGTACCGAACGAAAATGACGGGAGTGACGAGTCATCAACTCTTTCTGCAATAACTGGCGCACCGACTCGGCATCGTGACCATCGACAATAAAATCAACGCCGCGCTGCAGAAACAGGTCACTGACCGCAGCACTTTCCAGCGCCAACAGGCCGCCTTTGCGGGCCTGTTCGGCCATCGAAGCAATGTCTGCGATCAACTGAAACGGATCCGGCACCACGGTCTGCACGATGCGCTTCAGATCTTTCATTGCCTGAATCGAATCGCGCATCCGGAAACGGGCCAGCACAATGAATGGGCTGCCGGTGACGACCAGCAGGAACGACGGCACATCGATATAACCGGCCAGATTGCCGCCAGCCAGCAAGGCGAGCAGCAGCACGACGACGCCGGCCAGAATGCCGAGCACCGTGGTGAAATCCCAACGCATAGGCACCTCAAAGGATTCTTACTTCACCAGTGCACAGGCACACCGGCACGTTCCCCTCTCCCGTCGCTTCGCGCCACCCATTGTGAGGCGCGTCCCTGCGCCTCACCGCTACGGCGGCTGGCGCGCAAAACCGCTCCCGTCGGTTTTGTCCCACAAGGGGAGAGGGACAAGAGGAGGACGTCGCTACGCGACTTCACCATAAACCTAGACGCTTTTATCGAACACGCCAGCGCCGGTGGCTTCAGATCGGTGAATCAGCGACAATAGTCACACGATTTTTATGCAAGTGGCTGTTATGGCTAAGAAAACCCTGCCCGGATTCGATATTCAGCTGAAAGAACTGGAGCAATTGGTCGCCAATATGGAAAAAGGCGATCTGTCGCTGGAGGACGCCCTGAAGCAATACGAGGACGGCATCGCGCTGGTTCGCGCCTGCGAAAAGCAGCTGGCCGAAGCCGAGCAGAAAGTGCAGATCTTAAGCCGCCAGGGCAACGAGGAAACCCTGACCGATTTCGACGAATCGCGCTGATGATCGCTGAAACCTTTCTGACCGAGGCGCAGTCACGCGTCGACCACGAGCTCGCCCGCCATCTGCCTGCGGCCGAAGGCCCAACCGCCCGACTGCACGAGGCCATGCGTTATGCAACGCTGAACAAGGGCAAGCGCTTCCGACCGGCGCTGGTCTTCGCAGCCGGTGCACTGCGCGCAAGTGATGCCAGTGACCTGAATCTCGCTGCGGCCGCGATTGAATTTATTCACGCCTATTCGCTGGTCCATGACGATCTGCCAGCGATGGACGATGATGATTTGCGCCGCGGCCAGCCGACTTGCCATATCAAGTTCGACGAAGCGACGGCGATTCTGGCCGGCGATGCGTTGCAAACCCTGGCTTTCGACGTGCTGGCTCATGAGCATTTGACCGCGACGGCCGAGCCACAACGCATTCGGCTGCTGCAACTGCTGACCCGGGCCAGCGGCTCGCTCGGCATGGGCGGCGGCCAGGCCATCGATTTGGCCGCGACCGGTCAGCAACTGACGCTGGAGCAATTGACCCGGATGCACGCGCTGAAGACTGGCGCCCTGATCACCGCCAGTGTGCTGATGGGCGCCGCCTGTTGCGGCGACTGGGCTGAACAGGAATGGCAGGCACTGAAACGCTACGGCGATGCGCTGGGGCTTGCGTTCCAGATTCACGACGATGTGCTCGATATCGAGGCCGATACCGCGACGCTCGGCAAACCGCAGGGGTCCGATGCCGAAAAAGGCAAAATGACTTTCCCGCAACTACTCGGTTTGGACGGTGCCAAGGCGATGGCCGAAAAAACTGCCAACGAAGCCGTGAATGCCCTACAGGGTTTGCCCTACAATACCGCGCTTTTATCGGCGCTGGCCCAGTACGTGGTCCGGCGCCGCCATTAATGTGAAGTTACCCATCCGATGCCAGCCGATCTGACCCAGTTTCCGCAACTCGCCCGTATCAACACGCCGGACGATCTGCGCGCCCTGCCCCGCGAAGAATTGCAGACCATCGCGGCCGAGCTACGTCAGTATTTGATCGACACAATATCGGGTTGCGGCGGCCATTTTGCTGCCGGTCTTGGCACCGTCGAGCTGACCGTCGCGCTGCATTACATTTTTCACACACCCGATGATCGTCTGGTCTGGGACGTCGGCCATCAGGCTTACCCGCACAAAGTGCTGACTGGTCGACGCGATCGTCTGCACACGATTCGTCAGCACGACGGCCTGCATCCATTCCCAACCCCGCAGGAAAGCGAATACGACACGTTTGCCGTCGGCCATTCTTCGACGTCAATCAGTGCTGCACTCGGCATGGCACTGGCGGCAAAACAACGCGGTGAAGATCGCAAAACCGTCGCGATCATCGGCGATGGCGCCATGACCGCCGGCATGGCGTTCGAAGCGCTGAATCACGCTGGTGATTTGGATGTCGATTTGCTGGTCGTGCTGAACGACAACGACATGTCGATTTCCGAGAACGTCGGGGCGCTGAATAATTATTTCGCGCGCTTGCTGTCATCACGTTTTTACAACGCGGTGCGCGACACCGGAAAAAAAGTGCTCTCACCTGTACCGCCGCTAAAAGAGCTGGTTCACCGCGCTGAAGAGCACATGAAAGGCATGGTGTTGCCGGGCACCTTGTTCGAAGAACTGGGCTTCAATTACATCGGGCCGGTCGATGGCCACGATCTGAACGTGCTGCTCGACACGCTGAACAATTTGAAAACTCAGAAAGGCCCGCGCCTGCTGCACGTCGTTACCCGCAAAGGCAAGGGCTTCGAGCCGGCGGAAAACGACCCCATTGCTTACCACGGCGTACCGGTCTTCAACCCGAAAGATTCGACGCTGCCGAGCGGCAAACCGAAGAAAACCTATTCCAATGTCTTTGGCGATTTTATCTGCGATATCGCCGCGCAGGATGAACGGGTATTTGCTGTTACCCCGGCGATGCGCGAAGGCTCCGATCTGATTCGCTTCTCAAGAGAATTTCCGGAACGTTATTTCGATGTCGCCATTGCCGAACAACACGCGGTAACGCTGGCTGCGGGCCTTGCCAAAGAAGGCATGAAACCAGTCGTTGCTATTTATTCGACGTTCCTGCAGCGTGCTTACGATCAATTGATCCACGATGTCTGCCTGATGGATCTCGATGTGCTGTTTGCGATCGATCGCGGCGGTCTGGTCGGCGGCGACGGCGCCACCCATAACGGCGCTTTCGATTTGAGCTACCTGCGCTGCGTGCCGAATTTGATCATCATGGCGCCCAGCGATGAAAACGAATGCCGGCAAATGCTCTACACCGGCTGGCTGCACAAAGGCCCGGCAGCGGTGCGCTACCCTCGCGGCACCGGTTTCGGCATCACGCCAGAAAAAGCGTTCACGGCACTGGCCATCGGCAAAGCCAAAGTCTTACGCCAAGGCCAGGACATTGCCGTATTGAATTTCGGCGCCATGCTAAGCGATGCGCAGCAAGCCGCAGAGGCGTTGAATGCAACGCTGGTCGATATGCGCTTTATCAAACCATTGGACGAGACACTGCTGCGCGAACTGGCGAAAACGCATAGCGCGTTTATCACCGTCGAAGAAAACGCCGTCATCGGCGGTGCCGGCTCGGCCGTCAACGAACTGGTGTTGAACCAAGGGCTTGGAGTTCGGGTCAAAAACTTCGGCCTGTCCGACCGCTTTATCGAGCACGGTGATGTCAAACGCCTGCGCAGTGAGGACGGATTGAGCGCCGAGGCCATCATCGCCTACGCCCAAAAGGAATGGAAATAAGGAGCTTAAAACAATGCGCATCGCCCTGATTCTACTTGCCAGCCTGACCGCGCTAGGCTGCAGCACCCGCGGCAGCTACGAAAACCTCCGCCAGAACCACATCAACCAGTGCAACGCGATGCCGCAATCCGCCCGCGAAGAATGCCTGCAACGCACGGCGCCGGAGTACAGTGAATACAAAGCTGATCGCGAAGAAGTGCTGGAAGAAAGTAATCGAAAGCAATAATACTCAAGCAATCCCTATGATGCTTGGACTTCGCGCTTAAACAATGGCCAATAAAAACAAGGCGGTTGTACTCTACCCGTCATTCCCGCGGTTCGTTGAGTTCCCTACCCAACGCGACACGCCTCATATCCATGTGAGTCGAACGCGGGAATCCAGAAGCGTCAAAGCCACCACATTCAACTGCTCGACATTTCTTCTTGGTGCTAACAGCCATCGATTCAAAGAAAAGCACGTATGAAACGAAAGTCCATCGGCATCTTTTTGCTTATCATCGTACTGGCTATAGGCATCAGTCTGCTTTTGACGATAACAGATTCTCGAAAAGAAGTAGCTTTCCTGAACGAGGCAAAACCTGCTGATGAAAAGAAGCCTTTATCAATAGCCAGTCAAGCCAACAAAGCCGTCGCTGAAACCACTATCGCTGACGACAAGAAAATCGAGCAAGCAAAAGGCGAAAGCTATTGCTCCGTTTCGGCCAATCACACGTTGTTCAGCCCAAATCTGGCGCAAGTGATCGCCGCCAATCATCCCGAACTCAACCTGAGCGCCAAAGATGTTGAAGGGCTACTTCGAATCATCGAAAAACAAAGCCAGAGAGCGGCGAGTACTTATTTTCCTGTGAACACCGAAGGCGAGGTGTTGCTAGAGGGAGCTTATCAGGGAAAATCCGTATCGGAATTGGCCGAACTCGCCGCACAGGAAAACGGCATGGCAGCCTATACGTACGGCTTCTGGTTGATTCATTTCAGTGTACCGGCAGATTTAGCCAGTCGGCTTGAACAGGCTCGTAGCGCTGAACGATATTTGATTAAAGCAGCGCGGCTTGGCTACCCGCAAGCACTACAGATTCTAAGCAATGCTTTCCATGGTTTAAGTGATATCGCTTGGGTTCTGTCCAACAGCAGCGACGACGCCACTTACCTGGAATTCAATAACAAGAAACGAGCCTACCAACAATTGCTCGGCGAGTTTGGTGACGAGAACAGCATCTTCGCTGCCGAGGTGTATCGTCTATTAACCGCGCCAATGGCAAAACGGACCAACAAGAGCGGATTGTTTGAGCCGGAGGTTTCAGGCGACCGACTTTCCGAGATCATGGCACTGAAAGAACGGCGCCAACGAGATATGGCGCTGCAGCCGCGAGATGCAGACACCGAGCGAAACATCGAACAAATGAAATGGATTATCCGGAATGGCGATCTGGTCAAAAGCTCAGCGGTCATTTCCGTATACTGCCCTGAGTTGGAAAATCGCACTTCAATGAACTGATGGACTGCTCTCGACACGAGTCAAAACTGCAGCCTCAGTCCGACAGGCATTTTCCGGAAGCAGAAATCCTTTCGTGAAATCGTGATCAGACTGAACAGCAGCCAGAACAAGCTGGCGAAGGCGGTTCAAATCACCCATATCGTTGGTCAACTCTTCCTTTCCCAAACACGCCGCAATATTGGCACCGGCAATGGTTTGTTGAATGCTGACGTATTCATTAAGATTGAACGCCGACACTGGTAAGCGCAGCTCAACCTCAAGAGATTCTGACGGAAAAATAGCCTTTGGCAATGGCAATGAGTAGGACAACTTTGTTCGCTGTTCGAGGTCGATGGTTACCATATTCGCGAGCAAGGCCCTAATATAAAATCCAACAAGATATGCCCTTACCTCATCGTTAATTACCCGTTCTTTCACGTGTTCAGCTGTTTCTCGAGGAGCGGCGGCATTCAAATCCTGATCGACGTGCGTCCATTCATGCGCCAGCGCCTCGAATATTTTGACGAGCTCTGCGTGAACCAACGACAAAGCAAGCGTCTTTTGCGAAACGCCAACTCCCCTTTTTGATGTCAAGTCCATTAGCTCGTTGACTCGCCCTTCCAGCTTTGCTTGTGAAATTAGTGGAAACGCAAACGCCACAACAATGTTTCCAGAGTCCTTGAACTCCCAACGTAGCGCCTTTCTTCTTCCCTCTTCAACCAAATAAAAAAGCACCTTTCCGCCTTTTTTCACGAGAAAAATTGACTCGAACTCACTGACCATCAGATCAATAGTAGCCTGAACTTCAGATTCAATATCCCGCCTTTCTGGCAGATGGTTCAACAATCCTTTTTCGACAAAAAAATCAAACTGATATTTTTCTGTTGATAACGCGGCCCACAACGAAAATTGATGAGCATCAATCGATCCAGGCCTGCACTCCGGCGCGCAGCCAAGAAATGACTCTGTAACAACTGAGTACTTCCCATCCACCTTTTTTACAGACACGGAATGCATTTGACTATCAGGCTCAATCTGACCAAATGCCAAACGAACACTATCTCGATTGGAAACGGCACAGCCGCCGCTCAGAAAGGAAGCAACCATGGGAAGAATAATAAATATACTTTTCATAAACAGCTAAACCGGTTACGTGACCATCACTCATTGATGGCCACGCATAGCTTAAGGATTAGGGCTCATCACAGTAAAAACGACACAGTGTTGGAGCGCTTGTAACAAATGAACCTGTCGCCGCGGTAAGTAACTTCTGACCATCGGTTACCGCAGCTGTAACGGAAACCAGAGTTCCAGGAGTGTTATCTATAATTTTGAATGGTACATTATCGAGCTCTAAGGAAACACTTACAGAATCCGCCAGCTCCATATGACCGAGTATTTCATTTTTAATGCTCTGATTTGTCAGGTACAAACCATTTTGATCTGCAATGTAAGAACTAGAACCAACATTAACCTCGTGGCCATTTCTATAAAACCTGATTCGAGCATTCCCTTGTTTATAGGGAATCGCATAATTCTGGCCTCTGAACTTTATGGCAAGACCATTGTTTGATGGAGATGTCTTCATTTGACCAAAACTTGGTACCGCCCATGGAGACTTACCATCCAGCATATCGCTGAGCAATTGCCACTGTACAAACCACTCATCAAATCCGAAGCTTATCAGGCTGTTGTTATTTTGCTGATTCTTAGGCACTTCCTTCCAGTCACAAGTAACTTTAAAACCTACAGCCAACTCAGCATCTTCTCCTTCTTTCTGCTTTGCCTCTACATTGTACTCTTGTTTACAAAGTTTGACCCAAATATGTCCATCTGCAGGAGTCCTTGGTGGCTCCATTGCACAGCCGGAAATTCCAAGAATAAGAAAACCGCTTACAAAACTATTGAGGACTTTTTTGTATCTGTTGATTTGCATTTGCTCCAAACTCCTTGTTGAGCATAACCGTTCCAGATGAACGGCCCGGGATGCTAACATCGGAGTTTTTTTTTTGCGCAATCACTACATTTTGATACATTTAATGCGGCCCGATCCGGAGTACCGCCGTCGAAATATAAATCTCGCGTAAAAACGCAATCAGCGCACCGATCAATGCCAGCATCGAGGCAATAAATAACCAGCCGACATAAACGGTAACCGGCCAGTTCATAAACGCGGTAAAGAATAGCAGCACAATCACCAAGCAAACCATCAATGCTGAAGTCACGCACATACTGATCGAAAAGTTGGTCAGCTTGGCGCGGCGTGACATGGTTTTCAGTTTGCTGCGTAAGTCCTCGGCGACTTCGCCGGAGCTGTGCACCAGTAATTCCTCCATTCGTCGCGCGCGATCGATAATGCGCACCAGGCGATTGGTCATGACACCGAGCAAGGCGCCGATACCGGTCAGCAGGAATACCGGTGCGACCGATAGTTGAATGACGTGGGCAACGCTGCTGACTTGGGTGGTGCCGGTAAAAAGTTCGCCTAAAGCCATGATGCCTCAACTCCTTAACTGTTCGGGAAATGGCCTCGGTGGTACTGGAATGATTTTCCAGTCTTCACGTTTGGCCGGTACCCGGCTTTGGTACTGAAACACGGAACTGACCGGTTCACGACCGAATGGCCGCGCCGAAGGGATTTGCGGAAAGTGCATACCATAAACGGCAGACGTAGCGGTTAGCAGCGCTGCCTCCAACTCGGTGCCGGGCACTTGTTTGCCGCTGACGATTTGCATCAGGTAACGTATCGATTGCTTGAATGCCGTGTAAGGCAACAAACGCGTACGTTCCATATTGAAGTAATGAAACGCTTTTTTTGCCGAGTGCCAATCACGTTCCTGGATCAGTTTGTACAGAAACAATAGCGGTGACAGCATACGTGAGCTTGGTCCTTTCATCGGCACATTCAGCCCGGCGTAGCGCAGCGCATCCATACTGAGGCCTGTGCAATTATTGCTGGTGTGCTGATAAACGAAGGCATGCGAATAGAGCGCGCTCATCGTTTCGTGCATGGCCGCGTACACGCGTTGAATCGGCAACGGATTGCTGAGTGCGCAGCCGACCAGCCACGATGGCCGGTATTGTTGCTGGCCGCAGTTCAAATCGGTCAGATAATTATCAAGCGTGGTAATGGCCGGCAAAATGCCTTTCTCGCTGACGACATCCGGATCGTAAAAATTAGCCACCCACCATTGGCTGATGTCGCCATGGGCCTGCCAATCACCAAACACCAATCCGAAATGGCCGCCATGCGCTTCGTCATCGTCGCCTTGTGCGCCATTCAACACCAGGCCAAGAAAATACTGCGGCGCTTCCCCTTGCAGGCGCTGCCATAGCCGGGACAACTGAAAGGGTTTGGTGGCGCCGGCGATGCCGTCCTTGACGACTTGCCGCCACGAGCTTGCCGGCGCCGCAGCATCGCTGATGCGCCAGTCTTCCGGCCACATCGTGCGAATAATAAAAGTTTGATCTAGCCACTCCCCGCGCAGCGATAGTTTTCGTTGGGAGTAAAAACGTAGCGTTTGTTCATTGACGAATGTTGGATTGCTGGCCAGTGCATCGATCAATCGGAACGGATGCACTTCACCATTGCTCAAACGAATCGTCTGATGCTCCGGTTGCAGCTCCACCTGCCGCAGCTGCACCGGCGCGGCTAGCCAGAACGGCAAAGACAGCGGCCGTTCCGGATCAATGCCAATCCATTCTTCAGCGAAATAGAATTGCGCTGCCGGGCTGGTTTGCAGCGCATAGTCAACACCACGTCTCGGTATCATCCGATCGGCGGAAGGGGGAAAGAAATGGCCAGAGCTCAATGCGTGGTTTCCAGAATCAGTACCTGATTTTCTTCGCGCATTTTTAATGTAGACAGGAAACTCATGCCCAACAAGATTTCCGGCGTTGCCGCGCCCTCGATCACCACGGCATCGACATTGTGCCGCACCACTTCGCCGACCTTGACGGTTTTGGCTTTGACTTTCCAGGCTTTGGCGAGACCATTGGCCGTGGAAACATTAATTGGCTTGCCAGTATGACGGAAGGCGATGCCGAGCTTTTGCGCCATCTGGGTATTCATTGCAATGGATGTCGCGCCGGTATCGACCAGAAGCGATACCGGAATGCCGTTGATCGAACCAGCCGTCATATACATGCCATCGTTGTTGCGGGCGATTTGCACGCGCTGGGTCGCAGGCGGTGCGGTGTCGGTATGAATGTCGCTACCAAGGAAATAGGTTTCGCGCTTGCCGTCAATTTCCAGAATCGCGCGTTCAGGATTGGCCGCGATCAGTTTGATGCCTTCCGGACTCGTTTCATTGACGCGCAAAAAACGCTGATTGCCGTCGATGACAACCAGTGCTCTATCGGCAAACAGACCCATGACTTTGATATCGCGTGCCGCGGCAGCAAACGTTGCGCTCAGCGCCACCACCACCACAAGCCATGCAGACAAACGCATGTCAAACCTCCCGCAATGACATCATCGGCCATGACACCGAGTCCGCCGGTCAATTTCTTGTCGGCCCAACTGACCGGCCACGGCTTCAGAATATCGAATGCCCGAAACAACACAAACGCCAGCAGTAACAGCGGCCAGGAAAAGGGCAGCGCGATCAGCGAAAACCACAGACCGGCCCATTCATCGATAACGATATAACCCGGATCGGCAGCGCGAAAATCACGACTGGTGATGTCACTGGCATAAATGCCAAGCGCAAACAACACCACACCCAATGTCGCATAAATCACCGGCGGCAAGGTGTACGAGGCGAGCGCAACGATGGGCAGTACCGCGATGGTGCCAAACGTGCCCGGCGCTTTCGGCGCCAGACCACTGCCAAAACCGAGCGCGAACCAGTGCCAGAAACGAAAAGGTTTGATTACCGACATATCACGGCCGCTGATACTGGTTTAACGATTTGCATACAACAGCAAAATCCACGTGGATGTGTTCGTCATGCTTTACCCAAGCCGAGGTTTTCATGAATGATACTTTCCGCTGCAATTCCGCACCGCGTTTTGTCGCAAACAGGCGTTGATGATACACCGGCTCGAAGATGACGCGGCTGATGCTGACACCGCGCTGTTTCGCGGCATCATCCAAAGCCAAAATCAGTGCAGCCAACCGCTCGAAGTCGATACGCCAGTCCTCGTATTTGCCGGCCTTGTCGAATTCGATATCGTAACCGTAGCGATTCCAGGCCGAAGTCGGCAGATAATCGGATTCGCCCTGTTGATTGACCACCGGCACAAACAAGTCCACAGAAAGACCATTCTGATGAGTTCGGTGCGGTGAGAATGGGCCTCCGTCACGCTTTCCGGTTTCGCCATACATCCATTTGGCTTTTGGATCGCGCTCGGCCAATTGAGCATAGGCGGCGGTGACGATGTCGTTGACGGTGCTGTGCAGATAGGTACGCCCTAACCAGCGTGCCACGGTACTGTAGGTTTTGAAGTTGATGCCATCCGCCGGCAATTGCACCGCGTTTTTCAACGCGCCTTGACTCATTGTGCCATAACAAACGCTATCAGCACCGTAGACATGCACAACAAAGAGCAACAACAAAACGTTTACCAGCGCTTTAAACAAAATGCTCCCAGCCTCGTTTTGCATTCGGGTACGGATGCCCCGATTTGCGCCAGTCGATCTCCGGGCCTTCTTCATTGGCGGTAATGCTACCGATCGCCGTCAATGGCGAACCGATAGCGCGCAATGCTTTTTGCGCCGCCTCGAATTTTTCCGGTGCGATACAAACGCAAAGTTCGTAATCGTCACCGGCACTCAGAGCCAGCGCAATGCGTTCGTCCTCTTCACATTCCTGCAGCAGCACTTCCGAAAACGGCAGGTTCGCGACATCAATGCTCGCGCTGCAATCGGAGCGTTTCAGAATATGCATAAGATCAGAAGCGAGACCGTCGGATAAATCGATCGCGCATTCGCAATACTCGCGCAAGGCAATTGCTTCGTTGACGCGCGCCTGCGGTCGGTTCAAACGCGACATGACGATGCCGGTGTGTTCAATCCGATTCAGTGCACGCTGATGCAGCGCGCATTGCAAACCGAGCCCGGCATCACCGAGCGTACCGGTAACGGCAATGACATCGCCAATTTGCGCCGAATCGCGCCGCATCGCCGTGCCGGGTTTGACGGTGCCGAATGCGGTGACGCAAAGACTCAATGGCCCGCGCGTGGTGTCGCCACCGATCAACGCCACCTGATGCATTTTCAGCGCTTGAAACAGATTATCGGAAAATACCCGCAACCAATCATGGTTGGGTTCTGGCATCGACAGCGACAAGGTCAGCCAGCGCGGTGTCGCCCCCATTGCAGCCAAATCACTTAGATTGACCATGACTGATTTGTAGGCGATGTCGCCAGGACCGGTGGCATCCGGAAAATGAATGCCGGCATTCAGCGTGTCGGTGGTGATGACCAGTTGTTCGCCGGCTGGCAGATTGATGATCGCGGCATCATCGCCGATGCCGAGCTCGATATCGGCGCGCGCCTCAGCGCGATCAAAGAATTGCGCAATAATCGAGAATTCGCCAGCCATGGCCATGCACCTTTTTAGCGGGGTGTGCGGGCGGCAGCTATTTCAATGGCACGTAGCTGTCGCGCCAGTTTATCGAGTACACCATTCACAAACTTGTGACCGTCGGTGGCGCCGAAAGTTTTCGCTTGTTCCAGCGCTTCGTTGATCACGACTTTGTACGGCACATCAATGCGATGCTTCAGCTCGTAAGCGGCCATGCGCAGAATCGCGAGCTCAACCGGATCGACTTCATCGAGTGACAAATGCATCGTCGGTTTCAGCAGATCATTCAGCGCATCAAGATCATCGACGACACCACGCAGCAGTTCCTGAAAGTAGGCGGTATCGCAGCCTTTGAAATCGTTTTCCGCGAGGAAATTCAATTCGATTTCCTGCGGCGGTTGATGATTGAGCTGCCAGGAATAGATGGCCTGAACCGCGTATTTGCGCGCCACACGGCGCTGGGCAGGTTTACTCATCGTCTTATCCAATCTGTTTTAGCAGGCTGACCATTTCGATGGCGGCCAGCGCGGCATCTGCGCCTTTGTTGCCGGCCTTGGTGCCAGCACGTTCAATCGCTTGCTCAATCGTGTCGGTAGTCAGCACGCCGTTGATCACCGGCACACCGGTTTGCAGCGAGACATTCGACAGGCCTTTGGCGCTATCACCAGCGACGATTTCGAAATGATAAGTGGCACCGCGAATGACGGCACCCAGGGCAATGACCGCATCGTAATTCTGGCTGCCAGCCAGCTTGTCGCAAACCAATGGCAGCTCGTAAGCGCCTGGTGCGCGCACAACGGTGATGTTGCTTTCCTGTACGCCATGGCGTTTCAGCGCATCAAGCGCACCACTCAGCAGTGCTTCACCAATGAGGCTATTGAAACGGGCGACGACAATCGCGTAACGGCCATCGGCCTGGGTGAAGTTGCCTTCGATGTTTTTGATGCCTGACATACCATTCCTCGGGCGTTTTGTTCTTCAGTTTACCCAGCGGCAAGTTATCCACTGAGCGTTCGTATTTTCAGATTCCTGGATTCCCGCCTACGCGGGAATGACTCAGGAAGAATCGCTGATTCAGTCATTCCCGATTCCGCCATTCCTCGATCCCAGGGAACGACACAGGAAACTCACGAATCCTTAACATCCCGTGATTACAGGGAAGTTCTCATCGGCCCCAAAAAATCTGTCATTCCCGCGTAGGCGGGAATCCAGTTTAATTATTCAACCGATGATCTCCGGATACAAATCTCGCCATTCGGGATTGCTCCGTTCAATCAACTTCAGTTTCCATTCTCGGCGCCATTTCTTTAGCTGCTTTTCGCGCAGAATTGCACCGCTTATTTCTTCGCAGGACTCGAACCAGACCAGCTGATCGACGTCATAGCGATTGGTAAATCCCGGCACGTTCTTTTCTTTGTGCTGCCCGACTCGCCGAGGCAAATCAGTTGTCACACCAATGTACAACGTGCCATTACGACCACTTGCCAATATATAAACCCATCCTGGTTTGGCCATGTTGTCCGCTCCGTGGACTAAATGTCTTTCGTACTCCAATGTCGCTATCTGGATTCCCGCCTTCGCGGGAATGACAAGATATTTGAGCGCTCCGAGTCATTCCCGCGTAGAAACTGTCCTCTCGGTGGAGGGGACGGGAATCCAGTCCTCATACTAAACGCGCCCGCTCAATCCCTCACTTTGTCCTCAATAAATTCGACCACCTCCAGTTTGAAACCGGACAGTGCGTATTTTTTCGGTGAACTCAACAAGCGTAGTTTATGCACGTTCAAATCGTTCAGGATTTGTGAACCGATACCGATCCGGCGCAAACCGGCGCGTGCGGCCATAGGAGGCTGTGTCTCGTTGCGATCTTCGGCGGCGAAGCGGTTCAGGCGCATCAGTGTCGATTCGGCGGTGCTTTGCGAACCGAGCACCAGCACAACGCCGGCGCCCTCCTCAACGATGCGCGGCAGCGTGCGATGCAGTGGCCAGGAGCCCGAAGCGCGAACACCCATCAGCGTATCGGATAAATCATCAGCGACATGAACGCGGGTCATCACGGCCGGAGTCTTGCTGATGTCACCGTAGACCAACGCGTGATGCAGGGCGCCGTCCAACGTGTCCTGATAAGTGTGCAGCGTGAAATCGCCGTAGGGCGTCGGCCAGTGGCATTGCTGCAAGTGCTCGACGGTTTTTTCGTGCAGGCTGCGGTATTCGATCAAATCGGCGATGGTGCCAAGTTTCAGGCCGTGTTCGGCGGCGAATTTTTCCAGGTCTGGACGGCGCGCCATGGTGCCGTCTTCATTGAGAATTTCGACGATAACGCCAGCGGATTCGAAGCCGGCGAGACGGGCAAAATCACAGGCGGCTTCGGTGTGGCCAGCGCGGGTCAAGACACCGCCGGCCTGGGCCATCAGCGGGAAGATATGACCGGGCTGCACCAGATCCGCAGGCCTCGCGTTTTTCGCGACAGCCGCTTGCACGGTGCGGGCGCGGTCGGCCGCAGAAATACCGGTGGAAACGCCGGTCGCGGCTTCAATGGAAACGGTGAACGCGGTGCCGTGACGGGTGCCGTTTTGCTTGACCATCAAATCGAGACCAAGCTGCAAGCAGCGCTCACGCAGCATCGGCATGCAAATCAAACCGCGGCCGTATTTGGCCATGAAATTGATCGCTTCCGGCGTGATGGCCTCGGCAGCCATGACCAGATCGCCTTCGTTTTCGCGATCTTCGTCGTCCATCAGAATGATCATCTTGCCGGCGCGGATTTCCTGAATCAGCTCCGGAACGGTTGCTAAAGCCATTCGATTTCCTAGGGTTGGCCGGTGATAAAGCCGGCACGGGTCAGCAGCGCGGTGGTCAGGCTATTATCGCGGATCTCGTCGCCGCCTGCTTGCAGCAATCGTTCGAGGTAGCGGGCCAGAAGATCCACTTCCAAATTCACTTGGGTGCCGACCTGCCAATGGGCGATGGTGGTTTCGTTCTGGGTATGCGGCACGATGGTCAGCTCAAAATCGGTGTCGTGCACGGCGTTGACGGTCAGGCTGATGCCATCGACGCAAATCGAGCCCTTTTGAGCGATGTAGCGCTTGATCGCCTGCGGCGCCCGTAGCGTGTATTGCCAGGCGCGCGCCGCTTCCTTTTTGCTGATGACTTCGCCGATACCATCGACATGGCCGGAGACCAGATGACCGCCAAGCCGAGTAGTTGGCGTCAGGGCTTTTTCCAGATTGACCGGCGCACCGACATGCAATGAACCGAGCGTCGTTACCCGCAAGGTTTCCACCGAGACGTCGGCATCGAAACTCTGCTGATCAAAGCGCACCGCGGTCAGGCAGACGCCATTGACGGCGATGCTGTCGCCGAGCTGGACATCGGCCATATCGAGTTTGCCGACCTGGATGCTGAGCCGGGTGTCGCCGCCGCGCGGTTCGATTTTGCCAATGCGGCCGACCGATTGAATGATGCCTGTGAACATGGCGTACTTCCGAAAAACGGGATTAAAGAGCGGGACGATAAGTGAGCCGCAGATCTTCGCCGATCTGGCGGCAATCAGCCAGCGTAAAGCGCGGACAATCGGCAATTTGCGTGAACGCCGGCAGTTGCAGCGCCGCTTTGCCGGCCTGCCCTATCGCCATCGGCGCCATATACAGGCACAGCTCATCAACGACACCGGCCGCAACAAAGGCGCCGCTCAGCGTAGGCCCGGCCTCGACCAACACCTCATTGCAACCACGCCGACCCAGCTCATCAAGCACCCATTCCGGCTCGATGCGATCAAGCTGAACATTCTGCAGATGTGCCGGCCAATGGTCGGGGCGCTCGGCGCAGTGAAACACCAGCGTCGGCGCCAAGCCATCAGCCAGATGATGTGAAGCACTCATGCTGGCCGAAGAATCGAGCAGCACGCGCAGCGGCGCCTTTCTATAGTCGCGCACCTCGGCCGGCCATTCCTGCTCGGATAGCCGTACGGTCAGCTTCGGGTTGTCGGCCAGCAAGGTGCCACGACCGGTGATGATCGCCTGCACACCAGCGCGCAAACGTTGCACATCGCGCCGCGCCGCCTCGCCGGTAATCCACTGGCTGACACCATTACCAAGCGCAATGCGGCCATCGACGCTCATGCCAAGTTTGACCGTAACAAACGGCTTGCCGGTGCGCATCCGTTTCAGAAAGCCGCGGTTCAATTGCTCGGCCTCGACCGTCATCAGCCCCGATTTGCAATCGATGCCGGCGGCCAGCAGTTTGGCAAAGCCCTGACCGCCGACCATTGGGTTCGGGTCGCTCATGGCGCAAACGAGGTTTTTGATACCGGCGTCAATCAACGCATCAGCACAAGGACCGGTGCGGCCATGATGACTGCAGGGCTCCAGCGTGACATAAGCCGTGGCGCCACGGGCCTGTTCACCGGCCTCGCGCAGTGCGTGGATTTCGGCATGTGGCGAACCGGCGACCTGATGAAATCCGCGGCCGATCACCTGTCCGTTTTTCACCAGCAGGCAGCCGACGGCCGGATTCGGTGCCGTCGTCCAGCGGCCCTTGCTGGCAAGCTGCAAGGCTTCGGCCATATAGCGAGCGTCATCGGCGGTGAATTCGCGTTTAGTCATCGGCATTCAAGTGGGCAACACAAGGGTGGGCGAACCATTGCAAATCCGGATATGGCGATTGTTTAAGGCTCGCGAGCCGCGAGCGCAAATCGCCGACATGCAGTTCCAGTTGGTGTCCATCCGGATCGAGAAAATAAAACGATTCACCTTCGCTGCGGTTCGCTTTCCATTCGGTAACACCAGCGGCAAGCAAGGCCGCTTTGCGTTCGGCAAATTCAGAGGCCGAAACCGAAAAGGCGTAGTGGGTGTAACCGGCTTGCACCGGACTAAATTGATCTAGCGACAAACAAAGCCATAGTTCACCAACCGTCAAATACGCCCCACGTTGCCAACGCACGACCGGTTCGGCCAGTCGGTGTTTGGTATAAAACCGGAAACTGCGCTCCAGATTGCTAACGGCCAGCGTCAGGTGGTTCACGGCTTCAGTTGCATCTTGGCGATTTCGTCGGAGAATTCCTGCACGTCCTGAAAACGCCGGTAAACGGAAGCAAAGCGCACATAGGCAACATCGTCGAGTTTGCGCAGCTCATTCATGACCAGCTCGCCAATTTCTTTCGACGACACCTCGCGCTCGCCTTTGGAGCGCAGCTTCGAAGTGATATGGGAAATCGCCTCCTCGACCGCCTCGACCGACACCGGGCGCTTTTCGACTGCGCGCATAAAACCGCCGCGCAGCTTGCGCTCATCGAACGGTTGCCGGGAGGCGTCGTTCTTGACCACACGCGGCATCACCAGCTCGGCAGTTTCGAAGGTCGTGTAACGCTCGCCGCATTCAACGCATTCGCGCCGCCGGCGCACCTGCGAGCCGTCGGCAACCAGCCGGGAATCGATCACTTTGGTATCGGTGGCAGAACAGAAAGGACAATGCATCTGGCAAACCCGTCAATGGCGGAAATCCGGCCGATGATAGCATCAGTGCCTGATGGCTGCGCCAGCCGATAGGCTGGCGATCAAAAAAGCCCGCAATCGCGGGCTTTCTTCTGTAACGGATAAGGCTCAAGCGTAAACCGGGAATTTCGCCGTCAACTTCAGCACTTCGCCTTTGATGCGTTCAACCACCGACTCATCGCCCATATGGTCGACGATATCGCAGATCCAGCCGGCCAGCAGCGTCGATTCCGCTTCTTTGAAACCGCGTGTCGTGATCGCCGGCGTGCCCACCCGGATACCGGAAGTGACAAACGGCGAACGCGGATCATTCGGCACCGAGTTCTTGTTGACGGTGATATTGGCGCGGCCCAGCGCAGCATCCAGATCCTTACCGGAAATGTCCTTCTTGATCAGCGAAACCAGCATCAGGTGATTGTCGGTACCGCCGGATACGACATCAAGGCCACGCTCGACGAACACCTTGGCCATGGCCCGGGCATTGGCAACGACTTGTTTCTGGTATTCCTTGAAGCCCGGCTCCAATGCTTCTTTAAAGGCAACGGCTTTGGCGGCGATGACATGCATCAGCGGACCACCCTGGGTGCCCGGAAACACCGTGCTGTTCAGCTTTTTCTGCAGCTCTTCGGACGCGCCCTTGGCGATGATGATGCCACCACGCGGGCCGCGCAGGGTCTTGTGCGTCGTCGAGGTCACGACATGGGCATGCTCAATCGGGCTCGGGTAAACACCAGCGGCAATCAGGCCAGCCACATGCGCCATGTCGACCATAAAGTAAGCGCCCACTTTGTCGGCAATTTCGCGCAGACGGGCCCAGTCAACGACACGTGAGTAGGCCGAAAAACCGCCAAGGACCATCTTCGGCTTGTGTTCCAGCGCCAAGGCTTCGGCGTGGTCGTAATCAATCGTGCCGTCTTCCTTCAGGCCGTACTGGACGCTCTTGTAAAGCTTGCCGGAAAAATTGACCGGCGAACCGTGGGTCAGGTGACCGCCATGGGCCAGTGACATGCCAAGCACCGTGTCGCCCGGCTGCAACAACGCCTGGTAGACAGCCGCGTTGGCCTGCGAACCTGAATGCGGCTGAACGTTGGCGAAGTCGGCACCGAACAATTCCTTTACCCGGGCAATCGCCAGCTTCTCGGCGATATCGACGTACTCGCAGCCACCGTAGTAGCGCTTCTCCGGATAACCCTCAGCATACTTGTTGGTCAACTGCGAGCCTTGCGCTGCCATGACCCGCGGGCTGGTGTAGTTTTCCGAGGCGATCAGCTCAATGTGATCTTCCTGACGATGGCGCTCTTTTTCCATCGCCTGCCATAACTCGGCATCGTAATCGGCTAACGAAGAATACTGGCGGAACATAGGACTCCCGAGGGTACGCAAGTGGTCGAAAAGTGGGCCGAGATTGTAACGGATTATTGCTCTCGCACCTACCAGGCAAATTGGACGGTTGCACCCGAAATACGAAAAGCGTAGCCTCGGGCCTCATGAGTTTTTGCCATGAAGGAGGGCCATAACACCGACTTGCCAAATTCGCTGATTCGTACGGAGTTTTCAGCACAATCGGACTTCTGTTGTTCACCAACGCGATTTGTGGGTGAAGAAGCAATAACAACCAAAGACAGAGTAAAACCGGAGCAACCATGAACATGAAAAAATCGCGGTTAACCACCTCCATCGTGGCTACCTGCTGCGCAGCAATGCTGCCTACATTCGTTTATGCCGCTGACGAGCAAAAAGCCGAACGCGTTGAAGTCGTCGGCTCGCACATCAAACGCACCGATATCGAAGGTACGTCACCACTGTTTGTCGTCACGCGTGACGACATTGAAAATTCCGGCTACAACAACCTACAACAGCTGTTTGAACGGATGCCAGTCGCCGGCAACGGTACCTTCTCCACTCGTGGTAACAACCAGGACTCTACCGCCAACGGAGGCGCCGCCATCTCGCTGCGCGGTTTCGGCTCAGACGCCACGTTGGTGCTAGTCAATGGTCGTCGCGTCGCGATCAGCGCGTTTGCTGAAAGCATCACCAACAACTTTGTCGATGTAAACGCCATTCCGATGGCTGCGATTGAGCGTGTTGAAGTGCTGAAAGACGGCGCCTCAGCCATCTACGGTTCCGACGCGGTTGCAGGCGTAATCAATATTGTGCTGCGTAAGAACTACGAGGGCAGCGAACTTTCTGTCGGTTATGGCAACACCACCGATACCGACTCTGACGAGAAAACCATGAGCCTGCTCTGGGGAACCAGTGGCGACAAAGGCAATATGACGGTTATTTTGGACTACTTCTCCAATAGCTCGTTGATGAACAAAGATCGCGGCACGTTGGGCACAGCAAACCAATCGGCGCTCGGCGGCGAAGATTTTCGTTCTTCACGCGGCTTCCCTGGTCGCTACGTGGTCAATGGTGTAACGACAATTGACCCAGGCTGTCCTCCGGAAAATGCCTTTGGCGCTACCTGCGTTTACGACTACGGCCCGTGGAACGTCTTGATTCCTGAATCAGAGCGCATTGGTGCCATTTTGCTGGCCAATCGAGATATTGGCACCTCCACCGAACTGTTCACCGAGTTCAGCGTGCAGCACAACACATCGTTTGCCCAAGGCGCACCAACACCGCTGGATGGTGATGCAGGGTTAACCGTTCCCGGCACACATCCGAACAATCCGTTCGGCGTTGATATCGACATCAACCGCCACCGTACCGTGGATGCTGGCGCTCGTATTTGGGATATCGAAACCGATGTCATGCGCTTGGTTGTCGGTATGCGCGGCACCATCTTTACCGATTGGGATTGGGAAGTGTCGGCGCAAAAAGGCCGCAGTGAATCGATGCAGACCGGCGGCAAACATCAGGGTTGGGTTCGTACCGATTTGTTGCAACAGGAAATCGATGCTGGTCGTTATAACCCGTTTGGTGGCACCTATAACCCGCAAAGCGTAATTGACGCGATCACCACCTCATTGGTGCGTCGTGGTGAGTCACATCTAAGCGCCTATGACGCGAAAATTTCTGGTGGTTTGTTCGATATGGCCGGTGGCCAGGCAGCGTTGGCAGCCGGTATTGAATTGTTGACAGAAAAAGTGTCTGACGTCCCGGATGATCAATTTCAACGCGGCTTGATCTTTGGTACTGAATCTGTTTCGGCCGAAGCCAAACGCGATCACGAATCCGCGTTTATTGAGTTTGTATTGCCGTTTGCGGACGGACTGGAAGTCCAGTTGGCGGGTCGCTATGACAAATACGACGGCTTTGGCGCTCAGTTCAATCCGAAAGTCGGCGCCTTGTGGTCGCCAAATGATGACCTGAAATTCCGTATGTCATGGGGTACGGGTTTCCGGGCTCCATCGCTAGCACAAATCGGCTTGGGACCATCACAATCTTCGCAATTCTTCGTTGACACCTATGGTTGTGCAGTCAACCCGGCATATTGTGCTTCGACAGACTACACCATCGTGTTTGCCGGTAATCCTGATCTGGACGCCGAAGAATCTGAATCGTTCAACGTCGGCACCGTTTGGCAAGTTTCCGATAGCGTCAGCCTGACATTCGATTACTGGACCATCGAGCAAGACAATAAAATCGCTCCCGGTGATTTTGGTGCCCTGTATGCGCTGGAATGTAACAACCAAGCCAGCACGATCTGTATTCGCAATGCACCGCTACCAGGTCAATCCTTGGGTGATCTGTCACGCATCAACAACGGCTATCGCAACCTGAACCAGCAAAGCGCGAAGGGTATCGATATTTCTGCTGACTATCGCTTGAGCACAGCGGACTTGGGTTCTTTCAAGTTCAAGATCGATTGGAGCTGGCTGACCGAGTTCGAACAAAAAATCACCGAAGACGAATCTACAGGCGCTACCACCATTCTTGACTGGACCGGTGAGTACGAATATCCAGAATTCCGCTGGGTTGGCACGATGGATTGGGCTATGGATACCTTTGGTGCCACCGTTGCAGTTAGCTACATCGGCGAATTCGAAGATACGCCTGACGCCAATTTCGACGGTGTTATCGATATCAACCAAAACAGTTCTCGTACCGTTGATGCATTCATGACGGTCGACGTCCAGTTCCGCTATTTAGGTGTTCAGGACACCGTATTTTCGGTCGGTGTTCGAAACTTGCTGGACGAAGAACCTCCGTTTGCCATCGGTGATGGTGACGGCGACCTCTACGGCTACGTCTCACAAGTTCATAGCCCACGTGGTCAGTTTGTTTATGGGGAAGTAACTTATCGCTTCTAAGTAAGCTTTCCGAATCAAACGGCGCCGAAAGGCGCCGTTTTTTTTTCAGCACTATATTTCATTGATCGCCTATTGGTGCGGCTCGCGTATAAACACAAAATGTTCGAGGATATCGATTGATGCATCTGGTGTGGTTTCGTTCCGACTTGCGTGTGCACGACAACAGTGCGCTGCATGCCGCCTGTAGTGCTGGCGGGGTTGTGCAGGCCGTGTTTGTGCTCAGTGAGCGACAACTGGATGAGCATGTCTGGGCTGGACGCAAACGGGCGTTTGCCCGTCATCATGTGCAGGCGCTGGCCGATGCGCTGGCAGAACGCGGCATCGCCTTGGCAGTGCTGCATTCGGACAAAGTCGTTGGCCAGTGGCGTGCGGTGCTCGATTACGCCAGGAAGCAAAAGCTCAAGGACATCTGGTTCAACGATGAATACGGCGTGCATGAACAGGACCGCGATCAGGCCTTAATCAAGGCGGCAGAGAAAGCCGATATCTCGGTGCGCCATTTCGCTGATCGGGTGTTACTGCCACCGGGCTCGGTGCTGACCAAACAGGACACGCCATACACCGTTTACACGCCGTTTCGTCACGCCTGCGAACCACGATTGAACCAAATCAGCACATTGAGCGCGCCGAGAGCGGCGACAAAAGCCATCAAAGCAACCACCATTGAGCCCTTTCCCGGCGAGCAGGATTACGACCAGGAGCGCTGGCCCACCGGTGAAAAAGCGGCGTTAAAAAAGCTGCATCAGTTTGTTCGTGATGATATCGCCCAATACCACGAGCTGCGCGATCGCCCTGACGTGCCGGCCACCAGCGAGCTCGGACCTTACCTGAGTCTCGGCGTGTTGTCGCCGCGCCAGGTCTGGCAGGCGGCACAGCAAAAGGGCGACGGTGCGAAAACCTGGCGCAACGAAATTCTCTGGCGTGAATTCTATTTGCATCTGATGGCGCAATTGCCGGAGTTGTCGAAACACCAACCGTTCAAAAGCGAAACTGACCAGTTACCTTGGCGCCATGACAAGAAAGCCTTCAAGCGCTGGTGCGAGGGCAAGACTGGTGTGCCAATCGTCGATGCCGCGATGCGCTGCCTGAATGAAACCGGCTGGATGCACAATCGCCTGCGGATGATTGTCGCCAGTTTTCTGACCAAGAATTTGTTTATCGACTGGCGCTGGGGCGAGCGCTATTTTCTGCAACAACTGATTGATGGCGATTTCGCCGCCAACAATGGTGGCTGGCAGTGGAGTGCCTCGACCGGCACTGATGCGGCGCCGTATTTTCGTATTTTCAATCCGGTCACTCAGGGCGAACGCTTCGATCCGCATGGCGATTTCGTCCGCCGCTGGCTGCCGGAATTACAGCAAGAGTCCAGCGATACTATTCACCAGACCGGCGCCCGTGGCGACTACCCGGAGGCCATGGTCGATCTGAAAACCTCGCGGGCTCAGGCCATCGAATGGTTCAAAGGGCTGAAAAAATGAACATCACGTCAATTCGAAGCGTCAGCACCGGCAGCGATTTGGTCGCGCGCCTGACCACGCTGTATCAGGGCTTCACCGTCGAGCAACTGGATCAGTTGGATAGCGTCTACCGGGACGATATCCGCTTTTACGATCCGTTCCATCAGATTGCCGGCCTCGCGGAGCTGAAAGCCTATTTCGCCCGCCTTTACTTGAACGTCGACCACTGCAGTTTCCGTTTCGAGACACCCCAGATGCTCAGCGACCGGGCATTTCTGGCCTGGACCATGCAACTCCAGCACCCGAAGCTGAACCGGCGCCGGATGTTCAGCGTAGAAGGTCTTAGCGAAGTCCGGTTCAGTGATCGGATTTACTACCATCGCGACTATTTCGACGGCGCCGATATGCTTTATGGCCGCTTGCCGCTGCTCGGCATGCTGATCGGCGCTATTCGAAAACGTCTGTAATCATCAACCGGAGAACGGGCATGAAGTGGAAAGCGAATGCGTCGCGCACGATTTGGATTATCGGCGCCAGCTCCGGCATTGGTTTGGCCCTGTCCGAGCAACTATTGAAGCAGGGTCACAAAGTAGCGATGTCGGCGCGTCGCACCGGCAAGCTCGGTGAACTGGCAGGCGAATACCCGGACCAGGAGTGCGTAGCGCCCTGCGATGTCACCGACCGCGAATCCGTGCAGAAGGCCGTGCAGCGCGTGCAAAAATGTTTTGGTCACGTCGATACCTTGATATTCAATGCCGGCATCTGCGAATACATTGATGATGGCGACGTCAAAGCCAGCGTCGTGGAAAAAGTGATCAACACCAATTTTGTTGGGCTTGCCAATGTCATCGAAGCCGCAAAGCCGTTGTTGAAAGCTCACAGCGGTGTGCAGATTGCCGCCGTGTCGAGCTCGGCGGCGTTTCTACCATTGCCACGGGCCGAGGCTTATGGCGCTTCAAAAGCCGCCGTCAGTTACTTCATGCACACGTTGCGTTTGGCGATGCAGAAAAAAGGCATCAGCGTCAATGTCATCTGCCCCGGTTTTGTCAAAACGCCGCTGACCGATCAGAACGACTTCGATATGCCTTGTCTGATCAGCGCCGAAGAAGCCGCTGAACAAATCATCGCCGGCTTGCAACGCGACAAACGTGAAATTCATTTCCCGCACCGCTTTACCCGCTTCCTGAAACTGCTGTCGGCGCTTCCGCTCGGCCTGCAACAACGACTGACCGGCTCGCTGGTGAAAGCATGAGAATAGCGGTCATTGGCGCCGGCATCGCCGGCATGTACTGTGCCTATAAGCTGTCCCGCGATCATCACGTCAGCGTTTTCGACAAGAACCCGTACATTGGTGGCCATACGGCCACCAAGGATGTCGAGGTAGCCAGCGGACGCTACGCGATCGACACTGGCTTTATTGTCTGCAACGACAAAACCTACCCTAATTTTTTGCGCTTGATGGATGAGCTGCATATTGCGCTGAAACCCACCGAAATGAGTTTCGCGGTCAGCTGCAGTGAAACGGGTCTGGAATACAATGGCCACGATCTGAATACGCTGTTTGCCCAACGCAAGAATATTTTCTCGCCGACGTTCTGGTTGTTCCTGAAAGAAATTCTCCGATTCAACAAACTGGCCAAGCAGCAATTGCGCGAGCGCGCGCTCGACGATGAAACGACACTGGGCGAATTTTTGCAGCAGCATCGTTTTTCCGGTTGGATGGTCAGCCACTATCTGGCGCCGATGACCGCCGCCATCTGGTCGACTCCGCTGACCGATGTGATGAATTTCCCGCTGGCGTTTTTTCTGCAATTTTGCGACAACCACGGCCTGCTGAACATTCAGGACCGGCCGCAATGGTTTGTGCTCCATGGCGGCAGTCGCAGCTACGTCAAAGCCCTGATGGCCGCCTGTTCTGCCGAGTTTTTTGCTGACTCCGGCGTCGTTCGCGTCAGCCGCAACAATGATGATGTCGTGTTGCAATTGGGCAATGGTCAATTGCTGCATTTCGACAAAGTGATCTTTGCCTGCCACAGCGATGAGGCTCTGGCCTTGCTTTCCGATGCCTCGCGCGAAGAGCAGCAGATTTTGGGCGCGATTCCCTATGCCGAAAGTGAAGTGGTGTTGCACACCGACACCCGCTTGCTGCCAGAAAATCGCCTTGCTCACGCCGCCTGGAATTATCTATTGACCGGCGAAAACAAGCGGCCGACGTTGACCTACAACATGAACATTCTGCAGGGATTCACGGCGCCGGAAATCTTCTGCGTAACCTTGAACCGCAGCGACGCCATTCAGCCGGAAAAAGTATTGGGACGTTACCTTTATTCACATCCGCAATTCTCCAAACACGCGGTCATCGCGCAAAAGCGCCATGGCGAAATCAGCGGGGCACGACATAGCTATTATTGTGGCGCTTACTGGTTCAATGGCTTCCACGAGGACGGCGTGGTCAGCGCCCTCCGAGTCATTGAGCAACTGGGAAAAAGCTGATGGAAAGCGCCATTTACCGCGGCACGCTAAGCCATATTCGCGACTGCAAACCTAAGCACCGCTTTCGCTACCGGATGCGGCTGTTTTATCTCGATCTGGATCAACTCCCGACGCTACTCAGTCAATCGCATTGGTGGCGTGGCCGGCTGGCGCAATTCCGCCGCCATGATTACTTGCCCGATTATGAAGGCAGCTTGAAACAGGCGGTGTGCGCGTTGATTGCCGAGCGCACCGGCGCTCGCTTCGTTGGCCGAATTTTTCTGCTCAGCGCACCACGCGTGCTCGGTATCGGCTTCAATCCTTTGAGTCTTTTCTACTGCTTCGATGGTGATGGCCATCTGCAGTTTGTCATTGCCGAAGTGCGCAACACCCCCTGGTTGCAACGCCATGCCTACCTGCTTGACTTGCGCCATCGCGAGCAACCAGAGCCACATGACAAAGCCTTTCATGTGTCACCGTTTCTTGACATGACGCAGCGCTACCACTGGTACTTACCAGAGCCTGGCGATGCCTTGCAGGTCGGCATCCAGAATAAAACCGATCAAGGCACGGTGTTTCGCGCGGCACTGGTACTGGAAAAAGCCGCAACACTGAATGCCGCGACACTGGATCGTGAACTGTGGTCGCACTGGCCACAAGGTTTGAAGACATTGATCGGCATTTACTGGCAGGCCGTAAGACTGCTTATCAAGCGTGCACCGTTTTTCAGTCATCCCGGCGCCGCAACCGACGATGTGGCCCCTGCCCTGGAGAAGAAATCGTGAGTACCGAACTGGTTCGTCAAAACAAAAGCACCGCCCGTCAGTTCTCCGATACGCTAGTCGATCGCTGCCGTCAGGGCGTCGCCGAACAACTCGACCAACTGCGCGATGGTCAACTGGAATTACATGAGAATGGCAGCCGCTGGGTCTGCGGTGAAGTCGGGTCGCTGCATGCCGAGCTGACCATTGACGATGCCAGCGCCTGGGTCGATATCGCGCTTGGCGGCAGCATTGGTGCGGCAGAAAGCTACATGGACGGTCATTGGCATTCGCGCGATTTAACCTCGTTAATACAGCTGTTTGCCCGCAATCTAGATGCCCTCGATCGCATTGAGTCCAAGCAGCGCTGGTGGAATCAGGCCACCCGCAAGCTCGCACACTGGTGGTATGACAACAGCCGTCAAGGTGCCAAGCGCAACATTGCCCGCCATTACGATCTTGGCAATGACATGTTCAAGCTCTGGCTTGATCCGCTCATGATGTATTCCAGCGCCATTTATCCGCACACTAACGCATCACTTGAGCAGGCGGCTGAATACAAGCTGCGCCGCATCGCCGAGAAGCTGAAAATCAAAGCGACTGATCAGGTGCTGGAAATTGGCACCGGCTGGGGTGGCCTGAGTATTTTTCTGGCGAGAAACTATGGTTGCCATGTCACCACAACCACCATTTCTCGCGAGCAGTACGACGAAGCAAAAGCGCGCATCGAAGCGCTGGGTTTGCAGGACAAAATTACCTTACTGCTGCAGGATTATCGCGAACTGCAAGGGCAGTTTGACAAGCTGGTCAGCATCGAGATGATCGAAGCGGTTGGTTTGAAATACCTGCCGGAATATTTCCGCAAGTGCTCCAGCCTGCTGAAACCAGACGGCGCCTTCCTGTTGCAAAGTATCACCATCGCCGATCAGCGTTACGATTATGCCGCCAGCAATGTCGATTTCATTCAGAAATACATTTTTCCCGGCGGCGCTTTGCCGAGCAATAGCCGCATCGCTGAATGCCTGCGCGATGATACCGACATGATGCTGATGCATCATGAAGATATCGGCCAGCACTATGCCCGCACGCTGCGCGATTGGCGTCAGCGTTTTCTGTCCAACAAAGAAGCCATTCTGGCTCAGGGTTATGACCAACGTTTCCTGCGCATGTGGGAATATTATTTATGCTACTGCGAAGGCGGTTTTCTTGAGCGCACGATATCCTGCGCGCAACTGCTGATGCACAAACCACGCTGTCGGGATCTGGTCAGCGGCTTGCAATGAAATGGGCACTGCTGTTGCTGGCACAGGCAGTATGGTTTGCTGCCGTGTTGCTAGGAGCTGCCTGGGCTTTGCCGTTGACACTGGCGCAGTTGGCGCTATTGCCTTTCGCACCGGCGCTGCGTTTTCCACCGCTGGTCTATGTAGTGATCATTATTACCGGCCTTGCCGTCGATTATTTTCTGCAGGCAATGCAATGGATTGCCTTTCGACCTGATCCGCTGTTTGCCGATCTGCCGTTACCGCTGCCGGTCTGGCTGATCGTGCTCTGGTGCAGTTTTGCGTTGACGGTCAAACCGTTAAGCGAATTGGTTTCATCATCGTTCCTGCGAGCACTGCTGTTTGCCGGAGGCGGTGCCGCTGCCTACTACGCTGGTGCCCGGCTCGGCGCTGCCGAGATCCTGAACTACTACGCCTATTTCTCCGTATTAACGTTTATATGGATGATCTTCCCGGGGTTATGGTTATGGTTCGCTTCACGGTTTTCGGCAAATTCATCGGGCTCGGTGTCAGCGCCATCCTCTTGAGCGCAGCCAGTTTTGCCAGCCCGTCGCTAAACAACACAGCGCAAGCTACGGCCACGCCGCTGCAACAACTGCAAACACATGGCCGCTACCATCTGACCTGGTTTGGCTTGTCGATTTACGACATCACGCTATGGACCAGCGAACAACCATTCCGATTTGCTGTTGATCAAAAGCCATCGCCATTTGCTTTGGAAATTCGCTACAAGATTGATGTCGATGCCGATGACTTGATCGAAGAAACTCGCGACCAATGGCAGGAACTGGCGCTGCTCAATGACGATGCAAAACGTTGGCTGCAACAACTGCCGCAGATATGGCCTGATATCAAAGAGGGCGATCGCCTGGTCATGTTTGTCGACGAGTCGTTGCAAACCCGTTTCTATCACAACGATAGATTCGTCGGGCAGATAGACGACGCCGCATTCGCCACTCGATTCTCCGCGATCTGGCTGGCTGAAGGCGCCGAATATCCTGACATGCGCAAAGCCCTGCTGGCCTTGCGCTCCTGAGCTATGCACTAAGGAAGACTGATGCGACACGTTTTATTGGCGGTTCTTGCCGTGCTGCTGCTCAGCAGCTGCGCGACGCCGATCAGCCATTACCAGAATGAAACGCCAACGCTGATACTGGAAGAATATTTTGATGGTGAACTGCAGGCCTGGGGCACGATCGAGAACTTCAGTGGCGAAATCACCCGACGCTTCACGGTGCGCATCATCGGTAAACGCGACGGCGACACGCTGATTCTCGACGAATATTTTCAGTTTGATGACGGCGAAAAACAGTTTCGCCAATGGCGCATTGAGAAAACGGCTGCAGGGCAATATGTAGGGCGCGCCGACGATGTCATTGGCACAGCCAGCGGCGAATCGGCTGGTAACGCCTTGCATTGGCGCTATACCTTGCGGGTTCCGGTCGACGACACCACCTATGATCTGCATTTCGACGACTGGATGTTCCTGATCGACAAGCAACACATGATTAACAAGGCAGAAATGCGCAAGTTCGGTATCACCGTTGGCGAAGTAACGTTGTTTTTCCGTAAACCATAGTAACGCGTAACTGCCGTACCGACGTTTACATGAACGTCAGGTAAGGCAGGATGCTTCCCGCCAGCGATGTCACAAACCGGAAAATCGGAAAGCCAAGAATACTGAGCGCAATCAACACCAGAAAAATCATCGCGCCATACTGGGCATTGAACCGGTCATAGCGGTAACTCAAATTGCGTGGCAATAACCATGACATCACATAATGACCATCGAGTGGTCCAAGCGGAATCAGGTTGAAAATCATCAGCAACAAATTGATTTGCGCCAGCAAAATCAGCGCCACACCAAGGCCACTTTCCAAATCGAATGCCCCGGTTTCTGCCGCCCAAACATAAAGATTCACCGAGACAATCGCGATAAGAAGATTCATGAACGGACCCGCTGCGCCAATAAACGCGCCAGCCCAGGGTACGTTTGCTCGACTCGGATTGAACGGCACCGGTTTCGCCCAACCAAAACCCACCATCACGACCATCAGCAGGCCGAGCGGATCGATGTGCGAAATCGGATTCAGCGTCAACCTTCCAGCTTGCTCTGCGGTACGGTCGCCGAGCAATTTAGCCGAAAAAGCGTGACCAAATTCGTGCAGCGTCAGCGAGAAAATAATTGCGCCCAGCAGCAGCACAAACAAACCTACCTGACCATTGAACAACAAGGTAATCATCGAAAAATTCCTGATCGTGAATGAGCGGCAAACGCCGCTCTTATGCAATGGGGCTCACTAGCGCTCATGACAAGCCACACTCAGCGTTTATCCAGCACTTTTGCTGAAACGATGGTATCGCCTTGCTGCAGCGCCATCATGATGTCTTCGCCACGCATGACTTTGGCGAACACGGTGTAATGCCAATCGAGATGCGGATTGCGTTCGGTGTTGAAGAAAAACTGCGATCCGGCCGTGTCTTTGCCGGCCGTGGCCATACCGATATAGCCTCGCTCATGCGGCAAGCGGCTCAGCTCTTCACGAATCCGGTAACCGGGACCGCCATCGCCGCGACCGCTCGGGTCACCGCCTTGGGCGACAAAATTCGGAATCACTCGATGAAACACCGTGCCGTTGTAATAGCCCTTGCCAACCAGTTCGAGGAAATTGGCAGCGGTATAGGGCGCTTGCGGCAACAACTCGATATCGATATCCCCGCGATTGGTGCTCAGTCTTATCTGCGTGCCACTCGCTTTGCGAACGTCGTGATAATCAGCGGTGGCTTTTGCAGGCTCTTCGGTTTCATCACGAAACTCGATGGGCTGCAGTATCGGCATCAGCACCGCGCGATCCGCCGGCACCGCTTCAATATGCGCCTGCAATTCAGCACGCAGGCGCTCAACTTGTTCAGCACTCAATGATTGAAACGCCAGCGCCCGCACCGACCAGGATGGTTCGTCTTTCATGGCCTGGATAAACGTCGTCAGCGCTTTGTCGTCGAGCCGGGCAACCAGCGCCGCCGCTGCTTCAGCTCGTTCGGCATCGGAAGGCGGTGTATCGCGGTAAGCCTTACCGGCCAGGATATCGCGCAGGAAGGCATCACCAACGGCGTCGCTATTGGCACCGAGCACTTTCAACAACAGTTGCCGGGAACGCTCGACCGGTGCGTTTTTCAGCGTATCGATGAGGATATGGCGGCGGAAGGCGCCAGACTCTTTGCGCACCCGAGCCAATGCCGCGGCGCTGTTGCTGGCCAGCGCCACGTTGTCGCTGCGCGCGGCTTGCATCAGACGATTGACCAGGCCGCGATCAAGCTGCTGCAACTTGTCGCGATGATAGGCCCAGAGAAAAGCCGCGGCCTGGGCCAGCGTTTGCTGCTGTTCCGGCTCATGATCCCAGGCATCGACCAATTGCGATTGCAGCCGCGGTGCGGCCAGGTTGGCCAGCGCCAGCCAGATCGCCGAGGCCACTTCAGCGTTCGATTCTTCGGCCAAGCGAGCATGCAGCGGCGCAATGGCATTGACGCTACCGGAAATGCCGAGCGCAAACGCTGCTTCCAGGCGAATCTCGGGACGTTCGTGCTGCAGCGATGGCAGCAGCAAATCCACCACCGGATCACCGCCGATACGACCAAGCAGACGCAGTGCCGTCGTACGCTGTTCGTTGTCGTCGCTTTGCACGGCCGCCTGCCAGAGTTCAGCATCGACCTCACGTCGATCCGCCATTTCATACAGCTGCGAGACAGTACTGGTTGTGGAACAGGACTGCAGTGCGGGTAAGGACAACAACAGCAGAAAAACACCACAAATTCGCATCAGAATTCCTCTTCGACTGACGAAGCCGGGGTCGCATCGGCTACAATGCGCCGGTTTTTTAGCTTTAGGACTTTGCCGTGGCCCAATATATCTGCAGCATGTACAAAGTGTCCAAGGTCGTGCCACCGAAGCGCACGATCATCAAGGACATTTCCCTTTCCTTCTTCCCTGGCGCGAAAATCGGCGTACTCGGCTTGAACGGCGCCGGCAAATCGACGCTGTTGCGCATCATGGCTGGTGTCGACAAGGAATTTGAAGGCGATTTCAATATGCTGGCCGGCACCAAAGTCGGTTACCTGGCGCAGGAGCCGCAGCTCAATACCGAGAAAAACGTGCGCGGCAATATCGAAGAAGCTGTTGCCGAAATCTACGAAGCGAAAGCCAAACTCGATGCCGTTTACGCCGCCTATGCCGAACCGGATGCCGATTTTGACAAGCTGGCCAAGCAGCAGGGCGAACTGGAAGCCTACCTCGCTTCCGTCAATGGTGACGATGTTGACCGGCAACTGGAAGTCGCCGCCGATGCGCTGCGCCTGCCGCCTTGGGACGCCGACGTCAATACCTTGTCCGGCGGTGAAAAGCGCCGCGTCGCGCTGTGCAAACTGCTGCTGAGCAAACCAGACATGCTGCTGCTCGACGAACCGACCAACCATTTGGATGCCGAATCGGTCGCCTGGCTTGAGCGCTTCCTGCACGATTTCCCGGGCACCGTCATTGCGGTCACCCACGATCGCTATTTCCTCGACAACGTCGCTGGCTGGATTCTGGAACTGGACCGTGGCTACGGCATTCCTTGGGAAGGCAATTATTCTTCCTGGCTGGATCAGAAGAGCGCTCGTTTGGAGCAAGAGCAGCGCGCTGAAGCCGCACACATGCGGGCGATGAAAGAAGAGCTGGAATGGGTGCGCAAAAACCCGAAAGCGCGTCAGGCGAAAAACAAAGCCCGTGTTCAGCGCTTTGAGGAACTCTCATCAGTGGAATTCCAGAAACGCAACGAAACCCAAGAGCTCTACGTGCCACCGGGTCCACGCTTAGGCAACATGGTCGTGGAAGCCAAGGGCGTCAAGAAAGCCTTCGGCGATCGCTTGCTGTACGACAATCTGAATTTCAACCTGCCGCCGGGTGGCATTGTTGGCATCATCGGTCCGAACGGCGCGGGTAAGTCGACGCTGTTCAAGATGATCACCGGCGAACAAAAACCGGATGGCGGCGAGCTGCGCATCGGCGACACGGTAAAGCTTGCTTATGTCGATCAATCGCGCGACAGTCTGAATCCGAACAACACGGTGTGGCAGGAAGTTTCCGATGGTTTGGACATCATCACCATTGGCACCTACCAAATCCCTTCGCGCGCCTATATCGGCCGCTTCAACTTCAAAGGCAGCGATCAGCAAAAATTCGTCAAGGATTTATCTGGCGGTGAGCGCAACCGTCTGCATTTGGCCAAGCTGCTGAAAAGCGGTGGCAACGTGCTGCTGCTCGACGAACCGACCAACGATCTCGACGTCGAAACGCTGCGCGCCTTGGAAGAAGCACTGCTGTCGTTCGCCGGTTGCGCTGTGGTCATTTCCCACGATCGCTGGTTCCTGGATCGCACCGCCACCCATATCCTGGCGTTCGAAGGTGACTCGCAAGTGGTCTGGTTCGAAGGCAACTATGCGGATTACGAAGCCGACCGCAAACGTCGCTTGGGTGTAGAAGCTGATCAGCCGCACCGCCTGAAATACAAGAAGCTGGCGAGCTAAATGTTCGCAACAAAAAGGGCTGCCGATGCAGCCCTTTTTGTTGCTCAGCAATTTAATTCGATTGAGCTTTTTTATTGCTCTGCATAACAATCAAATCCACCGGCACCAACACCGTGTCGGCAACCAGGGTCATCGGCCAATCCATCAATACCCGAACAATGACCTCGCCGGGAATGATCGGATCTTGTCAACTGCGCGCCACTTGCTGATTGGCTTTCTTTACGCCGATGCAGGGATACCGCTGCTGAGGTTGTTCAGTACGGGAACTAACCGTTGAGCAGGCGCTGAGTGTAACCAGGGCTGCCATGACAAACACTGGACGCATCGTGATTTCCTTGTCGGGATGATCCGGTAGAAAATATTCCAATCGAAACAAAAAAGGGAGGCTTTCGCCTCCCTTCTAGAAGCCATCTCAAAAATGCCTGGAGCTCGGTGATCTGCGCGAATGTGGTGCTCGGAATCCTCATTTACTACTTGTAAACTCCGGTTCCTGCGCTCCTCTTCGCACACCTCACCATCGCCCAAACTGTTTTTGAGATGGCTTCTAGTGTCCTGCAATTACTGCTGGCTCTGCAAGGCGCGGATGCGCTCTTCCAGCGGCGGGTGGGTCGCGAACAAATGGGCGATGCTGTTGCCGCCATTGCGGATGCCAAACGCCGTCATCTCGGCCGGCATTTGTACCGGTTGGCCTTGCTCGGCCATCAAGCGCTGCAATGCGCCGATCATGCCGAAACGTGAAGCCAGCGTGGCACCGGCATGGTCAGCACGGTATTCGCGGCGGCGCGAGAACCAGGCGACAATCATGCTGGCCAGAATGCCCAGGATCATTTCGGCAACGAAAGTTGCGATATAAAAACCAAAGCCAGGGCCGCTGCTCTCTTCGTCGCGACGCAGGAAGCTATCAACGGCATAGCCGATGATGCGGGCGAAGAACATCACAAAGGTGTTCACAACGCCTTGAATCAGCGTCAGCGTGATCATGTCGCCGTTGGCCACGTGGCCAACTTCGTGACCAAGTACGGCTTTGACTTCTTCCTTATTGAATCGACGCAGCATGCCGGCAGACACCGCCACCAGCGCGTTGTTTTTGTTCCAACCCGTGGCAAACGCGTTCGATTGGTCAGACGGAAACACACCGACTTCCGGCATGCCGATGCCGGCTTTGTGAGCAAGCTCGGCGACCGTGTCGACCAGCCATTTCTCTTCGGCATTACGCGGTTGCTCGATGACGTAAACGCCCATTGACCGCTTCGCCATCCATTTCGAAATCAGCAGGGAGATGATCGCGCCGGTCATACCGAAAATAAAGCAGAACACCAACAGACTGCCGTACTGAATGCCGGACTGCGACAAGTAACTCTTGACGCCCAGCAGGTTCAGTACGATGCCAGCGACCAGCACCACAGCCAGGTTGGTTAACAGGAATAACGCAATACGCATCATGATCTAAGCACCTCTAATTCGGTTCGCCTATTCTGGGGTCTTAGAGTGGTTTTTCAAGCGATTTACGGCGCCTGCAACACCCAGTAACAAAAGACAAATGATGGCAACAGGCCACAGGCCAAATCGCTGCCAAAGGCTTGAACTTGTGTGCAAACTCACCCGTGTTTTCAGCACGCCGACATCAAACGGCGGCAATTGCGATTGGATTTGCCCGAATTGATCCGTGACCGCGGTAATGCCCGTAATAGTGCTTCTTACCAAAGCCAGTTCGTTCTCCAGCGCCCGCATCCGTGCGATTTGCAAATGCTGGGCAGGGCCGAGCGAGCGACCGAACCAGGCATCGTTGCTGACCGTCAGCAAAAAGCCTTTTTGCTGCTGCATCGACGCCACATTGTCCCGCACCAATTCCGGATAGGCGATTTCGTAACAAATGGCGGCGGCAATGGCAGCTTTCGGCGTGTACAGCAGCGAGGCTTCACGACCTTCGGTGAAACCGGACATCGGTAGATTGAAAAACGCCAGCAGCCCACGCAGCAATTTCTCGAACGGCACATATTCACCGAAGGGCACCAGTTGCCGTTTGTCGTATCGGCCGCGGCCGTGGCCCATGCCAATGACGCTATTGTAGTAACGCTGATCCGGGTCGATGACCGCCATACCGAAAATCAAACTGGTGTTATTGTCCAGTGCGCGATCATGCAGCGGTTGAAAATAGTCATTGAGATAGTTGGCAAAGGAAGGAATCGCGCCTTCCGGCCAGATGACCAGATCAGCACGACCAATTAATGGCTCGGTCAGCGCCAGGTATTCGTTTTTGGTTTGTTCAAAACGTTCCGGTTGCCAGCGCACCGATTGTTCGATATTGGCCTGCACCAATGCGACGCTGACGCTATCTTCCTGATCGGTGACAACCGGCGTGTTCCAACGCCACCATGGCAGCGCCAGCGCGACAAACAGCATCGCAAACGTCGCCGTTTTCCATAGCGGATGACGCTCGCGAACAAACTCATGGCCGGCCATGATTGCCAGCACCGCCAGGCTGATCAGCAGCAAGGAAATGCCATAAACGCCGGCGATCGGTGCAATGAATTTCAATACCGTGTCGGTTTGCGAATAACCGGCAAACATCCAGGGAAATCCGCTGAACAGATGGCCGCGCAAATACTCGCCGATAACCCACAACGGAATGATCGCCAAACGTTGCGCCCGCCGATCAGTAAAAAAGCGCTGCAGACACCAACCGAGCAAGGCCGGGTACAGCGCCAGAATCGCGACAAAGCCAACGGTCAACAACATCGACAGCCATAGCGGCGCATTGCCGTAAACATGAATCGCGACATGCACCCAGGAGGTGCCGATACCGAATGCAGCAACGCCCCATAGCCAGCCGAGCCAGGCCGCCTCGCGGGCGCTACGCCCTTCCCAGAGCAGCAACAAACCGCAGAGGCTGACGACGACCATACCGGTCAAATCAATCGGTGCGAAAGCCAGCGGATACAAGGCGCCGGCCAGCAATGCCAATAAGGCTCTTATCGTGACGTACATGACTTTTCTATTCTTGGGCGTGTGGTCTTGGCAAGGTTCGGCGACGATTGTCGCACGTCGATCATGAGAACGGAATGACAGTAACGCGTGGTTTAGCGCGGAGAAACCGATGTGGCGGAACGCTCGGCGTTAAACGGCAGATTATCGTGATACTCGACTTTCAGACCGTGAAACTGGTCAAACAGTCGGCGGTGTGCCTGCAATGAAAATTCATCATCGCGTTGTTCGTATTGCGCCACCCAATCCAGCAGCATCGCCAGGTTTTCATCCTGGGCTTGTTTGCTGGAATATTTGTGCGGTTCAAATGGCCGCATTCGGCAATTGTGCTGACAGGTTTCGATGCCGGGATTCAGGAAAATCAGTTGCTCGGCAAATGGCAAAACCAGCGCCAGCAACGAACTGTAGCAACCCTCGATGACCCAACGTGAATGAGCCTCAACAAAGTGTTCAATATCGGCCTGGCTTTCAGCCAAAGAGCGTCGAGATGTCGGCGAATGCGGATGCCAGGCAACGCTGTCCAAATCGAGATGGGCGGCCAGCTGCTCAGCCGCCAACTTTCTGGCCAACGTTGATTTCCCAGAACCGGAATTACCGAAAATCAGTGTACGCATGAGCGTCAACTATTGCTCAACGGCGTTGCGGGTCTGCAGTACCGGTTTGCGTTGCACACGCAGCATCTTGATTCGGCGACTGTCGCAGGCAATGACGGTGAAATTCAAATCCGAAAGGGCCAGATGTTCACCACGCTGAGGCATATGGCCAAAACGGTTGGCAACAACGCCACCAATCGTGTCGAATTCATCGACATCAAACTCGGTATGGAAATGCTCGTTGAACTCCTCAACACTGGTCGCCGCACTGACATGCCACTCCTGCGGACCGAGCTGACGAAGCTGATATTCCTCGCCTTCAAAATCGTATTCATCGGCAATATCGCCAACGATTTGCTCGAGCACATCCTCAATGGTAACGAGACCGGCAACGCCGCCGTATTCGTCAACCACAATCGCCATATGATTGCGGCTGATGCGGAACTCACGCAGCAGGCTGTCCAGCCGTTTGCTTTCCGGCACCACCAGCGACGGCCGCAGAATTTCGTGAATATCAAACGCGGCGTCAGCCTCTTCCGGCGCCATCAGGTTGAACTGCAGCAGGTCTTTGGCCAGCAAAACGCCTTCGACCTGGTCGCGATTCTTGCCAATGACCGGATAGCGCGAATGCCCGGATTCAACGATCACCGGCAGAATCTGTTTCAGCTCGTCGTCTTCATTAATGACGACCATTTGCGCGCGCGGAATCATGATGTCGCGCACCCGCAGTTCGGCGACGCTCATGACGCCTTCGAGCATGCTCAGCGTATCGCGGTCGATAACGGTTTCTTCGGCGGCTTCACGCAGGGTTTGCTTCAAGTCCTGCCGGTCGGTTGGAGTGTGTCGCCAAAGCGATTTAAGACGATGGAAGAAGGGACTGTGGCTTTGCGATCGAGGGTCGTCGCTCATGGTGGGTTCTTTTTTATCCTGCGCTAAGGTCAGTGACAGTGGTTCCAATCACAACACTTGATCGTCTTCGATCAGGTACGGATCGGGAAAATTCAAATTCGCCATAATGCGCCGCTCTTCATTTTCCATGATGTCGGCGTCTGCGGATTTTATATGGTCATAGCCTAACAAATGCAAGACACCATGCACCACCATATGAGCCCAGTGGGCACGAGCGGTTTTGCCCTGCTCTTTCGCTTCCTTGGCAACCACAGCAGCACAAATAACCAGATCGCCAAGATAGTGCTCACTTACTTCGAACGGGTGATCGCTGGCAAAACTGAGGACATTGGTCGGATAGTCTTTTTGACGGTAGTCCGCATTCAATTGCTGGCTTTCTTTCTCGCCGACGATGCGTATCGTCAGGCCAGCCCGGTTTTTGTGACCAAGCAGTGCGGCGCGAGCATAACGACGCAACAAGGTCGCGGTCGGTACATCCTGGCGCTTGGTCATGTTTTGCACGGTCAAATTCAGACGCAGACTCATTCGCCAGTTTCCTGTTCATTGGCCGCTTTGCGTTCTTCTTTCTGCGCTTTCAACAAGGATTGCTTGCGTTCCCATTCTTCATAAGCGCGCACCACACGCATGACCACCGGATGGCGAACGACGTCTTCAGCGGTGAAAAACGTGAAGCTGACCCGATCAATGCCCTGCAACACTTCAATGGCGTGACGCAAACCGGATTTGGTGTTGCGCGGCAAATCGACCTGAGTGATATCGCCGGTAATGACCGCGCGGGAGTCAAAACCGATACGGGTCAGCAGCATTTTCATCTGCTCGACGGTGGTGTTCTGGCTTTCATCGAGAATGACAAAACTTTCATTCAATGTGCGGCCACGCATGAATGCCAACGGCGCCACTTCAATGACATTGCGCTCCATGTATTTTTCGACTTTTTCGAAGCCGAGCATTTCATAGAGCGCGTCATACAGCGGACGCAAATACGGGTCGACTTTCTGGGCCATATCACCCGGTAAAAAGCCGAGCTTTTCGCCTGCTTCCACAGCAGGGCGCGTCAAAATGATGCGGCGAACCTGCTGCCGTTCCAGCGCATCAACGGCGCAGGCGACCGCGAGATACGTTTTGCCGGTACCGGCCGGGCCGATACCAAAGCTGATATCGCTGTGGCGAATGCTGTCGATGTAATTGGCCTGGTTACTGTTACGTGCCTTGATCGGGCCGCGTTTGGTAAAGACCGTGAAGTCTTTTTCCATTTTCTGTTTGTCTTCACGGACCCGGAATTGCTGCAACAATAAATGCAAATCGGCGCGGGTGATCGCGCCCTGCGTTTCTGACAGCTCAAACAGCGCCAGCACGACATCGGCAGCCGCTTCGGCCTGCTCACGATCGCCAATGACGCGAAATTGATTGCTGCGATTGCTGATCTCAACGCCCAGCCTTCGTTCGATTTGGCGCAGGTTGTCGTCAAGCTGACCGGTTACCGCGGACAACCGCGCGTTGTCCATCGGCTCCAGGGCAAAATCAATGGTATGCAGACTCAAGCGGCGGCCTCTTCGACCATTTCACCACGCAGGCTGTTTGGCAACGCTTCGGTGATACGCACGTTAACGAAATCACCAATCAGCGTATGCGGACCAGAGAAATTGACGATGCGATTGTTTTCGGTGCGGCCGGACAGCTGCATCGGATCTTTCTTGCTCGGGCCATCGACCAGCACCGTTTGCACGCTACCGACCATTTGACGCGCGATCTGCTGGGCCTGTTGATTCAGGCGATGTTGCAGCAATTGCAGCCGTTCTTTTTTCACCGACTCCGGCGTTTCATCGTGCAGATCGGCAGCCGGCGTACCGGGGCGAGCGCTGTAAATAAAACTGAAGCTCATGTCATAACCGATGTCGGCGACGAGTTTCATCGTGGCATCAAAATCGGCCTGGGTTTCACCGGGAAAACCGATGATGAAATCGGATGACATCGACAAGTCCGGGCGAATCGCTTTCAGCCTACGCACTTTCGATTTGTATTCGAGCGCCGTGTGGCCGCGCTTCATCGCGGCCAGAATCCGATCAGAACCGCTTTGCACCGGCAGATGCAAATGCGAAACCAGTTTCGGCACCCGGCCATAGACTTCGATCAGGCGATCAGAAAACTCGACCGGATGCGAGGTGGTAAAACGGATGCGACCGATTTGCGGAATCGACGCTGTCAGTTCAATCAGTTCGGCCAAATCGGCGAAACCGCCGTCATGGGTTTTGCCCTGATAGGCATTGACGTTCTGGCCCAGGAAATTGATTTCGCGCACGCCTTTTTCGGCCAAGGACACGACTTCAGCAAGCACATCATCGAGCGGACGCGAGACTTCGGCACCACGGGTGTAAGGCACCACACAGAACGTGCAGTATTTGTTGCAGCCTTCCATGATCGAGACAAACGCCGAAGCACCATTGACGCTCGGTTCCGGCAGCCGATCAAACTTTTCGATTTCCGGGAAGGAAATATCGATGGCCGGCTTGTGCTCGGTGCGGACTTTGCTGATCAGTTCAGGCAAACGATGCAGCGTCTGCGGGCCGAATACGACATCGACATAAGGCGCGCGCTGACGAATCGCCGCGCCTTCCTGGGAGGCGACGCAACCACCAACACCAATGACCAGGTTCGGATTCTTCTGCTTCAGCGGCCGCCATTCGCCGAGCTGGGAAAACACTTTTTCCTGGGCCTTTTCCCGAATCGAGCAGGTATTCAGCAGGATCACATCCGCTTCTTCCGGATGTTCGGTCACTTCCATGCCGTCGTGGTCTTTCAGCAGGTCGGCCATACGCGACGAGTCGTACTCGTTCATCTGGCAACCCCAGGTCTTGATATACAGCTTTTGCTTCATAAATTCGGGTTTACTGGCACAGTCGTAGCGGGTTAGGCCCGCGAAAGGGTGGCGATTTTATCATCAGCGCCGTTTCCGGCCAATCGATAGTGATGGTGTTGAGGCCTGAGCTTAGCGGGGTTTTTTATTGAACAAGGGGTCGTCAGACATCGCGTCCTGGCTAATCAGGTCAGAAAGCGTGTGTTCGGATGCACGACGCATGAACTCACAGACGGCATCACGCATGGCTTTGCGAATCAGCCCCTGCTTTTTCAAGTCGTGATCGTCAGTGAATGGCAACGAATTCAGCTCCGCCATCAACGCGGCGCTGCGCTGCTCGATCCAAATTTTCATGCTCATGAAGCACTTTCCTGATCACGGTACAATGCCAAATGTAGCCCGTTCACGACCGGATTGCCAATGAACTACCTTGCCCACTGCTGTCTGGTGCCGGCAACGCCCGAGGCATTGGCCGGCAGCCTACTCGGCGATGTCATTCACGGCCCGGATTTGAGCCATCTGCCAGCCGAAATCGAGCGCGCCGTGCGCCTGCATCGCTTCGTCGATCGTTGGACCGACGAACACCCGGAAAACCTCGCCGCCCGGTCGCTGTTCAAGCCACCGCTGCGCCGCTTTGCCGGCATCATCATCGACATGGCGTACGACCATTTTCTCGCTCGCAATTTCGCTGCACTCGAGGATCGCAATCTGCTGGCGTTTTCCGCCCAGGTGTACGCCGCGTTGCATCAGTATCAATCGCTGGCGCCTGCACGTGGCCAGGCGCGGCTGCGCTACATCATCGATACCGATTTATTGAACCAGTATTGGCATTGGCCGTCGGTGCAAAAAGCCCTGCGCGGTATCGGTTCACGATTCTCGCGGCCGACGCCACTAACCACCCACGTCGACGAAATCACGCCGCTGCTGCCGACGCTCGATGAGCATTTCCAACGATTTTATCCGGCGCTGAAAATCGAGGCAGCCAAGCAATGGCATAAGCTCGGCGCTTAACGCGGCGATTCCAGTATCGTTTCAACGATCACCAGCAGCCGCGCCAACGTGCCGCCAAGCTGGCGCTGAATCGGCGCGATCTGCGCCGCACGTTCAGCGCGTGCTGAAGTGGCGCTGAAGCGCTGCCAAACGTGTGCCAGTGATTCGGCATTCGTTACCGTGTCAATGATTCCAGCCTTGCTCAAACGACGCGTCAGCGTGGCAAAATTGAAGGTATGCGGGCCTTGTTGTACCGGCAATTGCCAGGCCAGAGGCTCCAATGGATTATGACCGCCACGGGCAACCAAACTGCCGCCGACAAACGCGGCATCGGCAACGCCATAGAGCATCATCAGCTCGCCCATCGTGTCGCCGATCAGGATATCGGTGTCAGCACCAAAGGCGTTCTGACTGCGCCGGGCAACGCGAAAACCGCTCGCTTCCGCCAATTTGGTTACGGCATCAAATCGTTCTGGATGACGCGGCACCAAAATCAACGCCGCATCATTTTTTGCCTGTTTCAAACGCGCGAATGCATCTAGCACCATCGCGTCTTCACCGTCGTGAGTGCTGGCGGCAATGACCACGTAACGCGATTCACCTAAGCTCTCGCGCAGCGCTTTGGCGGCGACCCGCTGTGCCTCGCTGACCCGCACATCGGATTTGATTGTGCCGGTCACCTCGATGCGTTCAGGATGCACGCCCAACGCGATAAATCGGCGCTCGTCACTGCGTTCCTGAGCGGCAATGAACGCGATATTTTTCAGCATCGGCACCGACAGGCAGCGAGCCTTGTAATAACCGCGAGCCGAGCGCTTCGACAAGCGCGCATTGATCACCACCAGCGGCACATTTTGCTCAGCGCAGCTATGCACCATGTTCGGCCACAACTCGGTTTCCATGACCAGCGCCAGTTGCGGTTTCACGTGTCGCAAAAATCGGCGCAACAGCCAGGGTAAATCGTAAGGAGCGTAAACATGCTGGACACGCTGACCAAACAAGGCGTGCACCCGTTCGGACCCGGTGGGCGTCGTGGTGGTGACCGTGATCGGCAACTCTGGATATTTTTGCAGCAGCGCTTCAATCAGCGGCGCGGCGGCCAGCGTTTCACCGACCGACACGGCATGCAGCCAAATGCCTTGCTCGCGCGTATTCGGCAAGCGGGCAAAACGCTCGCGCCAACGCCGGCGATAGCCAGGATTGGCGCGCCCCCGCCACCAGAGGCGCAGCAACACCACCGGGATCAGCAACAAAAACAACAGGGAATAAAGCTGGCGCATGCCCCACGCTTGGCCGGCATGAGGGCCGGCAGCTCAAGATAAAGCGTGTACTATAAAAAATTTGCGGCAGGTACGGGTGACAAAATTGCCTCGCCCCACTCCAACTCAGCCATAACGACGGAAAGGATGTCGCTGTTGATGATTGCCAGTTTATTTTTTATCCAGCTAGCCAGTGTCAGCGCCGGCTCCGCGATTGATCAATGCCAGTTAGCCGAACAAGGCGCGGACGCCTTGCGCGAAGCGGAGGCACGCATTGAACACCACACACTGGCCAACGGTTTGCAGCTGATGCTGCTGCCGATGCCAGCGCAGCAAACCGTGGCCATCGCCACCGAAGTCGATGTCGGCTCACGACACGAACAAATCGGCGAAACCGGTTACGCGCATCTGTTCGAGCATTTGTTGTTTGAAGGCAGCGAAAATGCGCCGGGTGAAGCCTACACGCAAGCGATGCGCCAGCTTGGTGGCCAATTCAATGCCGAAACCTGGTTTGATTACACCCGTTATTACATCCAGTTTCCGGCCCATGCCTTGCATCGTGTGCTCTGGTTGGAAGCCGATCGTTTTCGACGTCCGGTACTCAGTGAAAAAACCGTCGAGAATCAAAAAGCCGCGGTGCTGGAAGAAACCGCGATGCGGGTTGATAACACGCCGTTTTTCCGTGCCAGCATGGAGTTCATGCTGCAGCAAATGGCCGGCACGCCGTATGCGCATGATGTGCTCGGTCGCCGCGAAGATATCGTCAACGCCACGCCGGCCTCGCTGTCCCGTTTTCATCAACGCCATTATTTTCCGGCCAATACCCGCATCGCGTTGACGGGTCAGTTTCAAGCGGAGCAGGCGGCACAATGGCTGCAACAACAATTTGGTGATTGGCGCAATCCGCGCGAGCTGCCGCCTGCTGATGCCGCCATTACCGTCGAGCCAACTGAAGCCGAAGCGACGCTGACCGATAGCCGTTCGCCATGGCCGGCGCTATTGCTGGCTTGGCACACCGTTGGCCAGCAGCATCCGGATCGGGCCGCGATTGATCTATTTGAACGACATTTGCTGGGCATGCCCGACAATCGTCTTGAGCAAGCGCTACGCCAAGAAGACAGCACGTTCATCGTGCAATCGATAGCGCTGCCGATGGCCGATCATGGCCTCAGCAATCTGGTTCTGGTGCCGCGCGCACATAAAAGCCTCGACGATCTTGAGCAAACGGTATTGCAGAACATCGCCGAGGTCGCCGAACAGGGATTGAGCACCGAACGGCTCTGCCAACTAAAAGCCGATCACATCGAACAACAGTTGCGCCGGCTTGATGATCCGCTGCAATTGGCCAGTGCCCTGGTGGCAAACGGTGAGCGCTTTCCGCACACGCCGCTGACCGGGCAATGGCAAAATATACAGGCACTGACTTCCGCCGATCTGCAGCGCGTCGCCAAACAGTATTTTCAACGCCAACCGATACGTCTGGAACTGCAACCCGCCTGGTATATGCGCGTTGCGAAAACCTTGCTTGAATGGTTGCCGGAAAGCTGGGCCAAAGGACTGGAGGAAAGCGCACTATGAAAACCATCTTGGCGATGTTACCTCTCATCTTGTTGAGCGCTTGCGCGCAAAAAGCCACTCACTTCACGCCCGTCGAACCAGCGCAGGTGATCCCGGTGCAACAACTCGCCGCTGCACCAGCGTTGGCAACGGTGCCGCCGCTGCAATTATCGCCGCCGCAGGTAACACAAGTTGGCTCCAATCATTTCCTGCACTATTTCCATCGCCCGGGATTGAGCCGCAACGAAGTGCGTTTGATTCGGTTGAATCACGATGCCTACGGCGAACAAGCCGATGTGCTGGCTGAAGCGCTGCGCGAATTCAAACATGGCGACATGGCGCAAAGTCCATGGCAGTTCAGCCGCTATTGGTCAGGTTCAGCCGGCCCACACAGTTTTCAATTGCACGCCACCGTTTACGATATTGAGCTACACCCGGCGATTGAGTTTTTCATCAGCCTCTGGCGCGATTATCCGCTTGCCGAGGTCGATGCAGAACGCGTCAAACGTTCGCTGAAAATGCGCCGGCATGAGCAGCGTTTTTTCGGCAACGATTATCGCCGTTGGTGGAATCTGATTGCACTCGGCGAAGGGCATCCGTATTTAAGCCTGCAAACCGAGGCCGAGCGACTCAATGAATTGCAAAGCGATGATCTGCAGCAAATCTGGCAACAGCATCGCAATGCCAGTGCTTGGCATTTGCTGATTGCCAGCCCGACAGCGCCGGAGGCCCTGCACGAAATTTTTACTCGGCAACTGGCCAGTCTGCCGATTGCCGTTGATAAAAACCGGGCGCTGCCGACGTTGCCGCCATCGATGCCATTGACGCTGCATGTGCTCGATGCGCCAGGCACCGTGCAAACGCAAATCACCTTGGGTTATGTGCTGGCCGATACCGGCCCGGAAATGAGCCTTGCCTGTGCGTTTTTGGGTGAATGGCTAGGCGGCAGTTTTGCCGGCAGATTGTTCGCTGACTTGCGCGAACGACGTGGACTGGCTTACGCCGTTGGCGGCGGTTGCGAACAAAAACCGCTGGCGCAGATGCTGCGCTTTGGCGGCTCCACACGTTTGGAAAATACCGGAGCCTTTATTCATGGCTTGCTTGATCATATGCGTCTGGCCAAGGAGCAACTGATCGACGCCGACGAACTCTCTCTGCTGCAACAACAATTGCTCGGCGAATGGCGGGTCGGTCTGGACTCCGTCGAAGGTCAACTCGATGTGTATGGTCACATTTTGCAAATGCAGCGCAGCTGGCCGCAGTTCCTGGCGCGCGAACAACGGCTGCAAGCATTAACACCGAACGATGTGCAGCAGCTCGCGCAAAAGGTTTTTGCCGAATCTCCGGTGATCGTCATGCGCGGCGATGCCGATAAAATCCTGCCGGATTTGCGCGCCAAGTTTCCGCAGGCAAATATTGTTGTTGAAGATAAGGTGCCGGAGTGAAATAAAAAAGGGCGACAGTGGATTGGCATCGCTGGTTCTCCGATCCCCTCTCCCTACCCCATTGATGAACACTAACTAGGTCGTCATTCCCGCGAAAGCGGGAATCCATTACCGATTGTTCGAAGGTTTTTTTGCTCGGTTTGAATGCGTGCGCGATTCGCTACGGCATCGCCTGCGCCGGCAGACAGGTGCGCAGCATCGACAAGGCGACATCGCGCAACCATTCCTGCAGGATGTCCTTGTGTTCGTGGCGGGTGCTGTAGAGCTGGCCGGCCATCAGCATGACCATGAACAGCCGGCAGAAATCGACCAGCTGGGGTTTTGGCCAGTAGGAGCCGCGCTGCTCCAACACATCGGCCCAGAGCATCGCCAAATCCTGCAACAGCGCGTCGGTCAGATCGCGCAACTCCGGCACTTGTTCAATCAGCGGTTGCAGCTCTGGTAAGGCCCATGTGGCCTTGTCGCTCGGGTACAGCGCCACGACCACTTGCTCCAACAGATGCGCGAGCGGCGCGTTCTCGGCCTCCAAGCGCCAGACTTCGCAGCGAGCCTGCAAGGCCAGGCAGCGGCGCTCCAACAGCGCAAAGGCAATCGATTCCTTGCCGGGAAAGTACTGATACAAGGAGGCGATATCGACACCGGCAGACGAGGCAATGGCGTTGGTGTTGAATGCCAGCAAGCCACCCTCAACGAGAATGGTTTCGGCGGCGCTCAGGATTTTGTCTACCGTTTGCCGGCTGCGCGCCTGTCGTGGCTGCTTGCGCGGCAGAACGGAGGGGTTATCGGCCATTCCGACGGCTTCCGGGGAACTGAATAAAAACAAGTGTAATAGGCCTTACCGGAAAAAAACGGAATTTGTCAGCAGATACTGTGTTTTCTTGCCTTAGCGGCAAAAAGAGGCAGCAAGATGGGACTTCAGGCCCTGTTGGCTCGGGCCCGGCGCACTTCTTTCGGGTCGGCGATCAGCGGTCGGTACAGCTCGATTCGGTCGCCCTCGCGCACGGTCTGATCGGCCGGCACTACCCGTGACCAGATGCCGTATTTCAGCGTCGAAAAATCGGTGTCCGGGAAACGCTTCTTGATACCGCTGAGTTCAATGGCCTGTTCGACCGTTGAGCCTTCCGGCACCGTCAGGGCAATCAGCACTTGCTCATGTGGCAGAGCATAGGCCACCTCGACGGCGACATCAATCACGGTAGACCTCCCGGGCGCGCTGCTGAAAGGCATCGACCAGCGACAGCATCAGGCGCTGGAAGGCCGGACCGAAGGCGATGCCGGCCAGCATCGAGGTGAATTCAAAATCGACTTTCAGGCTGATCCGGCAACCGGCATCACCGAGCGCGACAAAGCGCCATTCGCCATTGAGGAATTTGAACGGCCCTTCGGCCAGTTTCATCGTCAGGTAATCCGGCGCCTGCCAACGGTTTTCAGTGGTGAATGATTGCTGAAAGCCGCCCTTGGCCAGCGTCAGTTGCGCCTGCATCGACTGCTCGTCCTGGCTCAGAATCCGCGCTGCCGCGCAGCCGGGCAAAAACTCCGGATAGCGCTCGACGTCATTGACCAGGGCAAACATCTGGGCCGGGCTGTATGGCACCAGCGCTTCTCGGTGAACCTGCGGCATCGCTACAACAATCGCATCAGAAAGGGCGCGCATCTTAACATAGCGCCTGTCGCCGGACCTGGTTCGGTAATTACCGAACCAGCAGGCCAGGACAAGATCGGTATAATGCGCCCCCTTGAAGCACAGTGCATCGCGCAGCGATGATTGCCCCTCTTGATGTGAGGGGAGTTTTCCCGCCCGTTATCGGACAGTTGATGAGTAAAGCCGAAAAGAAAAACCAATCCGCCACGATCGCCGTCAATCGCCGGGCGAAATTCGACTATTTCATCGAAAAACGCCTGGAAGCCGGCATCGTGTTGCAAGGCTGGGAAGTCAAGGCAATCCGCGAAGGCAAGGCCAACCTGACCGACAGCTACGTCATTTTCAAGAATGGCGAAGCGTTTCTGCTCGGCGCGCAAGTGATTCCGCTGAACACGGTGTCCACACACTTTGTGCCGGACCCGACCGCCACCCGCAAACTGCTGCTGAACAAAACCGAGATCGCCAAGTTGTCGGCTGAAGTGGCACAGAAAGGTTACACGCTGCTGGCGTTGTCGCTGTACTGGAAAAGCAATCGTGTGAAAGTGGAATTGGGCCTCGCCAAAGGTAAAGCTGAACACGATAAACGCGACACCACCAAAGAGCGCGAATGGCAGCGCGAGAAAGAACGGACGATGAAGCACAAGGTGCGCTGATCACTCATCCAGTCGCCATTTTTTCCGCAATAGCTGCAGCTCACCGCGCTGCTGCAACTGCTGCAGCCCCTGATCCACAATCGACTTCAATGCCCGAGCTCGCCCCGAATCCGGATTGGCCATCGCCATGTAATAGTGCTGCGGCGTTTGCCAGGCAATGCGGACGCTGCTGATCGGATCCCAGTGCAAATGTAGCTCACGCGTCACGGGATCATTTCGCCAAACCTCCAGCGCATTGACAACGAAATCGCAGCGATCACGGCGCAGCTTGTCGAGCAATGAGCTCATGTTCTGCGCGCTCTGCTCAATCGACGCTGGCGGAATATCGATATTGGGAAATACCGCACCGTGCAAACCACAGAGCCGGAAACGCGACAAGTGTTGTGGCGAGGTAAATGACGGCTGTTCGGCGAAACGCACGCGGCGATAAAAAAGATGCGTGGTGGTTTGGTAATACGGCGCTGACAACAGCAGTTTCTCGGCACGTTCCTTTGAATGGGAAATACTCAAGGTCATGTCGTATGACTGGCCATCCATCAATGCCCGCAAACAACGCGCCCAAGGCACCATCTCGATTCGGTAGGCTTGGGAAGCTTCAGTGAAAATCCGATCAATGATATCGACCGAAAAGCCGATGACCTGTGCCCGACCTGACGCGGCCTCCCAATAGCTGAATGGCCGCCAGCCATGCTCGTCCTCGCAGATGCGCACGATTCCATCGAGTTCACCGGCTCGCGCTGAACTGAAAGCGACGGTCAGCAACAGCATCGCCAAACAAACGCGACGCATGGCCTGTCCTTTATTGTTGAATCCCCCGTGCAAGAAGCATAGTTGACGCGGCCGGCATAACGGTAATTTTTCACTGCGGCGTCGCGTCATCGGCGTTAAGCTCAAGGCAAGCCATATGGAGGGCTATCATGATTGTTTCCAGCATGGCGCTGGCCAGTGTGTTCTGGCTGCAAGCGCAAACCATTGCTCCTGCCGAGCTTCGCCAGGCTCTGCAAAACCCGGAAGCACAGCTGACGACACAATGGCTGCAACAAGCTGATGACCAGCAGTTTATCGAGCAGCTACGCACGCAGCTTGAGCAACAACACTCACCGATCGCGCGCGAGTGGCTGTTGCAGCAAGTCATTCAGCGGTTGCAAACGATGCCGCCCTCATCAGAGGCAAAACGTTTTCTGCAACCGTTGACCGATTACCAATCCACCTATGCACTGAGCCAGGATTTTGAAGGCCGCGAGCGCGCGGTGCCTATGACGCATATCGCCAGTCAGGCCCGGCTCACCTTGCAATGGTATGCGGTGCGGGAGCGGGCAGCGGAATTGCCGACAACAATCTCACTGGAGCAACTCAGTGCCGAATGGTCGCAAATGAATGTCGTCGATCAGCGCGCGTGGCTGTACCGGGTGGAACATGAACAGCATCTCCCCTCTTGGCAGCTGAATCCGTCGTCGCGCACTCTACTGACCGAACAGGCACCTGCCTTGGCGATGGCCCTTGCCAAACGCCATCAGGATACCGAACTGGTTGCCGCTTTGTTGCAACGCTCGGCCGACGCTGAATTAGTGCGCTTTGCACAAACACTGGATGAATGGCTGCCTACGCAAATCTTGCTGAACCTCAGCAAACCGCTGCCGGAAAAAAGCATCCATCGCACAGTGCTGTACGCCCAGTTGGCTCGCAGTGGCGATGTCAATGCGCTGCAATTCATTCAGCAAAAAAGTCTGGCCGGTGACGACGGCGCGCTGTACGCACTGGTGCAAGCGCAACCTCAGCAAGCAAAAAATCTATTGCAGAAATGGTTTGCCAGTGGCGATGCCGGGCAGCAGAAACGTGCGGTATTTGGCATGCGATTGATCAACAACAGCGACAGTGAGCACACGCTGAAAGTATGGGCAAAGCAGCAAGGTCTCGCGACCAGCGTGCAAAAGGAGCTGGCGCCATGGCAATGAACATTTTTGCGAGAAAACTTTCTATCATCGCCAGCGCGATGCTATTGAGCGGTGCCAGTGCCGCAACCACATTGACTTATGTGGAAAATCCTGGCGGCAGCAACACGGTTGCGCTTGGTTACCCGGTGCCTTTACCGATTGACTCGTTATTGCAAGTCGATGGATTTCGCCGTTACGACAGCCTGCACGCTCGCCATACCCAAATGGACACGAGTACAGATTTGATCAGTGCCATCAATGTCGGCAGCACGCACAATAATCGGACGGTTTGGGCCTATCAGTTTTCCGATGCCGACGCGGTCACCGCCGAAGGCGTCGGTGTCGAAGCCGGCATTCTGATCAACGGCGGCATTCACGCCCGCGAATGGCAGTCACCGGAAGTAACCACGGCGATCATGGAGAGACTGTTCGAGCAACGTGGCGACGAAGGCCTGCATCAGTATCTGCTGGAAAACACTAGCCTGATCATCATTCCGGTATTGAACGTTGACGGCTTTTTGCAAACCCAGCGCTTCCCCAACCAGGTGATGCGCTCAACGTTTTCTGCTGACCCTTCCGACTGGCCACGTGATGGCAGGATGCGACGCAAGAATATGCTTGGCGTCGATGAGTTATTGAATACCGAAAACGACAACCTGTTCGGCATCGATCTGAACCGCAACAACAATCCGTTCTGGGCCAGCACCAATCGCTCGTCGAATGACAACCGTTCGCTCGTCTATCACGGCAGCGGCCCCGGCTCCGAACCGGAAACGCAAGCGCTGTACAACGCCGGCACGCAATTCGCAAATCAGCAAATGCGCTTGTATATCGACATGCACAGCTTCAGCCAGCTTTATTATCTGTCACAAACCTCCGATTCGCGCTACAACCAGATTGCACTCAATCTCGGCCGCTTGATGGTCAACAACGCCAACAGCGGTTATGTCGTGTCGCCGGACCCGGCGAATTCCGGCATTGGTACGACGCAAGATTATTTTGCCGCCAATTACCAAGTGCCCTCCTACACGCTGGAAATCGAGCCGCAAAACAGCTCCGCGCAATACGGTGGTTTTGGCGTCACCCACGACGGTTTTATTTTGCCAGCCAACCAGATCGCCCGCGTGCGCAACGAACTGACGCGCGCGACCTTGCTGGCGATGTATGCGCAATCCGGGCCACCGGCGTTATTGCAATCGACGTTGCTGGCAAAAAATGATTCCACCGTTATCGCCAGCAATCTTCACAACGCCCAATCCGATACCAGTCGCGTGCAAGTGCTTACCGTTGATCGTCTACCGGATGACGGCGAACCGCTGCAAGTCAGCTTGCGCTTCAATAAACCGATGCGCTTGCTGACTCCGCAAGGCGATCCCGGCGTTGCCAATGGTGTGCAGATCGAGCCGTTCCCGAGTCTTGTTGTCGAAACGCTCGACGGCAACGGCAATGTGCAACTCTATCCGTTGACGCTGCAAAACGCCGAATGGCTGCGCGACAGCGATAAGTTCCGTTACCACTACGATCAATTCCAGGCGGATGTTGTGTGGCCGAGCATTGGCAACAGCGATAATTACGTGACGATAAAATTGCGTGTACTGGCCGCTGATTTAACCGGTGCCCAACTCGACGGCAATCCATCCACGTTAGCAGGCTTTTCCGGCGGCGTTTGGCAGCGCTATGACAATGAATTTGATCAACCCGGAGATAGCGGCGGCTACGATGATAGCTTCGCGCTGAAAACCAGCGGTCAGCCACCGGTTTACCACGGTGTTTTGCAGAACCAGTCGGTGCAAAGCGGGCAGGCATTGAGTTATCAGTTCGCCGACAATGTCTTCACCGACCCGGAAGGCGCCGCGCTCAGCTATGAGGCGCGTAGCGCTGGCGGCGCGCTGCCATCGTGGCTGCAATTCAACGCAACGGAGCGACGCTTGAGCGGCACACCGAGCACCAGTGGCGTCACCACGGTGACGATCACCGCAATCGATATTGCCGGCAACCGCACCTCGGCAAATCTGACGATTACGGTAACCAGTCCACCCGCGCCACCTTCAAGCGGCGGTGGTGGCGGTTCCTGGCCACTGACAGCCTTGCTGATCGGTTTGACGCTGGCTTGGCGACGGAAAGAGCGTTGAATAATGACCAGGCTTCCCAGTTATTTTCTTTCGCACGGCGGTGGTCCATGGCCGTTTATGGACAACGAGTTCAGCCGGATGTTTGGCGAACTGGAACAATCGCTGAAAACGGTGGCGGCTGAACTGCCGGAGAAACCGAGTGCGGTGTTGGTCATCTCCGGACACTGGGAAGCAGTGGAATTTCAGGTTGCCAGCGCCGCCACACCCGGCATGGTTTACGACTATCACGGATTTCCTGAACACACCTACCACGTCCGTTACCCAGCGCCGGGCGATCCGGCGTTGGCCGCGGAGGTGCAACAGCGCTTGCGCGATGTCGGATTGCCCTGTCATCTGGATTCAGAGCAGGGTTTCGATCACGGCGCGTTCAGCTTGCTGTATCCGATGTATCCCGAGGCGGATGTACCGGTGGTGCAGTTGTCCTTGTTGCACAGCATGGACCCGGCAGCCCATCTTGCTGCCGGCCGGGCGCTGGCGCCGTTGCGAGAAAAAAATATACTGATTGTCGGCAGCGGCATGAGTTACCACAACCTGCGCTTGCTCGGTCCTGGCGGCGCTGAACCATCGCGACAATTCGATAAGTGGTTACAGCAAACCCTGGTGGAATCGGAGCCTGATACGCGTCGAGAGCGATTGGAACATTGGAGTCAGGCACCATCAGCTCGCATCGCCCACCCCCGCGAAGACCACTTGCTGCCGTTGATGGTGGCACTCGGCGCCGCCGAACAAGAGCCGGCTGGATGTATTTATCGTCAACATGATTTATTCGGCGGCATCACCGTTTCCAGCTACCGATTCGGGAACCTGCCGGACTGATTTCTGTCGTAGACCTCGCATCGACGTGAACCGATGCCGCCATTCGTGCGATAATGACTTGATTACTGCCTGCTTCATCCCCATTTTGGTGAGGTAAGTAGTAAAACCTTTGGGGGCGATCTGGCTTCGACGTGGGCGAAAGCTCGCGTTGGCAACGCGGATGAGCGTTGCGCGAGCTTGAGCGCCCTCACAAGGATGTGAGGGCCGGTGGGCCCACCATGGACGGGTAACGACACAATCTCTGGGGGCGATCTGGCTTCGACGTGGATTACAAACCCTGAGGTGCATGCCGAGACGGCAACAGGATCTCGTACCCACTCTGTTGCAAATTATAGTTGCCAACGACGACAACTACGCTTTAGCCGCTTAAGGCTAAACTGCGACCCGGGAGCGCCACTGGTACCGGTTAGCAGTCATCTACAGAGGCTAAGGTGTGAGCGGGCCCAACGTTCACACTCGAAAACCTACCGGGATCGCGTTTCATGAGCCTGTGCGTCGGCGCTTGAAACGTTAACTCAAATGGCAGCACTAAGCATGTAGTACCAAAGGCAGAGGATTTGCGGACGCGGGTTCGATTAACTTAAATGGTCGCCACGGAAAGTGATTTCCGTTGGAAAAGAGGGCTCAAACGGTGGACGCTAACGGGGAAACCCCAGGCCAACGCCGTCCGGTGAATGGGAAACCAGTAAGCCGGCTAGAGACTCATAGGCTCCTACGAAACGAATTTTCTTGAATGAATTTTTGTTTACGGAGTACTAGGGTGGGCAAATTCAGCTGCTCACAAACGCCCTCCCCTGAACAACAGCGATTTGGTTGTTCAGGTGAAGGAATAGTCCAGCCTTTATCGAAAGATAAAGATCAGGCTGTCCCGCCGCCTCCACCAAATACCGCCCCGAGTTGCGATGCAGCTCGGGGCGTTTTACTTTGGGGAATAACATGGACGTAAAAACCTTATCCGCAACAGACGCAGCCTATATCGCCGGATTAATCGACGGCGAAGGCACCATCACGCTGATTCGCAAACATCGCAATGAAAACCGTCAACTCAGTGTGTCTATTGCCAGCTCGGAGCGTGGCATACTCGACTATGTTCTCCTCGTTACTGGCGCTGGAAAAATTACTCGAAAGCGAACAAGTCAGGCGCACCACGCACCGCAATTCGCGTACGCCATTTACAATCGACAGGCGCTGGCCTTGTTGCAGCAAGTAGCCAGCTTTCTGCGCTCCTATAAAGCGCAACGGGCGCAACTCATCTTGCAACACTATCTTTCCGTGACTCCAAGAAACGGCAAATACTCCGATGCACAGCGCCTCGCGCGGGCCGCTTTTGAACAGCAAGTGCTGGCCACCAAACCTCATCAAGAAGAAAGTGCCGAAGACCATGTCTAACCATGCTGATTGAAGTTACCCACTTAACCCGCTCCGGCTTGTCAACGCATAGAAATCCACGATAATGCCGAAACCATCGTCGCTAAGAGCCATTCCAAGCTCAGTGACGAGATAACAACAGGGATATGACAGATGTGGTGGATCATTATTCTGGGATTGGTCGGTCTGGCCTTTGGTGCCGATGAATTGGGTCGCGGCGGCTGGTTGATCGGTTTGGCGATTGGCGCTTTGCTCGGTTATTGCATCAAACTTTCCCGACGCGTCAGTGAACTGGAGTCGGCCTTTCGGCGCTGGCGAAGTGAATCCAGCTTGGCAGTGCCAAACGAACATCGCAAACCGGCCGTGCACGAACCGGTTCATGGCTTTCCTGAATCACAACCGGAGCCTGAACCCAAACCACGAGCCGCACCAACACAAGAAACCATCGCCTCCGTTGCGGCGCCAACGGCTTCCTACCAGCGCGATGCAGATTTTGAATCGCAAAGCGATGTCCCTGCTCGCGCCCCTTGGCAATCCCGAAACGAAAAATCCACCACTGCACCGGGCGAAGCCTTCAACCCGTTCGAACGCGTTTTCCAATTCATCAGCAATTTCTTTACGCAGGGTAATCCGGTCGTGCGCATCGGCGTCGTGGTGCTGTTCTTTGGCGTAAGCTTTTTATTAAAGTATGCCGCTGAACACAGCATGTTGCCGATCGAGTTGCGTTTGATTGCCGTCGCTTGCGGCGCCATTGCGATGATGGTGATCGGCTGGAAGTTACGCACACGCGAAGGCCAGTACGGGTTGGTACTGCAAGGCGGCGGCATCGGTTTGTTGTACGCACTGATTTTCGCGGCAGCAAAGTACTACACGCTGTTTCCGCTGACCGGTGCATTTGCAATGATGTTTCTGGTCGTCATGCTCGGTTCGCTGTTGGCTGTTTTGCAAAATGCGCTGTCGCTGGCTTTGCTGGCCAGCATCGGCGGTTATCTGGCACCAATACTGACTTCATCAGGTGATGGCAATCATATCGCACTGTTCAGCTACTACCTGTTGCTGAATCTCGGCATTTTGTTGATCGCCTGGTTCAAAGCCTGGCGGCTGTTGAACCTGACCAGTTTCGCTTTCACGTTTATCGTGGCGACGGCTTGGGGCGTATTGCGCTATCGCGACGCGCACTATTTGAGTTCACAACTTTTTCTGATTGCCTTCTTTCTGCAGTTTCTTGCCATTTCATTTTTATTCGCCTTACGTCAGCCACCGAAATTGAAAGGCTTGGTCGATGGCAGCCTGGTTTTCGGTCTGCCGTTACTGGCCTTTGGTTTACAAAATGCGTTGGTTGGCGACTCGCCTTATGCGCTGGCGATTTCCGCGTTGGCGTTGGCGGCTGTGTACATTCTTCTTGCCGTTTTTGTGTTGAAACGCACCGCAAAGGATTTGTCCTTGCTTGGCTACAGCTATCTGTGTTTGGGCGGTGTATTTGCCACCATTGCCGTGCCGCTGGCGCTCGATGCGCAATGGACCGCGGCGACCTGGGCGCTGGAAGGCGTGGGCCTGCTATGGGTTGGGTTGCAGCAGCGAAAGCTACTGCCACGTCTTTCCGGATATCTGCTGCAAGTTCTGGCGTTTCTTTCCTTGCTGTCTGATGGTGGCCTGCAAACCGGCGACGCGCCATTTATTCAAGGCGATTATCTTGGCCTTATTTTGATCAGCGTCTCGGCTGTTGTGATCGCCTGGTTGCTTGATCAATTTACTGAACATTGCACGGGCAATGAAGCCTTTCTGAGCGGAGCATGGCTCGGCGCCGGGTTATTGTTGTTCAGTATCGCCCAGCTCAACGAAATGCTGGCTCATTTGATTCGGGAATGGCGCGCACCCGGTTTTATTCTGTACAGCAGCGTGTTCGTGACCACACTACTCTGGCTGAAAAACAAACTGCCATGGCAACGATTACACTTTACGGGTTTTGCTTTGTTACCGGTGGTGGTGCTGACCAGTTTCAGTCTGCTCGGCGCAGCAGGTTTGCATCCATTCGGCATCGCTGGCGCATTGGCGTATGGCGTGTTCTATGTTTGTCACTATCGTTTGCTGCGTAACAATACGCAGCAATGGCCCAACACGCTACAAGAGGCTTATCACGCCATCGGCGGTGTACTGTTGCTACTGTTACTGTTCCGGGAAACGCAATTGCAGTTACAGCAGTTCGCGGACACCTCGCTATTGCAACAAGCCATCTGGTTATTGGTTTATTCGGTGCCGGTCGTGCTCAGCATGATGGTTCATCGCATTGAGCGTTGGCCATTTGGCGACTTTCCATTTGCTTACCGCGTGATCGTTCCGGCGCTGCCGCTGGCGCTTAGTGTCGGTTGGTTTATCTCCGCCACTTTCCGTAGCGGTGTGATATCAAGCATGCCATTTGTGCCGGTACTTAACGTCATGGATCTCGGCCAGCTCGCGGTCATCCTGTTACTCATTTATGCCAACAAGTACTCGTTGTGTGCGCTGGATCGTCTGCCCTTTGTTTGGCGTGTCGGCGTGCTGGCTGCCATGGGCTTCGTTGTCTTGAATGCCATGCTGCTGCGCTCGCTGCATTACTACCTCGACATCCCCTATACCGCCTACGCTCTGTGGCGATCGATGACCGTGCAAATGGCCTTGTCGATTCTGTGGACGATGTTCGCGTTACTGGCAATGTACTTAGCCAAGCGTTGGCAGCAACGCCAGGTGTGGATGGTCGGCGCCGGCTTGCTTGGCATGGTGTTGTTGAAACTGTTCTTCAAGGAACTGGCCGACTCCGGCACCTTGACCCGCATTGTTTCGTTCCTGGTCGTCGGTGCGTTGATGCTGTTGATTGGCTATATCTCGCCACTTCCCCCGAAATCCGTCGCGACGGAGAAAACCTCATGAACCGTCTGTTTTTCTCCGGCAAGATCGCCATGTTCGGCTTGGCGTCCCTGCTTAGCCATGTCACATCACACGCCGAAGAAACCGTCGTTTTTATAATCGACACGGATCAGCAAGCCTTGCTGCAAGCGGAAGTGACGCCGGACTGGTTTGGCTTGGACCTTGGTGAACGCTGGAGTCATTTGCAGGTAAAAGATCAGCTCGGCAATCCTGTGCCGTTTCGCTTTGTACAAAAGAAGCCTGTGCCGGACTTGATTGCCGACGACATAGCGCTGCCAGTATTCCTGCTGACCACAAATGAAACGCCAACGAATACCTCACTACCGCCCGCGATGATTCGGGTAACACCAAATAGCATCGAAGTGCGTACCGAAGCGGCGCAACAGACCGGCGCCAACTCCACAACCGAGTACCTGATTGATTTGCGCGACATCGAACAACGGCCGTCGCAGCTGCGATTCAATTGGCAAGGAGACGAAAGCAATCGGATTTATTCGTTGAATGTTTATTACGGCAATGATTTACAACACTGGCAGCATGCTGGCCGATTTGCCCTGACACGTCTGCTCGCCAACGATACGATGCTGGAAAAGAATCATTTGGATCTACCCGCGCAGGCTGCCACGCACGATTATTTGAAAGTGCAGTTCGAGCCAGAATCACCCATTGTCCTCAACAGCATCATCGGCCACCATCAGCGTTATCAGCAGACAAAAAGCGCTACGATGGCGTGGACGGTAAACGGTCATGCTGCTGATCATCAGGTGCGGGCAACGAGCAGCCGTCAGCGTCGACGCGATGATGTTCCGGTTACCGCTTGGGAATATCCGCGTCAGGAGCGAGCACCAGCGAATACCGTGTTTATCGATTTTGGCCAGCGTGGTTTCATTGGCGATTTGCGCCTGCTGAGCAAGAACGAGAACGATCAGGATTGGCGAGAAGTATTCAATGGCACTTGGCATCATATTCGTCATCAAGAGCAGTGGTACTCATCGAGCGCTATCGCGCTTTCACAAGGTAGCGCCAGACATTGGCGTATCGAGGTCGACGACAGCGAGGCGACCGCACACCCTCCGAGCCTGTGCTTTCATGCGCCGCGATGGCAGTTCCAGTTTTTGGCCAATGGCCACTCACCGTATCTCCTGATTCGCACTGACGACGCCAACCATCGCTCGATAAGCGCTATGCAGGAAATATTCGACTCACTCGACATCGGCAGCGACGCGCCAGCAACGACTGTGCAAGTACAAGCTCAAGTGGCCGCCATCACCGCCCCTGAAGAAGCACCGAGAAACCTTCGCCACATCATTTTGTGGTCACTGTTGATCGGCGCCAGCGTGATCATGCTTTACGCGGTATTTCGGCTTTTCCGCCAGGCACCGAAAGCGGACTGACGCGTCAATGCCGCCGTTCCTGCTTGCGTAACGCGGCCAAGGACTGGAAAATCGCCGGCTTCCGGTCTGGATCTTACTGAACACCGGTGTTGAGTGGGCACGCGTCCGCTCCGTTTTTACTTATATGGAGATTTGAGATGTACCGTATATACGCGCTGTTGCTTTGCTGCGGCCTTGCCCACGTGCTGATGCCATCGGTCGCCGAGGCCAACACTATCTACAAATGGGTAGATAAAGACGGCAAAGTCCATTTCAGCGACCGCCCGGTCGAGGGTGCGAAAAAGATCAGCGGTGACGATGAACCCGAAGCCGAAGCCGATGCCGAAACGGAATCGAGCAGCGGCCCGTTCCAGCGCAATCAGGTTATTGGCCGTTGGCAGGATGAGATCCTGGAAGATATCCATGAGACGTTTACCGCCAACGGCGATTACATCCGAGCCGGCGAAGCAATGGGCATGAAAACGCGCATTACCGGCACCTGGAAATTGCTCGGCGATATGCTGATCATTCAGGTCAACGCAAAAACGATGACAATGCCCAACGGCCAGCAAAAAACCGAAAGCAAATCGGATGTGCGCCGTCGCAAATTAATCTCGTTCGATGACAACGTCATGCACTTCAGCACGAAAGGAAAATACGGTGACGATGAGTTCCGCTACAAGCGAATAAGCAATTAATCATCATTAAAGGAGCGGCAGAATGGCCGCTCTTTTTCATACTACCTCTCTGTTCAATATCCTCCGCTCTCCTCGGCAGCCCAACCAAGCGCAAAGCACAGCAAATTCCACCCAATACGGCCAAGCCAAATGCCGTTCTGGCCGGCTACGGCACCACGTCGCTTGACAAGCCAGGACAATCGACCCAGTCCCCGCATAAGACAAATGACCTAACCTACACCGCTGAAACCGTATTGGCGCTTCGCGGTTCAGGGCTGTCGCATCGGTGTTGCCACGGCTTGACGGCGCTCAATATTCTGCATCAACGATGCCGGTCGATAACGACGCTCAACTTCTGCCAAGGCGCCTCGTTGCAAGCGCCGACGAATCACCGCATTGACTCGTTCAACCAGCGCGGCGGAAACGCTTTGCTGACTGAACATGATATGTACCGGCGCAATACGCAGCCAGTCACCGGCATTGAGAACCTGCTTGCTCTCTGCCGCTGAAATGCTGTGAAAAAACACATCCGCATCGATCAAAATCATGTCGCCGCGCCGTGGTTTGGTGAACAGCAAGCGCGCCGCTTTGGTCGCGGAGTTGTAAGCGGTCATGCGCCCGGAAGCGAGCCACGGTTCACGCAACACCTGAAACTCCTCACCAAAGAATCCGGATGCCGGAGCAATCAGGCGGACCTGTTGTTCGTAAGCCTCAGCCAAGGTTTTGAATGCTGGGAGCGGTGTGTCCTCGAGCGCAAACAGGCCAATGACTTCCTGCCGATACGCTTCGGAGAAGTGTGCGTAGCGGGTGCGTTCGGTACGAAAAGACATCCGAGTCATGGCATCGATACGACCTTCACGTAACAAACGCAAGGCCCGCTCAATGCTCATTGGCTCGGTTACCCATTCGATTTGGCAACCGGCTTCAACAAGAATCGTCTCTGCCATCTCGACATCCATGCCGGTTACCTGACCTTTCTCGTCGAGATAGGAAGCCGGTGCCGCCAGATCGAGTTGCACGCGTATTTTGCTCGGGCAATCGTTGGCCTCGGTCGATGTGGCCAGAAGCAACAACAATACTGCCAGAGCTTTCTTCATATCGTTTTGCCCACGTTGCCGACGACACGACGGTCGCTTGATCCGTTGCTGAGTATAGACAAATGCTGGACCTTATCTGGCCGGAGCTTTCTCGTGGCGCCAATACGATTTACGCCCCTCAGCGCCCAAATAATAATAAAACGGTCGCCCAGGAATTTCGTGATCAAAAATGGGCAGTGCAATCCTGCATCAGGTTTATGTTGGTATGCGCTCGCATCGGACGAGTTCATCAGGCTCGAAGGTCCGCTGGCCAGCTAAGGCTCAACATCACACCATCAGTGAACTGATTTCACGGCTGACATTGCTTGCATTCGTTCAATGCTTTGCATCAGCAGCGCTGGACGATAGCGACGTTCTATTGCTGCCAATGTACCCAGCTTTCTATGTTCTCGAATGACGGCGTTGAGGCGTTCAACCAGTTCAGCCGAAATCGTCTTTTTACTGAACATGATATGGGCTGGCGAAATGAGCAACCAATCGCCAACGTTGATGACTTGTTCCGTTTCCGCGTCAGAAATAAAATGATGGAACACATCGGCATCAATCAAGATCATGTCGCCACGAGGCGGTTTGGTGAACAACAGGCGAGAGGCATAGGTTGCCGAGTCGTAAGCAGTCATTCGACCGGATGCCAACCATCGGTCTCGCAGTTGATGAAGTTCCTCACCAAAAAAACCGGCGCCCGGAGCAATCAATCGCACACCTTTTTCGTAAGCTTCGGTCAGCGTCGAGAATGCCGGCAGCGGCGTATCTTTCAATGCAAAAAGGCCAAGCACCTCTTGCCGGTAGACTTCAGAAAAATGTGCATAACGCGTGCGCTCGGGACGAATCGACATTCGGGTGATGACATCAACATATCCCTCTTGAACCTGCCGTAAAGCCCGCTCAATGCTCATCGATTCGAACGTCCACTCGATCTCGCAGCCGGCTTCGCGCAAGATCAGCTGCAGCATCTCTACATCCATGCCGGTGATCGTGCCTTTTGCATCGATATAGGAAGTCGGTGCGGCCAGGTCGAGCTGAACGCGGATTTTATTGGGGCAAACATTGGCCATCGCACCTGATGCCACGACCAACAGCAGGACCGCCAGAGCCCTTCTCATACTCATTTGCACAGATTTCTGATCACAAGCGAATCGCTGAGTATAGCCAAAAGCCAGGTGTATCTGGTCCGGGTTTTGTTATTCCAGTCTCGCCCGCGTCAATGCACGCAAACAATGAGTGTGGCCGCCGTTTTATCGGCGTAAAGAGAAAAGGCTACGAGAGCGTAGCCTTTTTTACTTTGCTGCCGCGGTTACTGATAAACCCGCACGTAATCCACGTACATTCGTTGTGGGAATGTGCTGCTGCCGTCCGGGCTGCCGGGCCAATTGCCACCCACAGCCACATTCAACAACAAGAAAAATGGCTGATCGAACACCCAGTTGCCGCGAGCTTGCACCTGCGCGCGTGTGACGCTATAGAACTTCACGTTATCAACAAACCAGCTGATGCCATCGGCGTTCCATTCAACGGCATATACATGATAATTGGCATTCGCCGATTCATTCAGATTGTGCGTTCCCATGAATGGCGTCGCGCCGGAATAGCCAGGACCATGCAATGCACCGTGCGTCAGTGTCGGCTCGTAACCGACATGCTCCATGATGTCGATTTCACCATTGTTCGGCCAACCGACTTGATCGATGTTGTTGCCCATCGCCCAGAATGCCGGCCAAATACCTTGCGCTTGTGGCAGTTTCAAGCGTGCTTCGATACGGCCATGAGTAAAGGTTTTCTTATTCTTCGAGATCATCCGCGTTGATGTGTACGTACAGCGACCATACCAGCAGTTGTAATTGCCGGGGTTATCGCGCCGCGCTTCCAGCACCAGCACATTGCTGCCCGCTGCGGCATCAAATTGCACAAAGGCATTTTGACCTCCGGTGTAATACTGCAGCTCGTTATTGCCCCAACCACCGCCACCGGTTTCAAACGTCCAGTTGTTGGCGTTGATGCTGTCAAAATTATCACTGAACACCAGATTTCCCGCGGCTTTGCGCACCACAATCGACGATACGGTGTCATTGAATCCGGGATGCGCGACACCAATGCAACTGTTGTCACCACGTATCGTTACCGAGCGCCCTCCAAAGTTGTCGTGCTCATACAACACTGCTTCAAACCCGGAGGCCACGCGAATCGATGATGCGTCATCGTTGACGAAACCACGCGTGCGCAAGGCCGCCAGATTATGCGCCCCTTCGCCAAGATTGGCTGCCCAGCCACCGTAGTTGCAATGCTGATAAACGCTGACCACACCCGCGGTGTTATTCGGCACCACTTCTATCCAATTGAAATTCCAACCGCCGGTTTGCGCGAACACACCGAGATTGTAAGTGCCGGCATTCAACTGTACGGTTTTCGAAATCGTGGTCCAGTTCTGCCAGCCACCGGTTGCCGGAATCGCGAAACTGCCGAGCACAATGGCGCCAGCGTTCAAGTCGACCGACGCCGTACCACCGCCAGGGCTCGCGACACGCATTTTCACCGTGTAGCTACCGGTACTCGGCACCACCAAGTTGTTGTACACCAACCATTCGGTGGCTTCGATCCAACCGACGTTGAAGCCGCCACCGACATCCTGTGTTGCCTCAATATCAACACTGTCGTTGCGAAACGCACCACCGCTATTACCCGGCGTAGTATCGAACCAGGCATTGTAATTCTCAGCCTGAAACACTTCAGCCTGCGCACCGCCAGCAATCAACGCCAGCCAGCCCGACACCCAAGCCGCCCTCCATACCTGATGTTTCCTATTCATCTTTTTTGTCCTCGTGTTGGTTTTACCAAACCCGAAAGCGGTCCCTCTCCACCCGCTGCCGGGTCGTGCGCTCACGCTGCAGTCAAATTCATGTAAGCGCTTTCAGTAATGAATGTTGCAGAACCGCAAAAGAACAACAAGGATTTTTCAATCATGATGTCGCCGTTTATGGCGCCTGTCACATTTACTGCATTGCAGCACAGTCGCTTGCTAGCCGTTATTTCGGAGCGATTAAACCAAGTCAATCGATGGCTCCGTCGCCCAAAGTCATGACTCAGCCAGCCAGTTGTCGCACTGACTACTCTCGTTGACTTGTTGCTCTGTTTTTTTCAAGCAGGAAGCTCGCAAGGTAACGAACCTGAGCTCGCCCAACGGGTGTTGGTTCAGAAATCGTTCACGGACAATTTGTCCTCAAAGGAGACCGAAATGAAATATTGGGGTTTGATTTTTGGCTTATTGCTGCCGTTTGCCAGTTTTGCTGAAAGTGCTGAAGCCTTATCCACCGCAGCCATCAGCGCCAGAATTCAGCTAGTCAATGACGCGCAAAACAACATGATGCTCAGCGGTTCAACCGTGGCCGATGTTGATGCGCTGTTCGCATTTTTCAGTAATGACTTTGTCTATGTACACGAGGTGTACGGCGGCACGTATCCCCGCGAGCATCTTTACCATAACTCGATCAACAACCTACAAGCTGGTCGCTATAAATTGACTGAGCCGCGTTATCAGATTCTGCAGATCCTGCCCGGCTTGAACGCCGCCGCAGTTCAGCGCCGCGAACAACGAAGCGGCAAAATACACTTGACGCTATTCGAATTCAAAGACGATAAGATCTCGAAAATTGTTGAATACTGGCAATAACGTCGGTGCGCCAAACTCATCGTCACGGATCGCCGTGTCCGCTAACACGAAAACGCTACTTTCCAGCCATATACTTGCGATAAACATCGGCGGTCTGGCCGGCAATCACCGGCCAGGAAAATTCCGTTTTCGCTTTTTCGCGTGCAGCTTCGCCCATTTGCTTGCAGCGGGCTTTGTCGCGAATCAGCGGAATCAGTTTTTCGGCCATCGCTTCCGGATCGCGCGGAGGCACCAGAAAACCGGTTTTGCCTTCTTCGATCAAGGCCGGAATGCCGCCGACGTGGGTGCCGACCAGCACCAGTCCCGATGCCATGGATTCCAGACCAGTGATGCTGGTCGCTTCCATCAGGCTGGGCAGCACCGAGATATCACAGGCGCGGTAAATATCCGGCATGTCGTTGTTGTTGACCGACCCGAGCATCGTCACCCGTTCGCTCATACCCGCCTCACGGATGATGCGTTCGACATTGCCGCGCTCATCGCCATCGCCGGCAACAACAATATGCACGTCTTCGTTTTTCAGCTTCGCCACCGCTTCGGCGAAATAACGCACACCGTTTTTCTCGTGCAGACGGCGGGCCATGACAATCACCGGTTTGTCGTCCGCGATGCCCCATTTCGCCCGTAACGGCGAAGCGCCCGGTTTGAATTTCTCGATATCGACAGCATTCGGAATGTAAGTCACCGGGCCGAGATAGCCGAGTGCGCGGGTGGCGTCGCAGAGCTCTTCGCTAGGCGCGATGATTTCATTGAAATGAACAATACGCTTCAAGCTGCGGGCACGGCTGAACGCGCTTTTATTCAGGCGCTTCAGAAAACCGGAAGTATGGTTGGTGAAAATGGTCGGAATGCCTAGATTGCGTACAGCGACGGCCGGCTTCAAGCCGTGGACATGGGCGACATCGAAACGTTTGGCCTGATGCAATTTTTTCAGCCAGCGCGCCAGCTGCCAGTCGTACAGCGCCTGGGCCCGGAAGAAATGCGGGCGATGCACCGGGAATCCGAAGGGCTTGTCGGCCTCTTCCAGTGAGCCGGCAACCACCTCAACCTCGTGGCCGGCCGCTATCAACGCCTTGGTCAGCTCGTATACATGGCTTTCCACGCCCCCGACATGGGGTGGGAACACGCTGGTCAGCATCAATACTCGCATGGCAGTCACAGTTGGTCGGCGAAATCGCCGCGCATTGTAACAAAGCAGGGCCTGCAAACGGGCCTTTTACTGGCTTGACACTCAAGCCGCCATTCCGGACAATACGCGCCCCTTGCCGCTAGCGGCTCGGGAAGGTCTGGTGATGTAGCTCAGTTGGTTAGAGCGGAGGATTCATAACCCTCAGGTCGGCAGTTCAACTCTGCCCATCACCACCAAGAATTTTTGCAGAAGGCTCACGTTGGTGGGCCTTTTGTTTTTCTGGAACTGCCGGGGCTTTTTATATTCGGCAGTTCAATTGCTGACTCCTTCCATGGAGTCAGCCCTTCGGGGCGCTCCGCGCCTCCAATCTGCTCCCGGCAGATCGGTCTGCCCATCACCACCAAGAATTTTTGCAGAAGGCTCACGTTGGTGGGCCTTTTGTTTTTCTGGAACTGCCGGGGCTTTTTATATTCGGCAGTTCAATTGCTGACTCCTTCCATGGAGTCAGCCCTTCGGGGCGCTCCGCGCCTCCAATCTGCTCCCGGCAGATCGGTCTGCCCATCACCACCAAGAATTTTTGCAGAAGGCTCACGTTGGTGGGCCTTTTGTTTTTCGCCAGCGGCCTCCCTACCCTATCCCATTTGACATTGGTTTTACCCGTTCTCCTTACGATGCCCTTCGCTCAATACCGCTGACGAAGGAGAAACTCGAATGAATGGGCGCAGATACTTGAAATGGGCCGGTTGGTCGGTCGCGACACTACTTGGCTTGTGCGCATTATTGTTTGTCGCCGGCTGGGCTTACATAGACAGCCTCGATCTGGAGCGTGAGCCAAAAGCGAATATTCACGCGACCGCGAATGATCTACCTTTCATGGCGCATCGGATAACCGAAACTCGAGGGCGCATTCTCGCGGTTGTTACCAGTACCCACCAGCGCGCCGACAGCAAACGCAAGCTTGGCTACGAACTGACCGAATTGTCGCGCCCATACTGGTGGTTTGTCGCCAACGGCTATCAGGTGGATATCGCCAGTCCACTCGGCGGTGAACCAACGATGGTGCTCGATGATGGTTTGACCGATGCTGATTACGCATTTCTGAACGATGCGCAAGTCAAACAGAAATTGCGCCAAACGATTCCTCTGTCAGCCGTGCAGCCAGAACGCTATGCCGCCGTGTATTTCGTCGGCGGCAAGGGCACGATGTTCGACTTTCCCCATCATCCGGATATTCAGCGCATTGTCCGCGACATTTATCCGCGTGGCGTCGTGGCCGCCGTGTGTCACGGTCCGGCAGCGCTGATCGGCGTCACACTCGAAAACGGAGAGCCGTTATTGCGTGGCCGCCAGATCACCTCGTTCACCAATGAAGAGGAACTGTTCCTGATCAAGGATGCTGCGGAGTTCTTCCCGTTTTTATTGCAGGACAAACTCGTCGCTGAAGGCGCCACTTTTCAACAGGGTCCGCTGTATCTGAATAACCTGGTTATCGACGGCAGATTGATCACCGGCCAGAACCCCTGGTCGACCTGGGCCGTTGCCGAGGCGGTGATCGAGGCGCTGGGTCATCAACCGATAGCACGTGCGACAACGCCGGAAGAAATCAGCGTGCAGCTGCTGCTGACCTTCAAGCGCGAGGGCCTGAGCGCAGCGATTCAGCAGAAATCCGTTTCCCCGCAGAGCGATAAAATGCTTATCCTGATGCACGCGGTCGTCGCGGGCATGCAATGGCGACTGCAAGAAGCCTATCAATTGCAGCAATTGGCCCGGCAATAAACGGAGCAATGGTGTTTTGGCAGAACCAATGCAAGTACTACTCGTCGAGGACGATCTGGATGTGGCGGCCGGCATCGCCGACTATCTGGAAGCGCATCAGATCGTCGTCGATTTTGCCTACAACGCCGCGCAAGCCAATACCCGTCTGCACGAACAGCAATTCGATGCCATCGTGCTCGATATCAATCTGCCGGATCAAAACGGCTTGCAGCTGTGCCAACAATGGCAGCAACAGCAACCCGGTTTGCCAGTGCTGTTTTTAACGGCACGCGGCGAACTGGATGACAAGCTCGCCGGTTTCGCTGCCGGCGCGCTTGATTATCTGGTCAAGCCATTTGCGCCGGCAGAATTGCTGGCGCGCTTGCAGGTGGTTGCCAGACAAAAGCGCGCGATGCATTTGCCACTGCAAATCGGTGAGTTTTCGTTGCAGACCGAGTCCGGCGAATTCTCGTACCAACAAAAGCCATTGCAATTGCATGCCGTTGGCAAAGCCCTGATCACCGCATTGATGTCCGCCTATCCAGCAGCGGTCAGCAAACAAGCGCTGACCGAACAACTCTGGCCTGATGAAGATCCGGAGCACTCACCATTGCGCGCCCATATTTATGGTTTGCGTCAGCAATGCCTAAGTGCTTGGCAAATCGACCCGATTGAAACGGTAAAAAGCATTGGCTATCGCTTCCGGGGTCAGCCATGAACCAGCGTTTACAATTGCGACATTTGTTGGCCAGGCAATGGGTGATCTTTACCGTGACGTTGTTCAGCGGCTTCGCGTTGCTGGCAGTACTGCTGTCGTTCATGCTCGAAGACAGTTTTATCGATCAGCGACTCGATGATGTCGCCAGCAGCCAGCGATTCGAAAACCAACCATTACCCGCACAATTTTTTCGCTACCCGATCGATCAGGCATCGTCCGAATTGCGACAAAAAATGCACAATGCCTCGATCGGCAGCATCCGCGAATTCCGTATGGATAATGGCCAGTACCTGCATGTGCGGCTCAGTGAGAATGAAAGCGGTGAACGCTTCTTTCTTGCCTACGATGTTTCGGATCAGTTGTTCGTCAATACGGCCCTACAAAATGTCTGGCCATTGCTACTGTCGATAATCATCTTATTGGCGACACTGGCCTGGTATCTGGCCAATCGTTTATCCCGGCACGTGGCCGAACACGCCCGAAACCTGATTCAACAACTGGGCGCCTGCGACGATGTCGCGACGATGCAGCAACTGGCGCAAGCACAGACAGTTTTCGAGTTTGCCGAATTGGCGCGACTGAACGCCGAAGCGCTGCAACGCCATGTCGATAGCTTAAACCGGGAAAAAGAAACCCTGGCGTTTCTGAGTCATGAGCTGCGCACGCCGATGCAATCGATTCAGAACAGCGTCGATTTGCTTGAGAGTCAGCGTGACCATCAAGCGGCATTTGAACGCCTGCAGCGTGCCAGCCGACGTTTGCAACGAGCAGCCCAAAGCATTTTGTGGTTGGCAAGCAGCTCGAAACGTACGACCACAGAACCCTGTGCTGTACAGCCAATTCTGGCCTCGTTGATCAATGAGTTCAGTTCACTGGCCGCGACACGGCAACAACACATGATTTGTCAGGCAGACGACACTGACTGGCCGATGCCGACGGAAATCATCGAAACGGTGATCGCCAATGTCTTGCTGAACGCGATTCAGCATGGTGACAGTGGCGAAATCCATATCACGCTGACTACCGAGGCGCTGACGATCCGTAATCCGGCCACGTCAGTCGCAAACAACGAAGGCTTTGGCCTGGGTTTGCAGATTGTTCAGCGTTTACTAAAACCGTTTGCTTTCGGCTTGAGGTATCAACACGACAACGGCGTTGTCGAGATTCGCATCGCCGCTGATCCCGTTGATATCGATATTTGCTATTGACTGACTCAGGCCTCTTTCGGAAAGCTTAATCAAGCTTCTTTCGAAGCCATGACGATTCCCTGACTGCGCAAGTAATCTTCGTAGTTGCCGCCAAAGTCGACAATGCGACCCGGCTGCATGTCGATAATTCGTGTCGCCAATGATGAAACAAACTCGCGGTCATGGCTGACGAAAATCAGCGTGCCCGGATAATGCTCCAGCGCCAGGTTCAGCGCTTCGATCGATTCCATATCGAGGTGATTGGTCGGCTCATCAAGCACCATGACATTCGGTCGTTGCAGAATCAGTTTGCCGAACAGCATCCGACCCTGCTCACCACCGGATAGCACTTTCACCGATTTGAAAATCTCGTCATTGGAAAACAGCATGCGACCGAGCGTGCCACGCACCAGCATTTCGCCGCCCTTGGTCCATTGCGCCATCCACTCGAATAATGAACAGTCATCGGTAAAGTCGTGGGCATGATCTTGCGCGTAGTAACCAATATCGGCGCTATCGGTCCATTTGATGCTGCCTTGCTGAATCGCAAGCTCGCCCATCAGGCAGCGCAGCAGTGAGGTTTTGCCGATACCGTTCGGGCCGATAATCGCCACCCGTTCACCGGCTTCGATTTGCACACTAAAGCGGTCAATCAAGGTTTGCTCACCAAAGGCAAAGCTCATGTTCTCGATGGTCACGGCCTGACGGTGCAGTTTCTTGTTTTGATCGAAACGAATGAACGGACTGACCCGGCTGGACGGTTTAACTTCCTCCAGTTCAATTTTCTTGATTTGCCGCGCCCGTGAAGTGGCTTGGGCCGATTTTGAGGCGTTGGCCGAGAAGCGGGAAACGAACGCCTGCAACTCGGCAATCTGCGCTTTCTTCTTGGCGTTATCGGCCAGCAAGCGTTCACGTGCTTGCGTCGAGGCGCGCATGTAATCGTCGTAATTGCCAGGGTAGACGCGCAGCTCGCCGTAATCCATGTCGGCCATATGGGTGCAGACGCTGTTCAGGAAATGACGATCGTGGGAGATGATGATCATTGTGCTGTTGCGTTCATTGAGCACGTTTTCCAACCAACGAATCGTGTTGATGTCGAGGTGGTTGGTCGGTTCGTCAAGCAGCAACACATCCGGGTCGGCAAACAGCGCCTGCGCGAGCAATACCCGCAGCTTCCAGCCGGGCGCAACGGCGCTCATCGGTCCTTCGTGTTGTTCCAGTGGAATGCCAAGACCAAGCAGCAATTCACCGGCACGCGCTTCGGCGGTATAGCCATCGAGTTCGGCAAACTGCACTTCCAGTTCGGCGACGGCAATACCATCGGCTTCGCTCATTTCCGGCAGCGCGTAAATCCGTTCGCGCTCGCGTTTGATTTTGGCCAGCTCGCTATGGCCCATGATCACCGTGTCGATCACCGAATGCGTTTCAAACGCAAACTGATCCTGACGCAGTTTACCGAGCCGCACATTCGGCTCCAGCATCACCTGTCCGGCAGAAGGCTCCAGATCGCCGCCAAGAATTTTCATGAACGTCGATTTGCCGCAGCCATTGGCACCAATCAAACCATAGCGATTGCCATGGGCAAAATTGACACTGACGTTTTCGAACAATGGCTTGGCGCCAAACTGCATGGTGATATTGGCCGTGGCGATCACAGTGAAATCCAAAATTAACGAGTGAGGAAAAACAGGCCAACACACTTTTGAACGGCCGAAACGGCACAGGAAGGGAGTGGAGACTGTCAAAACGGGCGCGATTATCGCATTTGTCGCCTGCGGCGTCATCCACGTACAATGCGCTTCCCGATTGTTACGCTAAGCCATCTCAAAAATAGCCTGGGCGATGGCGAGGTACGCGAAGAGGAGCGCAGGAACCGGAGTTTACAAGTAGTAAATGAGGATTCCGAGCACCGCATTCACGTAGATCGCCGAGCTCCAGGCATTTTTGAGATGGCTTACTCGGTAGCAACGTACCAACTCTTGAGCCGTCTCATGTCTACGCTGTTCTCCGTTTTACCGCTTTCTGCCGCCATGCTCGATAACCTGGCCTCGCTCGGTTTCGAGGCGATGACGCCCATTCAAGCGCAAAGCCTGCCGTCGATTCTGCAAGGCCGTGATGTCATCGCCAAAGCGAAAACCGGCAGCGGCAAAACCGCCGCGTTCACCCTTGGCATCTTGCAGCGCCTGAATCCAGACTTTTTCGGTGTACAGGCCCTGGTGCTATGCCCGACGCGGGAACTCGCCGATCAGGTCAGCAAGGAAATTCGACGGCTGGCCCGCTGCATTCCGCATATCAAGGTCATCACCCTCTGTGGTGGGTCACCGATGGGACCGCAGATCGGTTCGCTGGAACACGGCGCCCATATCGTTGTCGGCACGCCGGGCCGCTTGCAGGATCATTTGCATCGGCAGACTCTGAAGCTCGATCGGCTGTCGGTGTTGGTACTCGACGAAGCCGACCGGATGCTCGACATGGGCTTTGCTGCTGAGGTCGATGATGTGCTGTCGTTCTGCCCGAAGCGCCGGCAAACCTTGTTGTTCTCGGCGACCTATCCGGAATCGATACGCGAGCTGAGCGATCGCATTCAGCACAAGCCACTGGAAGTCACCGTCGAGGCGGTACACAGTCAGCAATACATTGATCAACTGGCGTTCGCGGTCAAAGACAATGCGGAAAAACCGCAAGCGTTGAAGCAGTTATTGGCGCACTACCTACCTGAATCAGCGGTGATTTTCTGCAATACCAAAATCGATTGTGAAAAAGTTGCCGAGGAATTGCGCAGCGCCGGCTTCGATGCACTGAGTTTGCATGGTGATTTGGAACAGCGCGATCGGGATTTGATGCTGCTGCGTTTTGCCAACAAGAGCTGCCCGTTGCTGGTCGCCACCGATATGGCCGCACGCGGGCTCGATATCAAAGAGTTGAAAGCGGTGATCAATTACGAATTACCGCACGATCCGGAAGTGTATATTCACCGCATCGGCCGCACTGGTCGAGCAGGTCAAAAAGGTGTGGCGCTGAGCCTCGTTGCGCCATCGCAAAACCATCGCCTTGGCCATATCGAAGCGTTCATCGAACAGCCGCTGAAAAAACAAAGCTGGGAAACGCTGACCGTTGCCGACAAAAACAAAGCCAAGGCCGCACTCAGCGCGCGCATGGTGACATTGTGTTTGGATAGTGGCCGCAAAAATAAAATGCGGCCCGGCGATGTCGTCGGCGCGTTGACCGGCGAAGCAGGCTTGCCGTTTGAGCTGATCGGAAAAATTGATTTGTTCGATCATCAGACTTTTGTCGCCGTCGATAAATCGATTGCCGACAAAGCGCTGCGCCGTTTGCAGGATGGCAAGATCAAAGGCCGCTCGGTCAAGGTCAAACAAGTTTCCTGATTTTCCGATTACGTTTGGCTCGCGCTCGACAGCGCCGAGTGCAGCAACCGTTTCAATTCCGGCACGCAAGAGCCGCACTGGGTGCCGGCCTGGGTGCACTGGCCAATCGCTGTCACCGAATCCGCGCCATCAGCGATAGCACGACGTATCGTTTGCTCACCAACCTGCATGCAGGAACAAACACAGCGACCGGTTTGATTCTGCGCACGTAGCGGCCGCGCCGCCAGCAACGCCAGGCGCTCTTCATTGCTCAAAGGTTCGGCAAACAAAGCCAGCAACCAATCGCGTTCAGGTAAGGCGCCGCTGCTGATAATCAAGGCTGCCTGCAGATAACCCTCGCGCACGCACATGGCCCGATAACTACCGCTGCTCGCTTCATGAAACGCCAACCACTGATCACCACGTCGCTCGCACAATAGTGTTTTTGCTAGCGCTGACCAATCCGTTACAGCTTGTTGACCGGCGATTTCATAACGCCATCCGTGCGCCGTTTTGCTGCGGCTCCAATAGCCAAACGGGCGAACATCGCAGGCCTCGCGGGTCAGCAAAAACCCTTGCCAGCGTGCAGGCCATTTTTGCACGTCGACAGGCATGGCTTTCAGCTCTGGCTGACCGGAAATAGGATCGGTATTGGCGGTCACCAGTGCACTGATCACCGCATTGACGGAATAGGTATCACTCCAATGTATCGGCGCAAACACCTGACCAGGCCGCTGTGCCTCGGCAATCTCGGCGCGCAAAATCGCCGCGCCATTGACCGAGCGAACCTGTACCAAATCGCCGTGCGCTATTCCGCGACTGGCGGCGTCAAATGCGGAGAGCGTTAACGTCGGCTCTGGCCGATACTGATTCAGGCGCGACGCCAGAGCGGTACGCGTCATCGTGTGCCATTGGTCACGGCTGCGGCCGGTATTCAAGCGCAGCATTTGTGCGTCGCTGGCACTGACTGCACAGCCGACGTTGACCACCGGATGCATTCGCGCTTTGCCGTTTGCCGTGAAAAAGCGGCCGTCTTCGAACAACTCTTTTGGTTGCTTCGCTTTTGTCGCGCGCAATGGCCATCGCTGCGGCGGTAACTGTTGATACTCAAGCTCAGAAATTACCGCCAATGCGCCCAAATCAAAATCGCGCCGGCCAAAATTTTCGAATGCCGAAAGTCGGGCATGCTCGCGAAAAATTTCGGCTTCATGTTGATAAGAGAACGCCTCAGCAAAACCTAGCCGTTTGGCCACTTCGCAAATAATCCACCAATCGGGTTTGGCCTCACCTGGTGCCGGCAAAAACGCACGCTGGCGGGAAATACAACGCTCCGAATTGGTCACGGTTCCGGATTTTTCCGCCCAGGCAGTTGCCGGCAGTTTGATTTTCGCCAAACGCACGGTGTCGGTGTCTTTGATGCAATCAGAAACCACAACCGTCGGGCAACTCGCAATCGCTTCGGCAACACGTGCAGCCTCCGGCATCGACACCGCTGGATTGGTCGCGATGATCCACAGGAACTTGATGCGGCCATCGGCAACGGCCTGAAATAAATCGACCGCTTTCAGACCGGGCTTGCTGACGATATTCGGGGCCTTCCAGAAGCGCGCAACCCGGTCAACGGAATCGGCATCAAAATCCATATGCGCCGCCAATTGATTGGCAAGGCCGCCGACTTCACGGCCGCCCATGGCATTCGGTTGGCCGGTCACCGAGAACGGCCCCATGCCCGGTTTACCGATGCGGCCGGTAAACAAATGGCAGTTGATGATGCTCAGCACTTTTTCCGTACCGATCGTCGACTGGTTGACGCCCTGCGAATACACCGTGACAGTTTTCTCGGTGTAGCAGAACCATTGATAAAAACGCGCCAAGGCGTCTACGGAAACACCGCAAGCTTGCGCGACTGCAACGGGATCGGCGGCCATGCGTTCAGCAGCATTCAGGGCCTCGGAAAACCCGTCAACATGCTGTTCCAGAAAAACATAATCTGCTTGCGCATGAAGACGCAGCTGATGCAAAGCACCGTTAAAAAGCAAGGTATCGCTGCCTGGTGCGATAGCCAGATGCAGATCAGCGATATCGACGGTATCGGTTACACGCGGATCAATGACGACGATGCGCATGTCCGGGCGCTGAGCTTTTGCTTCGCGCAGGCGCTGATACAACACCGGATGACACCAGGCGAGATTGGAGCCGACCAGCACAACCAGATCCGCGCTTTCCAGATCTTCATAACGCACCGGCACCGTGTCGCTACCAAACGCTTTCTTGTGGCCGGCGACACTGGATGCCATACAAAGCCGTGAATTGGTATCGACGTTGGCGGTGCCGATAAAGCCTTTGCAGAGCTTGTTGGCAACGTAATAGTCTTCCGTCAACATTTGACCGGAAAGATAAAAACCAATCGCCTCCGGTCCGTGCTCATCCAACACTTGCTGCAAACGACTGGCGACTTCGTCGAGCGCCGTTGACCAATCCGTTTCCCTTTCGCCAATCAACGGCCGCAATAAACGGCCTTCGAGGGTAACGGTATCGGCCAACGCCAATCCCTTGCCGCACAAGCGACCGCGATTGGCTGGATGGCCGCTGTCACCGCTGATCTGTATCACGCGCTCATCAGCATCCTGCACCCGCACATTGACGCCGCAACCGACACCACAGTAAGGACAGGCTGTCGAAACCACTGCACTCATTCAGCAACCTGCACCGCGATCGCCTGCTCCGGTATCAGTGACAACCACAGACGCTGACCGCGCCGCTCAACCGGAAAACGTTTGACGCAACCGATATCGGGTGCGCGGGCTTCGCCGCTTGTTAAATCAATGACCCAGTTATGCAACGGGCACGTCACCTGATGGCCGTGAACTATACCTTCCGATAACGCGCCACCTTTATGCGGGCAGCGATCACGCACCGCGAAAAATTGATCACCGGCAGTGCGGAAAATAGCGATATCACCACTCGGCGCCCGAACAATACGCGAACCGAGCAACGGAATTTGTTCGGCGTCGCAGATATCCAGCCACAGCGCTTCATTTGCCTGCTTCATGCCCAACTCCTCAATGAATTTCCTGTACCGGAATAAAAGCCTGACGCTGCTGCTCGGAGCCAATCTGGGCGCGCCAAGGATCGTGCTGTGCCTGCTGTTGCGATTGCAGGAATCGCTGCTGCAGCGCCTGCCGATTTTCTGGGTCAGCCACCAGTTGCCGCTTTAAATAGTCGGCACCTACGCGCTCAATCCAATGCGCCGTGCGCTCGCCATAACGTGCCTGTTCGCGATACAGCTGCATGAATGCGGCGGTGTATTCGAGCACTTCGTCCTCAGTATCCACTTTGGTCAGCTTGTCGCAGACCCGCACCTTGATGCCACCGTTACCACCGACATGCAATTCCCAGCCGGAATCAACGGCGACAACGCCAAAATCTTTTATCGTCGCTTCAGCGCAATTGCGCGGGCAACCGGAGACGGCCATTTTGACTTTTGCCGGCGTCCAGGAACCCCAGGTCAGTTTTTCCATTTGCACGCCCATGCCGGTCGAATCCTGCGTGCCAAATCGGCAATAGGCTTTACCGATACAGGTTTTTACGGTTCGCAAGGCTTTGGCATAGGCATGACCGGAAACAAAACCGGCATCGGTCAGATCTTTCCAGATTTCCGGTAACTGCGCTTTCTTGACACCGACCAAATCAATGCGCTGACCGCCGGTGATCTTGACCATCGGCACCTGATATTTTTCCGCGGCATCGGCAATCGCTCGCAATTCCTGGGCATTGGTGATACCGCCCCAAATGCGCGGCACTACCGTATAGCTATTATCTTTCTGGATATTGGCGTGATGACGCTCGTTGATAAAACGCGACTGGGCATCATCGACATATTCATCAGGCCAAGCGCTGAGCAAATAAAAATTCAGCGCTGGCCGGCAAACATGACAGCCATCTGGATTTTGCCAGTGATGAAATGCCATGACATCGGCAATCGTTTTCAGCGAATGCTCAAGAATGGATTGCCGCACGCGGTCATGACCGGCATTGATGCAGGCGCAAATCGGTTTTTCGCCTTCTGCTGCCTGATAGGCCTCACCAAGCGTCGCCTGTAGCAATTGCTCGACTTGCGGTGTACAACTACCACAGGAAGACGAGGCTTTGGTATGGGCGCGAACCTGATCCAACGTCGTCAAGGATTGCGCCTGAATCGCCTGCACGATCTGCCCTTTGCAAATGCCATTGCAACCACAAATTTCCGCGTCATTCGGTAAGTCGGCAACACCGCTCGAAACGGTTTTATCCGATTCAACAAATGCCTGCCCGAACACCAACATCTCGCGCCAGGCACTGACATCGGTGCCGTTTTTCATCAACTGGGCGTACCACGGGCCATCGCGAGTATCACCGTACAACACGGCGCCGACCAGGCGATTCTCCTGCAGCACCAGTTTTTTATAGATGCCGATAGCCGGGTCCTGCATGACGATTTCGTGTTTGCCTTCACCGAGCTCGAACTCACCGGCCGAATACAAATCAATCCCGGTCACTTTCAGCTTGGTCGCGGTGCTTTGCAAATGGTAGCGAGCGGTTTCGCCAGCCAACACCTTGGCCAAGGTGCGAGCCTGATCGTAAAGCGGTGCGACCAAACCAAACACCTCGCCGTCGAACTCCACACATTCACCAAGTGCAAATACATCCGGCTCACTGGTACGCAGTTCGGCATCGACCAGAATGCCACGCCCGCAAGCTACACCATTAGCTTTTGCCAATGCCGTGTTCGGGCGAATGCCAACAGCCATAACAACCAAATCGGCACGCAATTCCAAGCCATCCGCCAGTCTTACGCCCTGCACTTTGCCATCGCCGATGATCGCCGTGGTTTGCGCATCACAACGGATATCGAGCTGCCGCTGTTCCAGTGCGCGTTGCAATAGTCTTGCCGCCGATTCGTCCAATTGCCGGTTCATCAGGAACGGCATATTGTGCAACACCGTCACCCGCATACCGCGTTTCAGTAACCCGTTCGCCGCCTCCAGACCAAGCAAACCACCGCCAATCACCACGGCGTGCTTTTCCGGGCCAGAAGCTTCAATCATCGTTTGCACATCATTGATATCACGAAAGCCGATCACGCCCGGTAAATCAACACCGGGCAACGGCAACATGAATGGTGTCGAACCGGTGGCAATCACCAACGCGTCGTAGTCGTAACGCTTGCCGTGTTGATCACCAAGCTGTTTTCGTTCGCGATCAATCGCGACGATACGGGTCTCGGTCAACAGCCGAATACCGTGTTGCTGATACCAATCGAGATCATTGATCATGATTTCATCGAGCGTCTTTTCCCCGGCCAATACCGGTGACAACAAAATCCGGTTGTAATTGCCGTAGCGCTCCTCGCTGAACACCGTGATGTCGTAGTGACCGGGCGCAGCCGTTAGCAGCTCCTGCAGCAGTTTTCCGGCCGCCATACCATTGCCGATCACCGCCAGCTTTCGTACCGATTTCATACCTGCTTTTGCTCTGTTTTCCTTCTCCGTACTCACTAATTCAGCAATTTGCTTGCCAGCTATTTTTTAACTGGATGTCACCATTGGTTATATGTCGATAGTACGTATTGCTGTTGGATACCCACGGCTTTTGCCGGAAAGAAACGGTCTATCTCACGGCGCTTCTGAGCGATCGCAATTGATTCATTCTGGTGCGCCAAGTCAGCCGTTTGAGCATATATGGCGCATGAGTCAGCGCCTGGCTGCACTGATTCAGCGGCAAGGCTGTCGCCTCCACGCTAGGGCCTGTTTACCTTTGTCACGCCGCTGCGACGGAGCTGCCCGTAGCGCAGTGGTCGCGCGCGTCTCCTGACGCGCTTGCGACACGTCCCACGTCCCTGTGGGGCGCAGGAATGAGGAGCGCGGTGTACTTGACGTACATGAGCGACGCATGACGCCGCAATGCGCTACGGGCGGCCCGTCCCTTCGGGTTGCACCCAGAAAAGCGCCATGCCGCGTTGCTCGTCGTTCATTTGGAATGACCACAAAAACGCCGGGAGCGTTTTTGAGCTTCAGCCCCGGAGGGGTGAGACACAGGGATGTGTCGAACAAACTTCTCTCCTCGTGCCTTGCCTGGCGCTTTTCCGGGCGGCAACGCTGTGGCGTGGCAAAGATAAACAGGCCCTATCAACCCGATGGCATCAGAATTGCTCCGTCGACAATTATTGAACAATGAAACGGAGGGGAATCATGAGTGAGGAAGCATTGCGATTATGGGATTTGCGGCATCAGCGCATACAGATGCTGCACTTAAGTTGGCTGGCGTTTTTTATCAGCTTTGTCATCTGGTTCGCGCATGCGCCGTTGATGATTTATATCAAGGAATCGCTGGCGCTGAATGATCATCAAGTCAAAACGCTGTTGCTGTTGAACGTGGCGTTGACCATACCGGCTCGCAGTCTGATTGGCATGTTTGTCGACAAGTTTGGCCCAAGGGTGATTTACAGCCTGTTGTTGCTGATCGGCGGTTTGCTCTGTTTTGGTTTCGCGCTGGCACCGAATTATGAAACGCTGGCAGCGTTCCGATTCCTGCTTGGTTTTGTCGGCGCCAGTTTTGTTGTCGGTATCCGCTTGATTGCCGAATGGTTTCCCGCTCGCCAGCTCGGCCTCGCCGAAGGCATTTACGGCGGTTGGGGAAATTTTGGAGCCGCCGTAGGCGCATTGGTGTTGCCGTTAATCGCCAGCTTTTTTGCGCTGCCACTGGGTTGGCGTGTCGCGGTCGCGCTGGCCGGTACCATCGCCATCATTTACGCCTGGTTTTTCTATCGCTTTGCCCGCGATACACCGGCCGGTGCTACCTATTTCAAGCCGAATCGCATCGGCGCCTTGGAAGTCAGTTCCCGCAAGGATCTGGTCTTGTATATCGCGACCAGTAGCGTGCTGTATCTGGCCATCGCGTTATTGTTATGGAAGCTATCGGCGCCACCAACACCGCTGTTGCCGCTGCCGGTAGCGTTGGCAATTGGTGCCGGCTTTCTGCTGTTGTACGCGCTGCAAGTGCGCAAGATGTTCAGCGTCAATCAGCATCTGTTTGCACCGGTGCAAACACCGCCGCCGGTGCAGTATGCGTTCAAGCAAGTGACGATCTTGAGCATCGCGTATCTAGCAGCATTTGGCGCGGAGTTGGCCGTGGTATCCATGCTGCCGCTGTATTTTCATGACACCTTTGGCTGGAGCCCGATGCTGGCCGCGGCGCTTGCGTCCTCGTTTGCCTTTATGAACCTGATTGCCCGGCCACTCGGCGGTTGGTTCAGCGACAAATTTGGTCGCAAAAATGTGCTGACGCTGGTCATGGTCGGTATCACGCTTGGCTTTCTCGGTTTTGCCCATATCGAAGCCAGTTGGCCGATGTTGGCGGTTATTGGTTTGACCGTCGTGGCGTCCTTTTTCGTCCAGGCCGGTTGCGGCGCCGTGTTCGCTTGTGTGCCGCTGATTCAACGTCGCTTGACCGGCCAGTTCGCCGGCATAGCCGGTGCTTATGGCAATGTCGGCGGTCTGGTGTTCTTGACGATGCTGGCCTTGTACGGTCCGTCATTTTTCTTTGTCTTTATCGCCAGTACGGCCGCGCTCAGTTTGCTTGCCGTGCAATGGTATAGCGAACCGAAAGGCCATTTAATCGAAGTGATGCCCGATGGCAGCATCCAGTTGATTGCCGTGGAGTGAGATCATGCATGCCGTTGCCATGAACGTTAAAACTGAATCCGTGCCAGCCGCCTTTCATGTCGCGGGCGCGCAACTCAGTGTCCCGGGCGTGCGCCCGCAAAACGATGACTGCATCGGCATGCGGCTCGACCAACAAAGCACTGGTCAAGGCCATGGAGTCGCTGCCGCCATTGCCGACGGCGTCGGCCGCTGTGCCGGTGGTCGCCACGCTGCCGAGATTTGCGTGCAGGGTTTTCTGTCAGATTTTTTCGCAACACCGGATACCTGGCCGGTCAGGCGCGCTGGCTTTCGTGTAATCGAAGCCTTGAATCGCTGGCTGGCAGGCTTGAGTCCGAATGCGCATCGCGAACAGGATAAACATTTATCGACGTTCAGCGCGCTGGTGTTGTCCGGTCACACGGCACATTTATTTCATGTCGGCGACACCCGCATCTGGCGCTATCGCGATGGCAAGCTGACGCAATTGACCCGTGATGATCGCGACGAAGCCGGACACGGTGCGCTGGACAATGCCATGGGTGCACATCCACGCGTAGCAATCAGCTACGGCGTGACCGACATCGCCGTTGGCGATCTGTTCTTGCTGACTACCGATGGCATTCACGATTGGCTGAAAGCGGAAGCCATTGCCGACGTGCTGGCGATGGACGATTCGCTGGATGCGCGCTTGCAATTACTGATTGCGGAAGCCGCACGGCACAGCAATGACAACATGAGCGCGCAATTATTGGCGGTAACCAGTGAAAGCGAAACCACCAGCAGCGTGCGCGTTCGCAAAGTGCCGAGCGGTCTGCGGCCAGGGCAGATGCTGGATCATTACCGCATTGAAAAGCGCATTCATGAAAGCACACGCTCGGAGCTGTTTCTCGCCGAGGATACCGCGAGCGGCCAGCACTGCGTACTGAAAATACCGTCGTTGTTGAAAGCCGATGATCCGGACCATCTGGAGCATTTTCTGCGCGAACAATGGTTGCTGAAGCAGATTCGTCACCCGCATATCGTTCGTGCCGTCGGCAGTTCGGAAAGTGAGTGGCTGTATTCCGTGATGGCGCCGGTTTCCGGCATCACCTTGCGGCAGTGGCTGCAGGAACAGCGGCAACTCGACATTCCGAAAATCGTTTCGTTGCTGACCCAGTTGGCGCAAGCCATTCAATACCTGCATCGGCAAGCGGTGTTGCATCTGGATATCAAACCGGAAAATATCATTGTCGATGAACAGGGCCATTTGACGCTGATTGATCTCGGCTCGGCCAGTCACGGCAACCTGAACTCCCATGCCGCGTACGGGATTCATTTGCTGACCGGCACGACGCTGGCCTACAGCGCGCCGGAAGTGTTGTCGCGTCAGCAATTTACGCCAGCGGCTGATTTGTACAGCTTAGGCATTGTTGCCTATGAAATGCTGAGTGGCGCGCCGCCAAAACGTAAGTTGCATAGTAAAAATGGCAAACCGCTGCGCTTTGACAGCTTGAGCGAACAGAATCCGTATATTCCGTTATGGCTCGATGGCGCCGTGCGCCGGGCCTGCCATCCGGAACCGGCGCAGCGCCATGAAGCCTTGTCGGAATTTGTACATGAGCTGCATCATCCGAATGCACGCTATTTGCAGACAACGGAAACGCCGCTGCTGGAGCGGGCGCCAGAGCAATTCTGGAAAGGGGTCAGCTTATTGTTGGCAGCGATTTTGATGGCGTTGCTGTATTTCCGCTGACTTCCGGAACGCCGGCTCGCTCAGCGTGTGGTTAAACGCTGGTAGACCGCCAGTGTTTGCGCAATCATTGTCTGCAGCAGGAACGGATGTTCGCGTATCGGTTTCTTCGGTTGGTCGAGCTGGTGAATCGTTCGCTGAAAAAGCGCCTCGTTGTCCGCCAGCGGCACCATGCCGTCCGGGAACAGCACCGACAAGATCTCCTGCACGCCGCCATGAGCATAGGCCAGCACCGGCCGGCCCAATGCCAGCGTTTCCAACACCGTGCGGCCGAACGACTCCGGTTTGTTCGACAACGAATAAACGATATCGGAGACACTGTAAATCTCGCGGATGTCACTGCGGTGGCCAGTGAAAATAATCGCGTCATTGAGGCCGAGCGCGTTGACCAGTGTTTTCAATTCATCGGCATAAGCGGCACGCTTCGGATCTTCGCCGCCAACAATCAAGCCGAATACTTCTCGGCCTTGTGCACGCAGCGCGGCAACGAGTTCAATGAAATCACGATGACCTTTCAAACGGGTGATACGTCCCGGCAAACAAAGCACGGTCTTGCC